>JBPCQG010000440.1:0-31801 GCA_050998315.1 Chitinophagaceae bacterium
GATTTTATAGACCATTTCAAACCTGTAAAAGTAACTGAGGGATTTAATTATAATTCAGGGACCAACAATGAATGGCTATCTGTGGAAGAACTTAGAAACCTGATAAAAGGGCAGGTTGAGTAAAATAAGTTGATGAAATCTATTCCATACGGAAAGCAATTTATAAGCGAAGAAGATATTGAAGCGGTTGTCTCAACGCTTCAATCCGATTTTTTAACGCAAGGCCCTAAGATCGCTGAATTTGAAAAAAGATTTGCTAAGTACATCGGCTGTAAACATGCTGTTGCTGTTGCCAACGGAACTGCTGCTTTACACCTTTCAGCAATGGCATTAAATGTAAGAGAAGCTCAAAAAGTAATTACTACACCTATCACATTTGCTGCATCTGCCAATTGTGTAAGGTATTGCGGGGGAGGTATTGCATTTGCGGATATTGATCCTGAAACTTATTTGTTGGATATCAATTCAGTTAAGCGTTTACTTGAATCAGCGCCTAAAGGAACTTATTCAGGAATTATTTCTGTTGACTTTGGAGGCCGTGCTTTAAACCTTGAAGAGTTTAAAAAGCTTGCAAATGAATATGATGTTTGGATAATAGAAGATGCCTGTCATGCTCCGGGAGGATTTTTTACAGATAGTAATGGGAACAAACAATTATGTGGCAACGGAAAGTTTGCTGACCTGTCCATTTTTTCTTTTCACCCCGTTAAACATATTGCATGTGGTGAGGGTGGCATGATCACTACTAATAATGAGGAACTGTATAAAAGACTGATTAATTTAAGAACACATGGAATAACAAGAGATGCAGACAATTTTTTAAATGATAAAGTATGGGCTGCCGGCAACGCTTCTATAGTAATTGAAAAATATCCCGGATGGTATATGGAAATGCAGGAGCTGGGATACAATTACCGTTTAACAGACTTCCAGGCTGCATTGGGAATTTCACAATTAAAAAGGGCGGAAGCAGGATTAAAACGCAGGAGAGAAATTGCAGAGAAATATGCAATTGCTTTTAAAGGAAAAGAATGGTTAAAAGGTCAATCAGGTTTTGTAGAAGGACATGCGTACCATTTGTATATTATAGAAGTTGATGACAGGCTTGGGCTATATAATTTTTTAAAAACAAAAAATATTTTTCCTCAGGTTCATTACATTCCCACTCACCTGATGCCATATTATAAACAACAGGGATTTAAAGAAAACGATTATCCTAATGCTGAAAAATATTATAGTTGGTGTTTAAGCCTGCCAATGTATCCGACCTTAACTGATGGGGAATTGGATTTTGTTATTGAGACTATAATTGGATATTATAAATGAGTAATGTTGCTGTCATAACTGCAAGAGGTGGTAGCAAAAGGATTCCCCGCAAGAACATTAAGCTTTTCAGAGGTAAACCAATAATTGCCTATTCAATTGAAACTGCTTTGCAAAGTGAATTGTTTGATATGGTAATGGTTTCAACAGATGATAAAGAAATTTCAGAAGTATCTAAAAAATACGGAGCCGAAGTTCCTTTTTTTAGAAGTGATATAAATTCCGATGATCATTCTGGAACTGCAGATGTTATCATGGAAGTAATTGCTCAGCTAAAAAATATTGATAAAAATTTTGAAAACGCCTGTTGTATTTATCCAACTGCACCTTTTATTTCGAAAGAAAGTCTTCAGCATGCATATCAATTATTGAAAGAAAAAAAGCATGATATTGTTTTTCCTGTATGCCAATTCAGTTATCCGGTTTTAAGAAGCCTGAAAATAAATGAAGATGGAAAAGTAGAAATGATCTGGCCTGAGAATATGAATAAGCGGTCGCAGGATCTGCCACCGGCATATCATGATGCAGGTCAATTTTATTGGATACATGTTGAGTCATTCCTGAAACAGCAAAAAATTTATACATCAAATTCAGGAGCAATTGTTTTGAGCGAATTACAAGTGCAGGATATAGATAATGAAGTTGACTGGAAGATTGCTGAGATGAAACATTCATTATTATTCGCATGAATAAAAGAAAAGTTGTATTAAGAGCAGATGGTAATAGCCAAATTGGATTGGGACATGTTTACAGGTTACTTGCATTGGCTGAAATGCTGAAAAAAGATTATGAGTGTGTATTCGCTATAAATAATCCTGATGAGTTTGTGCTGAATGAAATTAAAAAAAGTTGTTCATCTTATATAAGTTTTAAAGATAAGATTCGGTATCAAATGCCGGATTTAGTAGAAGCAGGCGATGAAATCCAGTTTGATTTGGGAGAGTATTTATGCGGGACGGAAATAGTAGTAACAGACGGTTATTTATTTGGAGAAAAATATCAGTTATCAGTTAAAGCAACGGGAGCAAAACTTGTTAGCATAGATGACCTTGCAGTTAACCATTTTTTTGGCGATGCAGTTATCAATCATGCGCCGGGAATAGACAGATCAATTTATAATATAGAACCCAGTACTTTACTTTTAACTGGTTTAGATTATGCAATGTTAAGGCAGGCTTTTTTTAAACCTTTTGCACAAAAAAATAATTCAGAAAGAAATGCATTTATCAGCTTAGGAGGTTCTGATTATTTTCACTACACAAAAAAGATTGTTCAATTTTTATTGCAGGATGAAAGTTTTAAAACGCTCTATGTTTTAACTTCTTCATCTTTCGGTTCCAAATTATTGAGTGATTTGGATGAGATGAAATCTTCTTCTGCAAAAATTAATCTGCACCATAATTTAAGTGCAGATGAATTGGTAAATGTGATGGATAAGTGTACACATGCGTTTGTTGCTGCAAGCACAATTTTGATTGAATCATATTCAAGAGGATTGAAATGCTTTACGGGTTACTATGTAGAAAATCAAAAATTTGTATACAATGGTTTTATTACCCAACATTTGGCTTTAGGTCTTGATAGTTTTATTGAGTTAAAAAAAGAAACCATTTCAGAAAAGATAAAAAACCAGGATAGTATTAAATACCTAACCGCACCTTTTTCATCATCCGAAATTCTAAAAGTTTTCTTTTTCTTATGCAAAACAAACAATCAGCAGAACATATTAACTATAAGTTGAGAGATGTTATTGGTTCTGACATTGTCCTATTATTTGAGTGGGTTAATGACAATCAAGTACGTGGTAATTCTATAAATAACCAGCCAATATCATTTGGAGAACATACGGAATGGTTCAACGAAAAAATAAATTCACCAATATGCAAAATGTTTATTCTGGAAATAAACAATGAACCTGCAGGACAAATACGTTTTGAGTTTAATGATATAGAAAGGGTATGGGAAATTGATTATTCAATTTCAAAAAAATTTAGAGGTTTAGGATTGGGTAAATTGATTGTTAAAAAAAGTATTCATTTAGTGAATCAATTTTCTTTCGCCGCTTATGTAAAAGAAGATAACATAAGATCTCAAAATGTTTTTAGTGGATTAGGTTTTACAAATATGGGATTGCATAAAATAAAAAATACGAAACTTTTAAAGTATTTTAAAGTTCAATCTAATGAATGATATAAAGATCGAAAATGTGATTATCGGAGAAAATCACAAGCCTTTTATAATTGCTGAAATGTCTGGTAATCATAATAAATCTTTAGACCGTGCTTTAGCTATTGTTGATGCAGCTGCTGCTTGCGGCGCTGATGCCATAAAAATGCAAACGTATACTGCCGATACTATTACGATTGATGTAAAGGGCGGCTTATTTGATATCACTGATAACGATTCTTTGTGGAGTGGAAAAAATTTGTATGATTTATACAAGGAAGCCTATACCCCGTGGGAATGGCATGAGGAGATTTTTAATTATGCCAAAGGGAAAGGATTAATTTGTTTCAGTACTCCCTTTGATGAAACTGCAGTGGATTTTTTGGAAAACTTGGGGGTTGGTGCGTATAAAGTAGCTTCATTTGAAAATACCGATTGGCCTTTATTAAAAAAAATCGCTTCAACCCATAAGCCGGTTATTATGTCTACAGGTATTGCCACCTTAAGTGATATTGATGAATCAGTAAGAGTTATTCGTAATGCAGGGTGTAAAGATTTAATACTGCTAAAATGCACAAGTACTTATCCGGCAACTCCTGAGAATACGCACTTGTTAACAATACCGCATATGAGAGATATGTTTCATTGCCATGTGGGATTATCTGATCATACAATGGGAATAGGGGCTGCAATTGCATCTGTTGCTTTAGGTGCTAAGGTTATTGAAAAGCATTTTACCCTCAGCCGGGCTGATGGGGGTGTTGATAGTGCATTTTCCATGGAACCATCAGAAATGAAGGCATTAGTTGTTGAAAGTAAAAGAGCATTTTTAGCTCTGGGAAATGTAGAATATGGAATTCAAACTGCTGAAGAGAAAAATGTCCGTTTTAAACGTTCGATTTATGTAACAAGGGATATTAAAGAAGGCGACATATTCACTAATGAAAATATTAAAGTTATCCGGCCAGGAGATGGATTGCCATCTAGGTATCTAAATTTAATTCTTGGTAAAAAGTCAAGAAAAAATCTGCATAGAGGAATTCCTCTTACATGGGACAATTTAATTTAATAAAAATGAAATCAAATAATAAAGCGGCAAAGACAGATTACCTTTTTGAAAGAATTACTCAAAATGAAAATTTTCAAACCATCGACATTAATAAATGGGCGTTTGAAAAAATCGAGGGCACTAACGAAACTCTTAACATACTTGAGCTTTGTTGTGGTACGGGTAAGCAAACCAAATGTTTATTAGAAACATTTCCTAATTCGACTATTTCATGCCTTGATATTTCTAATGAAGCGATTGATGTAGTTAAAGCAAGTAATAAAGATGATCAACATCGCATGATATTTTTTAATACGGGAATTGATGACTTTTTTTACAAGAGTAGTGAAAAATATGATATAATATTTTGTTCTTATGGATTGTATTATTCTTTAAATATTGAGATAGTTTTTTCTCGCATTAAGCAATCATTGAATTCCGTGGGGCGATTTATTGTTATGGGTCCGTATGGCAATAACAATAAGCAACTTTTTGATTTAATTCTCAGATTAAATATAAATATTGCTGAGCCGGTATTGCATTCATCATCAAAATTTATGGTTGAAGATGTACTAAAGTTTGCAGCAAACAACTTTAAGCAAGTTCATATTTATACAACGCGAAATAGTATCAAATGGTTAGATGCTAATAGTGTGATTTCATATTGGCAAAACTCAACCTTTTTTGAAGAGGATAAAAAGGAAGACTTTATCCTGAACGTGTCAAAGGAAATTGAAAACAACCATTTTTTTTTAAATGATAAATATATAATGCTAATAGAGGCAATTAATCATGAATATGTTTCACGGTAAAAAAATTATGCTCATAGTTGCTCATCCTGATGATGAGTTATTAGGATTGGGTGCGTCAATGAACAGGCTTATTAATGAGTTTGAGGTAAAGGTACATGTTGTTATATTGGGTGAAGGAATAACATCCAGGTCTGATGCCAGGGATACTTCTTTATGGGAAAAAGAATTGGCAATACACAGGAATAATATTAAAAATGCACAGGCTGCCATTGGGTACCATAGTGTAAGCATTCACGATTTTGCTGACAATCGTTTTGATACGGTTGCCTTATTGGATATTATCAAAGTAGTAGAAAAAGAAAAAGCCGCATTTGAGCCTGAAATAATTTTTACACACCATGGCGGCGATTTGAACGTTGATCATCAAAGAACTTTTGAAGCTGTTATGACTGCTTGCAGGCCGATGGAACACGAAAAAGTGGAAACTATTATCACTTTTGAGACACCTTCTGGTACCGAATGGAGAGCTTCTTCTGACCCCCGGCATTTTGTCCCAAACTTTTTTATTTCTGTTAATAAAAAAAATATCAATGCTAAAATACAGGGAATGGAAAGTTATGAATTTGAAAAAAGACCCTATCCACATCCCCGCTCTCCCGAAGGTTTGAAGATACAAGCCCAGAGATGGGGGATTTCAATAGGCTGTGATTTTGCAGAAGCTTTTTGTTTAGTGAGATCTATTTATAAGGATTAGTATTAGAGTTGTATAGAGATAAGATTAATTAAATAGTTGCAATTTTAAATGGTTACAAAGATTAAACATTATATAGGCTTATTAAAAAAAATTAAATTCAATTATGTTATTACATCAAAAAATAGCGAGAGCGAAAATCATTTTATTAAGAAACTTGAACGCTACAAAATAAAATGGAATGCAACAAACAAGAATATAGTACTAACCCAAATAGTGCAGGATTATTCAACTTGTATAAAACAAGCCGCTGCAACAAATTATCTTGCATTGAAAAATAAATCAAATATTGGATTGTATTCTGTAGCCACGCAACTGGAAGATGTAATATTTGAAAATAAATTTTTATGGGATAAGCTATATTCCGAGATCTTTTATAAAAGGCTCGACAGGATATTTTTATCTTTTGGTGGTAAAGTAATTTTTAGAAATGTGTGCCAGCACAAAAATAAAAAAAGAATTAATGAGCAATTTGCACACATAAAAAATCAAATCGAAAAAAAGGAAGATATTCTGCATATCGAAATAAATGGCTTAAAGGTTGGAGACCTTGTGTATGACACTTACCTGAGGTTTGCCCATAAGCCAACCATTGATCTTAACGATCCATTTCTCGATAAAGTAATTGTTCAGTCTTTACATATTTGCAATAGCCTGGAGCAATTATTTTTAAAGTATAATGTAACTGCCCTGGTAAATACGTACACCAGTTATGTTCATCATGGCCTTATAGTTAGATTGTGTTTAAAAAGGAATATACCGGTTTACACAGTAGGTGCTTTTAAATCTATTGTTCATAAAGCAGTTATTGATTTTCCTACTCATCAAAATAATCACCAGTATTATTCCGGTCTTTTTAAAAAACTTGATAATAAAGAAAAACGTTTATGCATTGCAAAAAAGTCTTTTGAAAGCAGATTTAAAGGAGAGATAGATACTGCCATCGGTTATATGAAGGAAAGCTCCTTTTCAAAATATTATAACCAGGAACTTGAAAAATTAAAAGGAAATAATACAGTAGTAATATTAGCCCATTGTTTTTTTGATTCTCCTCATATTTACCGGGATTTGCTTTTTCCTGATTTTTATGAATGGATGACATTTACCCTTGATGTTTTATCCAAAGATCCAACAATAAATGTTTTGGTTAAAGAACATCCAAACGGCATCGAGGGGAATGAACTGGTATGCAAAGAATTGAAAAATAAATACCAAGAGGGTAACATAACTTTCATTGATAAAAAAACTTCTAACAGCCAGTTGTTTCAAATGCGGCCACAGGCTATAATAACTGCATACGGTACTGCTGCGGCTGAATTTGCTTACCACCAAATACCTGTTATAAGTATTTATGATAATCCTTTTACTTCTTATAACTTCATTAATGTATCATACAGCATAGACCAATATAGAAAAGCGCTTACAAACCTGGATGATATCAAAACCGGCCAAAATAAAGAGGAGATAATAGAACCCTATTATATGCAAAACATGTTTTTTCTTAAAGGGCGTGACAGTAATTATTTAAGTTTTAATAAATACCGCGGAGAAACTTTTTCCGACAGTTTTTTAAATGATTACATGCCATTAATGAATGAAGCTTACTTTGAAATGCTTGATGTATCTATACAAGACGGCTTCGGACTATGTGAATGGGAACCAAATAGTATTAAATGAATGGTGCATCTAAAAAAAAGGTAATGTCTGAAATAAAATTACTTATAAAAAAAGGTTGGAAATTTATTTCTGAAAAAACTATGAATAATCATGAGATGCATGATTTTAATTATGATGAGTTCATTCAAATAAAAGATACTATATCTAATAAAACTTTTTTAATGTTTTTGAGGAAAGATAGTTATTTAGAACGAGAGTTTTTGCAAAATGGGCTTTATGGGAGCTGGGAAAAGGAATCTTTAAAAATATGGGCGGAACTCTCGAAAAGAGCAAATTATATTCTTGATGTAGGGGCGAATACTGGCGTGTATTCTTTAATTGCAAAAAGTCTAAATCCTTCCGCAAATGTTTTTGCAATTGAACCGGTGGATGTTAATTTTGAGGTGCTAAAAAAGAATATAACAAAAAATAAATTCGACATCATTGCAGAAAAATGTGCTATGTCTGGTGAAGAAGGAACTGCCAGGATGTTTATTCTTAAGGATCAATTAAATTATATGTCAAGCGTCAATGATAATCGTTATGTAAAACATCCTGAAATTACGGGACAAAGTGAAGTTGTTGCGATAGATGTATCCCTTAAAACATATGCTTACCTGCAGGAGAAATATAAAATTCCTGAAATAGATTTAATAAAAATTGACGTAGAAGGGTACGAGATAGAGGTAATTAAAGGTATGTATGATGTAATTATGAGGGACAAACCAAATATATTAATTGAAGTTATGGGCGACGAAAATGCTTTAGTGCTAAATGAAATGTTTCACGAAATAGGTTATAAATACATTTCCATAGATGAAATAAGTAAAGCTTGCATTGTTGATAAATTATGGGATAATGACCATCATAATTTTTTAATTTGTAATGAAGACACAATTCATTTTTTGCAGGGAAAGAACTTAGTACAATCGTAAGTATGTAGATATAGTTATTGCTATAATAAATTATAAAACCTGGAGCATAATTTGAAAAGTAATCGTAACACTAAGAATACATTTCACTAACCACACCAAATACTTGTATTGGAAAATATACTATAAAGAACTTATAATTGAGTTTTATAAGTTTACGCGATTACGTCAGCTAATACCAAATGTCTTATAAATGAAATCTTTAATCAGAAGAGTTCTTTTGTTTTTATTTTTCCTGAAAATTAAAAAACGTAAGTTCAATGTAGGATCAGCAGGTATTATAACAGATAAAACCTGGTATGCCACTGACCTACACAATTTAAATGTAACAAAGGACAGTAATTGGCATCAGTTATTGCTTTTTTTAAGATTGGATAATATTATGGCAGAACATGTTTGGGAACATCTTACAGAAAAAGATACAGAACTTGCTAATAAATATTGTTTTAAATATTTAAAAAAAGGTGGAAGGCTTAGAGTTGCGGTACCTGACGGTTTTCATCCGGATAAAGTATATATTGATTATGTGAAGCCAAGAGGTAATGGTGCCGGAGCTGATGATCATAAAATACTTTACAATTATAAAATCATGAAGGAAAAACTTGAGAAGGCTGGGTTTTTAGTGGAGTTACTTGAATACTGGGATGAAAATGGGATTTTTCATTTTATAGATTGGTCAAATAATGGTGGAAAAATTGAAAGGTCTAAAAGATATGATGAAAGGAATAAGGTGGTAAATTAAATTATACTTCTTTGATAGTAGATGCTGTTAAACAGTAATTTATAAATTGAAAACCTATGCTCTGATAATACTTTTGCATCGACCTAATACCTCAAAAATAAATAGAAATACTAGCATCAAATCACTGGGGAAAATACAGGTCTTATATTGTATTGACCGAGGAATGGAATGGCTCATTGGAGAGTTCTTTGGATCTTCCAGGATTTGAACTTTGTGAATGGGAACAAAATAATACCAGTAAGAATTTGTATTCAACAATAAATGGCCAATATCAAAACACTTATTAAAAAAGCGGTTAAATCTTTACTTCCAAAAAATGGTGCCGCATATACCCGGGAGAAAAATGTGGTTCAAAATGAAAGCCGTAACCAAAATATTTATTATTCACAGGAAGGAGAAGATATTATCCTTGAAAGAATTTTCTCTGAAAAGGAAAATGGTTTTTATATTGATATCGGAGCCCATCACCCGACAAGATTTTCCAATACGTATAAATTATATTTAAGAGGATGGAGAGGAATTAATATTGATGCTACACCCGGCAGTATGATCCCTTTTGAAGATATAAGGCCGGAGGATATCAACTTAGAAATGGGAATTTCAGCAACTGAAAAAGAAATAGAATATTATATAATGGATGAGCCTGCATTAAATACTTTTTTCAGGGAACGTGTGGATCACCTTATTGCAGATACTCCATATAACTTAATAAACTCAGTTGTGGTAAAAACAAAAACTCTCGGCAATGTGCTGAAACAATTTCTTCCGGCAGGTAAGCACATTGATTTTTTGACTATAGACGTTGAAGGGTTGGATTTTGAAATACTGGAATCAAATGACTGGACTAAATACAGGCCTTATATAGTTTTAACGGAAGAATGGAGTGGGTCATTGGAAGATATTTAAGGGTCAAGGTTATATAAATTGTTGAATCCATTAGGTTATCAATTGTTTGCGAAAACAGTAAGCACCTTTTTTTTCAGAGATACTTTAAGAAGTGATCCATGACATTAGCCCCTATCGTACTTTTTGTTTACAATCGCCCAACCCATACTCAGCAAACGCTGGAGGCTTTGGCAAAAAATGACTTAGCTGATAAGTCAATACTTTACGTTTATTGCGATGGTGCTAAAGAAGGTTCAGATGATAAAGGAAAAGAAAAAATTAAAAGCACCAGGGAAGTTGTAAAAAGCAGGCAATGGTGTAAAGAGGTTATAGTAATTGAGCAGGATAAAAACAATGGGCTTGCTAATTCCATAATTTCAGGAGTTACTGACATAGTAAATAAGCATGGAAGCATTATAGTTCTGGAAGATGACATAATTGTGTCACCCTATTTTCTTAAATATATGAATGACGGTCTTAGGGTTTATAAAGATGAGCAAAAGGTGATCTGCATTCATTCATATAATTATCCAATTAATGCCAGCAGGTTGCCTGAAACTTTTTTTATGAGGGGAGCAGATTGCTGGGGCTGGGCAACATGGGCACGGGGATGGAGTTTATTTGAAAGTGATGCAAAAAAATTATTGAGCAGGATGGATGATGAAAGCCTTCACTTTGAATTCGACATGGAAGGAACTTATCCATACATTCAAATGCTGAAATATCAAATTGAAAATAAGGTGGACTCTTGGGCAATTTGCTGGCATGCATCTGCATTCATTAATAACAAATACACACTGTATCCAAAAACTACCCTCATCTACAATGCAGGTTTTGATAACTCTGGAACGCATAATGAAACCATTGATAGTTTCAATAATAAAAAATGGAATAATAAAAAACCGGTAAATATAAAGGCAGTAAATAAAATTGAAACGAATAAGGTTGTTTTGAAAAGATGGAAAAAATATTTTTCACACTTACATAACCCCACAAATAAAAAGAAAGGTATGTTTCCTTTAGACCCTCATGCTTTGCTCAGCAGAATTTATAACCGGGTAAAAAGAGAAATAAGACAAGGCGAAATAAGGAAGCCTGTTTCCAGATGAAAAGGTTTATTAAACAATTAATTCCTCCCATTGCAATAAATTTTTACATAAAGCTATTAGCTGCTAAAAAGAAAACGAATAATATCATCACTGATGAGATTATTGCATGGACAGGAAATTATTCATCATGGCAACAGGCTAAAGAACATACAACCGGCTATGATGATAAGGAGATATTAGAGAAATGTAAAAATGCTTTATTGAAAGTAAAAAACGGTGAGGCAAAATATGAAAGGGACAGTGTACTGTTTGATGAGATTGAATACTCATGGCCTTTGTTAGCGGCATTACAACGATGTGCTCTGGAAAATAATAACACACTTTGTGTACTGGATTTTGGCGGCTCATTAGGGAGCACTTATTTTCAAAATAAAAGCTTTTTATCTGGTGTAAAGGTTAGCTGGAACATTGTTGAGCAAAAAATTTTTGTAGAAACGGGTAAGAAATTTTTTGAAGATGAGACACTTAAATTTTTTTATACTATTGAAGAAAGTTTGCAACATCAGCAGCCGAACGTTATAATTTTATCAAGTGTGTTGCAATACCTCCCCGGCCCATATGATTTCATTCAAAAATTATTAATGTATAATTTTTCACATATTATTCTGGATAGAACAGGGTTTGAAAAAAAACACGGAAGGGATGTGCTTACCGTACAAAATGTTCCTGCATTAATTTATAAAGCTTCTTATCCATGTTGGTTCTTTAACGAACAAAAACTCATTAATGCATTTGCCGCTAAATATGATGTTGTATCTGGTTCTGCAGATAGCTTTACTTCTGACTTTATACATGGAGACAATCACTTTTACTGGAAAGGATTTTTCTTAGAAAATAAAAATGGCCAATAAATTACCATACCTGAATGTTGGCTGTGGCAGTCATTTTCATAAAGATTGGACAAACGTTGATTTTGTAAGTACTGGGGAAGGTGTACTGGCCTATAATCTTTTACAGGGTATTCCTTTTGCCGATGAAAGTTTTGAAGTAGTTTATCATTCCCATGTGCTGGAACATTTTTTAAGGGAAGATGGAATAAATTTTTTGCAGGAATGTAACAGGATTTTAAAGCCAGGCGGTACAATCCGGATAGCAATACCGGACCTGGAAAAAATCACAAGGAATTATCTCCATTTCCTGGAGGTTTTACAAACTAATTCCGGTGACGAATACCAGCAGGCTTGTTACGACTGGATGATGTTGGAAATGTATGACCAAACAGTAAGGAATACATCAGGAGGTAATATGCTGGATTACCTGGCGCAAAAAAGAATGATTAACCAGGATTTTGTTATTGAGCGTTGTGGGTATGAAGTGAGTTCAATTATTAAATATTTACAAAACAATTCACCGGATGTTGCATCAATCAAAAACAAATCTTCATTAAAGCAAAAAGTGAAAAGTCTTCCTTCTCTTCTTAAAAGGAAAAGCATAAAATATTTATTGGGAGAGGATGGTGTAAAGGCTCTTGAAATTGGCAGGTTCAGGATCGGGGGAGAAGTACACTGCTGGATGTATGACAACTTTTCACTCGGCAGACTATTGAAACAAACTGGTTTTCATAATATAAAAAAAGTTACTGCCAGTGAAAGTGATATACCGGGCTGGAACAATTATGGGCTTGAATTAATTAATGGGGAAGTAAGAAAGCCGGATTCATTATTTATGGAGGCCCGAAAATAATCATGTTGTATTTCGCCACTCTATTCGACATAAATTATCTTTCAAGGGGATTGGCGTTATATGAATCTATTAAACGCCATCATAAAAATTTTGTGCTGTATGTGGTGTGTCTTGATGCTGAGGTGTATGATTATTTTGAAACGAATAATTTAACTGGTCTTCAGTTAATAACATTATCGGAAATTGAAAATAATTACCCGGAGCTTTTAAAGGTAAAGCCACTCCGTAAACCGGTAGATTATATTTTTACATTAAGTCCTTATTATCCCGGTTTCATTTTACAAAAAGATCCTTCCATTCCCTTTATCTGTTCACTTGATTGCGACCAGTATTTTTTTAGTAATTCTGAAATCATATTCAAAGACCTGGATAAGTATTCAGTTCTTATTATGCCTCACAAATTTTCAGCACATTTAAAGCATTTGGAAATCTGGGGGAAATATAATGTAAGCTTCCAGGTTTTTAAAAATAATACTGTTGGCAACAATTGCCTGGCCTTATGGAGAAGTCAATGTTTGGAATGGTGCAGTGATGTGCTGGATGGAGACCGGTTTGCAGATCAAAAGTATTTGGATACCTGGCATTCTTATTTTGGAGATAACATCAAGGCAATAGATCATATTGGATTGGGTTTAGCACCATGGAATCTAAGTGATCATAAAATTGTACATCGCAATGGCAAAGTGTATGTTGATGATAAAATCATGGTACTATATCATTACCAGCGATTACGGATCATTTTTAAAAGTTTGGTACATACAGGTTTTAATGTTTACCAGGTAAAGCCTTCGCCGGTTTTTGTGAGGTTTGTGCTACAGCCGGTGATAAATGCCATAATCCGCTACCAGGGTAAAAGAGTTGCAGACTCAATAAAAAGGAACTCAAAGGAAAGGGAAAATGGCTTGTATAATAAGATAGATTCTTATGGTATGTTTTTCAGGTTCTGGCATATGTTAATCGACCTGGATATTGTTTATAAGTATAAATTAAAACAAACAAGGCTTCATGGCTTATATAGTAGATTTAAAAACCTTTACAGATATCAGGGGAAATCTTACAGTGATAGAAAAGGTAATTCCATTTGATATAAAAAGGATATTTTATATCTATGGGGTGGATACTTCTGTAAGGGGAGGACACAGGCATCGCAAAACAAGGCAGGCAGCTATATGTATTAAGGGGCGTTGTATCATTTCAAATAATGATTCCAGGCAAAAGGAGATTTTTATTTTAGATAAACCAAATAGATGTCTCTTGTTGGAGCCTGAAGACTGGCATAATATGCATGATTTTTCAAGCGATGCAATACTGATGGTGCTGGCTTCTGAATTTTTTGACCCCAATGATTATATATACGAGGAGTATGCAGAACATAATTGAGTATGAGAATTTAAGCAAAGTAAACGCACCTTTTTTTAAAGAATTTTCACAGGTATTTGAAGACACGATGCGTAATGGATGGTATATTTTGGGAAAGCAGGTAAAACAATTTGAAACAGAATTCTCTGAATATAACCAGGTTAAACATACGATAGGAGTAGCTTCAGGTTTAGATGCTTTGGTACTTGGTTTAAAGGTTTTTGACTTCCCCCCGGGCAGTGAAGTTATTGTACCGTCCAATACTTATATCGCTACAATTTTTGCCATCGTACAATCAGGGTATAAACCTGTGTTAGCGGAGCCTGTTTTAAATACATATAATATTGATCCATTACTTATAGAAGAAAAAATAACTTCTAAAACCCGGGCAATCATCCCGGTACACCTGTATGGTAAGTGTTGTGATATGGCCGTGATAATGGAAGTTGCCAGGAGGTATGATCTGCGGGTTATTGAAGATTGTGCACAGGCACACGGTGCGATGTATTGTGATAACAAGACGGGTACATTTGGAGATATAGGAGCCTTTAGTTTTTATCCAACAAAAAATCTCGGGGCACTGGGCGATGCCGGTGCTATCACCACCAACAACGTTGAAATTGCCGACAAGCTTTTATATATGAGGAATTACGGTTCAAAGGTTAAGTATTACAATAAATACATAGGGTACAATTCACGGCTGGATGAAATTCAGGCCGCCTTTTTAAGAGTAAAATTGAAATATCTTGACGGGATAAATAACCATAAAAGAAAACTTGCTGAAATGTATCTGCATGGCATTAACCCGGATAAATTTATTTTGCCCCACGTAGATAAAGATCATTTTGATGTGTATCACATATTCTGCATCATGTCGCAATCCAGAGATGAGCTCAAAATATATTTAGAAAAAAATGGAATTAGAACAGAAATTCATTATCCTGTTCCGCCACATAAGCAGGAAGGTTATGCGCATTTATTCAGCGATGATTTTCCTGTTTCTGATAAAATTCATAAGAGGGTGTTAAGCCTTCCCATTTCATACTTTCACACCGAAGGTGATATTGAATGTGTAATTGAAAAGATCAATCAATATTAATATCAATTTTACCAAAATTGAAACTTCATAATTTAGGGCTTAATGGTAAAACAAATAATTAAAAAATACATTAATAAATTACCCTACTTTAAAACGCTTGCAAAGGAAAGTGAGCAATATAAAGAGCTGGTAAAGGAAATAGATATTTATAAAACCACTTTTCCTCCGGGGCATTATTATAGTCCGATAATAGCGAAAGAAGAAATAGCGAAAAGAGCTAATGAAATTTTTTCTATTAAATCAAATAAGATCACGGGAGTTAATTTAAACGAAGAAGAGCAGGTTGATCTTCTTAATAAATTAGCTGAAAATTATAGCGCTCTTCCATTTTCTGAAGAAGAGAAATCTGGTTTGCGTTATTATTATAATAACAATTTTTATTGCCATTCAGATGCAATCTTTTTAAGCCTCATCATACAACATTTTAAACCCGGATCTATCATTGAAGTTGGTTCAGGATATTCTTCTGCTGTGATGTTGGATACAAATGAGTTGTTCTTTGATAATAAGATAAAAATAACTTTTATAGAACCTTATCCCGAAGAAAGGCTTTTTAAATTGTTTAAACCTGCAGATAAAATAAATAACCAAACACTAATTAGTAATCTCCAGGATACTAATCTTGACCTATTTGATAAATTAAACGCAAATGATATTCTATTTATAGATTCCACCCATGTGTCCAAAACGGGCAGTGATGTAAACCATATATTATTTGAGATTCTTCCAGGATTAAAAAGTGGAGTTTTAGTTCATTTTCATGATATCTTTTATCCATTTGAATATCCTAAGGACTGGGTTTTAAAGTGGAATGGATTCGGATGGAATGAGAGTTATATTTTAAAAGCCTTCTTAATGCACAACGATGATTATAAGATTTTAATGTTTAATACTTTTCTTGAACATTTTCATAAAGATTGGTTCGAAGAAAACATGCCGCTTTGCCTGGAAAATGAAGGAGGAAGTATTTGGATTCAGAAATTATAAATGAATTTACATCCACATAAGTTAAACTGGAAAGCAATCTGGATTTTGATATCAAGAATAAAAAATCCATGTGTGTTTTGAGCAGCAGCGGCCCCACCATATCCATAGTAACCGTAAATCTTAATAATTCTTGTGGCTTAGAGAAAACGATTGCGTCTGTTATTTCACAAAATTATTCTCAAATTGAGTATCTGTTAATTGATGGAGGATCCACCGACGAAAGTGTTGCCATAATCGAAAAGCATTCAAATCATTTAACTTATAAGGTGAGCGAACCGGACAATGGTGTTTATGCGGCAATGAATAAGGGAGTTAAAAAAGCGACGAAGGAGTATATACTTTTTCTGAATTCGGGAGATGTTTTTTATTCTGGTAGCAGTATACAACAATTAGCTGGTGTCAGTAATGGTCATGATTTTATTTACGGCGATCTAATTGTACGTGAAGGCACGCATGATTGGGTAAAGAGTTATCCTTCTAATCTTTCTTTTTCATATTTTTTAAAAGATAGTTTGCCACATCCCTGCACTCTCATAAAACGATCGTTATTTGCCAGTATTGGCATGTATAACGAAAAATTAAAAATCGTTTCTGATTGGGAATTTTTTGTAAATGCTATTTGTAGATACAATGCAACTTATAAGCATATAGATCAACCTATAGCTATTTTTAGTTTTCATGGTCTAAGTTCCAAAAGTGAAAATCAGGAGTTGCTTTGGCATGAAAGGGATACCATTTTAAAAAAAGGTTTTGGTATGTTTCTTACGGATTATAGTCATCATCAGAAAGTTGAAGAATCATTGAATTTAATTATGAACTCACGATTTCAAAAGTTAATAAACAAAATGAAAAATACAGCAATATATAAAGCATTTAAAAGATGATGAATCAAACCTCCGAAACCCCCATGGTCTCGGTAATTGTTCCTTGTTATAATCAGGAGGAATACTTAAGTGAAGCATTAAACTCAGTTTTATCGCAATCTTTAAGTAAATGGGAGTGCATAATAGTAAATGATGGGTCGCCAGATAATACTGCGGAAGTAGCAAAAAGATATTGTTCAAAAGATACAAGGTTTAAGTATTTAAAAAAGGAAAATGGTGGGGTAAGCTCAGCAAGAAATGCCGGAATAAATATGGCTTCCGGCGAATATATATTACCATTAGACGCTGATGATTTGATTGATAAAACTTATCTCGAAAAAGCTGTAAAAGTTTTTAGGGAGCAAAAAAATGTTGGAGTAGTATATTGCCATGGTCGTTTTTTTGGGGAAAGAAATGATGATATGAATGTTGCATATCCAACTTACACGGGACTGCTGCTCGGAAACCAGGTATTTTGTTCAGCATTATATAAGAGGTCAGACTTTTTAAATACTGAAGGCTATAATACGGATATGACAGAAGGTTTAGAAGATTGGGAATTCTGGATCAGGTTTCTCAAAAACAAGAGAATTTTTCAAATTCCGGAAACGCTATTCTTCTATAGAATAAAATCAGTTTCAAGAAATCAGGAAGTGGTCACAAATGATAAAATAAATGAGGCTCTGGAGATTAAGATTTATAAAAACAATTTGGACATCTATCTTGAAGAGTTTGGATCACCGATTAAATTAATGCGTGATTACGAAATTTTGAAAGCGCAAAAGTGCATAGAAAAATCAAAAATAGTTGACGAGGTGCAGTCTGTTTTTTATAATTCACTAAGGTATAGAATTGGGAATACTATTCTGAAACCGCTAAGAGTTATGCGTAGTCTTGTTGGTAAAATAATCCCCAAACAAAATTGAAAAGGTACTCTCCCATCATAGCTGTCCTATTTACGAAATCCAATAATGGATAGAATCTTTTTCCGGATCAGATAAAAGTTATAATACTTGTGCGTTTAACAGTAGTTATTCCCGGTTACAATCATGGTTATTTTTTAAAACAAAGAATTGATTCTGTTTTAAAATCAAACTCTTCGGGATTTTGAAATAATTATTTTAGACGATTGTTCAACTGATAACAGTAAAGAAATTATTGAAATGTACCGGGGCAATGAAAAAATTACTCAAATTATTTATAATGATGCAAACAGTGGGAGTACTTTCCTTCAGTGGAAAAAAGGAATAGAGTTAGCAAAAGGCGAATATATATGGATCGCAGAAAGCGACGATTATTCTCACCCACAATTTCTTGAAACCGTGCTAAAAAATTTTAGTGAGAAGCGTTGTTCAGTAGTGTATTGCCAATCGGATAGGGTGGATGAAAATAACATTGTTACAGATTGGGCAACAAAAGGATACCCGGAATACTTAAAGTCCATTCTAAATCCCAGAGTTTACAAATTGCTAAAAAAGCTTCAGATGGTTAAGAGTAAATGGATACAATAATTTTTAATTGTGTAAAATAAAATTCGAAAGCCAGGCATGAGAGTTAGCATCCTCTTAATTACCTACAACCACCAACAATATATTCCTGATGCATTAAAAAGCATCCTGATGCAAAAGAATAATTTTGAAATCGAGATTATTTTATTGGATGATGCTTCAACCGACCAAACTTTCGCTATTGCTGCTGAAGCATTAAAGGACATTAAAAATGTAAGGCTTATCAGCAATGAAGCTAACCTGGGCATTACAAAAAATTATAAAAAAGGATTTGGGCTTTGCACCGGCGACTATGTTTTTATTTTAGAAGGTGATGACTATTGGACTGATGTGTACAAGATGCAACGGCAGGTAGATTTTTTAGAACAACATCCTTATGCTTCCATGTGCTTCCACCCATTTCTTACGCAGAAAGGAGACTCCGCCATATTTGATAGTTATTTTAAAAATGAAAGCGCTACTCCTTCTGATCTTTTTTGTATCAGGGACTTAATCTTAAATGAAGGATTGATCGGAAATTATTCAGTTTGTTGCTATCGTAAAACATGTTTAAGTAAACTACCCGTCCAATTATACGATGTTGTTTCATACGATTGGATGGTAAATATTTCAATAGCCCAATTTGGTTTTCTTGGCCGGATTAATACACCAATGTCGGTATACAGGCTTTCTGAAAATGCCTCCTGGTCAGCGAAAGAATTAAAAGAAAAACTTTCTGATACCCGGCAACTTATAGCTGATTATGATCGTGTACTTAAATATCAATTTTCAGATTTATTTCAACAGAAAGCACAAATGCTACATAAGCAAATTATAGCAATTGACAATGGAAGCAAGCGTTCCTTAGGTTCCTATATACCGCCTGTTTTTGTTTTATTAATTAAATACCTGTTACCACCTTCATTATTAAATTATATTAGAAAGAAAGTGCAAAATGTATAAAATACCAATATATCAACCTTCGCTTTCAGGCAATGAAAAATTGTATGTAAATGAATGTCTTGATTCAACCTGGATTTCATCTAAAGGAAAATTCATTAATCAATTTGAAGAAGCATTTTCAAAATTTATAGGAATAAAACACGCTGCAAGCGTAAGTAATGGTACAGTGGCTCTTCACCTTGCATTAGTTGCTTTAGGCATAGGTCAGGGTGATGAAGTAATTGTTCCCACGTTAACTTACATCGCTGCTGTTAATGCTATAGCATACACTGGTGCAATACCCGTTTTTGTAGATTCTTTACCTGATACCTGGCAAATGGACCCTGAAGATGTGGAAAGAAAAATTACTTCCAGAACAAGGGCTGTAATGGCGGTACACTTATATGGCCATTCCTGCAATATGGAAGCGCTTAAAAAAATATGTAATCAACAACGATTATTTTTAATTGAAGACTGTGCTGAAGCAATCGGCTCTCTTTATAAAGGTCAACATGTAGGTACGTTCGGTGATATTTCTACTTTTAGTTTTTTTGGCAATAAAACAATTACTACAGGAGAAGGCGGCATGGTTACAACAAATGATGAAACCCTGCATGACAGAGCAGTGCATTTTAAAGGACAGGGCCTGGCAAAACACAGGCAGTATTGGCATGATGTAATTGGCTACAATTATAGAATGACAAATATTTGTGCAGCGTTAGGTTTGGCGCAATTAGAGCAGGTAAATAAATTTATTTCACGTAAGATTGAAATAGCCAATATATACAAAGAGGCATTAGCAAAGTCACCTGTAAGTTTCCACCAGGAACACACAGATGTGAAGCATTCGTACTGGATGTGCTCTTTGCTTACCCCCGAAGCTTCACAAAGAGATTTGTTAAGAGATCATTTAGCTGCCCTTGGAATTGAAACCAGGCCGTTATTTTATCCCGCTCATACTATGCCGATGTATTCCCAAAAATTTCAAAAGCATTCTATTGCAGAAGATATAGGGTGGCGGGGAATTAATATCCCAAGCTATCCCGGGTTAGCAGATGAGGATGTGATGAATATTGTGCAGGCAATTTTAAGTTTTAATTATTGATGGAACTTGTTCCTGTAAATACAAATAACATTTTTTTATTACAGGATTTCATAAACAATATGGGAGAGGCTGCCGCATCATTCCGATATTTCGCCAGGCGTGATATAAAGGTAATTGAGCAACATGAAGCCACCCTGCTTTTCATAGAAAATAACAGACCGGTTGCTTATGGGCATTTGGAAAAAGAAAAAGATGAAGTATGGTTAGGAATATGTGTTTTGCCCAACGCAAAAGGCAAAGGCTATGGTAAGCAAATGATGAAAGCTTTGATACAAAAAGCAACAGCAAACAACATAAAGAAAATTTCCCTTACAGTGGATAAAATAAATAAAACAGCCATTCACCTTTATGAAAAAACCGGCTTCAGTAAAGTAAAGGAAACCGACAGCTATTTCAAATATGAGTTTAAGATTCTTTAATGTACTTCGATATCCATAGCCATTACCTAGGTAAATGAGGATAATGATTTATATACCGAACCTCTCGCAGGATTCGGGTGGTATTAAACAATATTCCATGGGGTTATTAAACGTTTTAGCAGGCGATACTCAGCATACTTATTTTATTAATCATAATACGGGGGACAAAGACATTATTTCTTTAATAAATAGAAATAAGCAATTTATACATATAAAAGAAGAAATATCAAAATGGGAAAATTATACTTCTTACACAAAACGGGTTTATAATTTCTTATGTAGAGCTTTGCTTATAAAAAAACAAATTCGCATCAGTAATTCCCTTGAAGGAATTTGTAATAAGTATGGAATAAAGGTAATTCATTGTCCTTATCAGCGCCTTCCTGAAGTTAGCAATGTACAATTAATAACAACATTACACGATGTGCAGGAGCTACACTTGCCTGCATTTTTTTCACCGGCTGAAAGAGCTTTTAGAGCTAACTGTTACATGGACATTTTAAATAGAGCGGATAAAATTATTGTTAGTTATGAGCATGTAAAGAACGATTTGATCAGCTTTTTTAATACTCCTAATCATAAAATTCATATTATATTATTGGAGATGGAAAGGCTGTGGTTTGAGAAGTTTTCTGAAAAAGATAGTATCTCCTTTTCGGATATTAACGTTCCGCAAAAATTTCTTTTATATCCTGCAAATACCTGGAAGCATAAAAATCACATTAGGTTACTAAAAGCAGTAGCCTTACTCCGAGACAAATATAATCTCAGCGTTTTTGTTATTTGTTCGGGACATACAAATGATCATTTCAATAATGATATACAAATTTTGATTGCTGATCTCAACCTGGAAAGTCAGGTAAAATTTTTGGGGATTGTAGAGGAGCATGTATTATTCTCATTGTATAAAAATGCAGCAGGGGTAGTAATTCCAACTTTGTACGAAGCAGGAAGTTTTCCTTTAATGGAAAGTATACTACTGGAGATTCCGGTAATATGTTCTAATGTTACTTCATTGCCTGATACTATTCAAAACGAAGACTACACATTTGATCCATATAATATCAACGATATTGCTGATAAAATAAAGAGTTTATGGGTATCAGATATTTATAGAAATAAATCAATCCAAAACTCAAAAAAAGTTGGAAGAAATTTGAAAGGAACAAATGCCCTGCAAAACCTTCAAAAGTTATATAGGGAATTGGATAAAAATGTATCAGGATCTGCTTAAAATATCTATATAAGTCCCAGCTTTAACAGGGAAAGTATATAAAGGACAAAAAAATGTATTTCTTTATAATTATGAATTGAGAAATACAAATGAACAAAAAAGCATTTTCAAGAACGAAAATTCTGCATCCTCCCTCATTGATTGACATGCTTGATTTGCATAAAATAATTTTGATCTCGCTGTTGAAGTTGTGCCGGAGCAAATCTCAAATTAAAAGATTAGATGACATTTTTACGGATAAAATAAGCAAGGGCCACTTTTGATAAAAATTGATGTTCAGGGGTATGAAATGTATGTATTTACAAGGTAGAACTTCCGTAATTATGAAAAGTGGATGTTGTAATCATTGAAACAAGTTTTTATCCCCTGTATGCTGGACCAGCCATTATTTGAAGACATTTACGATTATTCTAAAAATGCGGGATATAAATATGCCGGAAATATTGAAGAGCTTTTAGCACCCGTTGATTTTAAAATATTACAGGCAGATGCGATTTTTGTAAAAGGTAAAATTCGATTTAAATAATTGTTCGTTCCTCAATTTTCAATAATAATACCCACCTTCAATTCTGCAAAGGATATTGAAAACTGTTTAAATTCAATTCTCCGTCAAACATTTCAAAATTTTGAAATTATAATTCAGGATAATATCTCAACAGATAACACAGTTGAGATTATAAAAAAAATTTCGGGAACAGATGATAGAATAAAGCTCCTTATTGAAACAGATAAAGGAATTTATGATGCGATGAATAAAGGCATTAACCTGGCAAATGGAGAATGGCTATATTTTCTTGGATCGGATGATGAGTTGTATGATAATGCTGTTCTTCAATCTATATTTATCGATAGCGATGTAAAGCAACATTCTGTTCTATATGGTGATGTTCAAATAGTAGGGAATACTTCGTGGGCAAAAGATGGCGAACAATATGGCGGGATATTCGATGTAAAAAAATTGCTTAAGAAAAATATTTGCCATCAAAGTATATTTTACAGGAGAGCATTTATCAAAAATGATATTGGGTATTATAATATTGATTATAAACTGTGCGCAGATTTGGATTTTAATTTGCGATGCCGGGCAAAAACTGATTTTTTGTATCTAGATAAGATAATAGCAAGGTTTACCGGTGGTGGCGCATCTACCAGGGACTATGAAGACAAGAATTTTTCAAGGGACTTTTTGCAAAATGTTTTATCTTATTTTAATGTAGATGTTTTTGACCCACTGGTAAACGATACTGAATTTTCTCACTACCATAAAGTACTTTCACTTCAGAAGAAACACAATTACTTAAAATATTTAGTAGGCAAAGTCAAAAAAAAGTTGATTTGAATACATAGTATGCAATTTAGGCCTATCGCCATATACCTTCCTCAATTCCATCCCATACCTGAAAACGATGAGTGGTGGGGGAAAGGTTTTACCGAATGGACAAAAGTTACAAAAGCTAAGCCCCTATTTAAAGGGCATTACCAACCACATCTTCCGGCAGATTTAGGATTTTATGATTTACGCTTACCGGAGGTAAGAGAACAGCAGGCACAGTTAGCTAAGGAGTATGGTATTTATGGATTTTGCTATTATCATTACTGGTTCAATGGAAAAAGAATTCTTGAAAGACCTTTTCAGGAAATTTTTGAAAGTGGTAAACCTGATTTTCCTTTTATGCTTTGTTGGGCAAATGAAAATTGGACAAAGATTTGGGATGGAGGGGAAAATAATATATTACTTAAACAAAACTACAGTGAAGAAGATGATAGGTTGCACATGCGATCATTAATACCATATTTTAAGGATAAAAGGTATATTAAAATAAATAATAAACCTGTAGTGGCAATATATAGATCAACCTTATTACCTGATCCAAAAAATACATTAAATATCTGGAGAGAAGAAGCAAACCAACAAGGCTTAGAGTTATATATTACAAGGTTTGAAAGTTTCGGTAGCGAAGGAACTGAATATCTAAAGGTTGGTTTTGATGCTGCTATTGAATTTCAGCCTCATAAAACTATTGTAGATATTAATCAGAAACTAAATAGATCGCTTAAGAAAAGACTATATGATAAACTAAATGATAAACTAAAAAAAGTTGGATTAAATTATAATGACATTTATAAGAATCAGATTATTGATTATAAAAAATTCATTAAAACCTCTATGGATACAGCTTATAATAAAAAGGATTATAAAAAGTATAGGTGTGTTATGCCGGGCTTTGATAATACTGCCAGAAAAAAAAATGATTATGTTTTATTAAAGGGGTCTACGCCTGCATTATTCGAAACATGGTGTATACAGGTTCTGTCAAATTTTAAACCATATAGTAAAGAAGAAAATTTGTTTTTTATTAATGCATGGAACGAATGGGCTGAGGGCAATCATTTGGAGCCTTGCTCAAAATGGGAACATGGATATTTGGAAGCTTTTAAAAGAGCATTAAAAGCTTTTACATGATTTCAATAATAGTGTGTTCAAGAAACAATATTATTAGCCCCTTGCAGGAAAATAACATTCAGGAAACTATTGGTCTTCCTTATGAAATTATTTGGATAGACAATAGTAACAATAATAATTCTGCGTTTTCAGCATTTAATAAAGGGGCGCAACAAAGCAAATACAATATATTATGTTTCATGCATGACGACATTTTGTTCCGAACAAATGCATGGGGCAAAATAGTTGAAAGCGCATTAATGGATGAACAAACCGGGGTTTTAGGAATAGCAGGATCCCTATTAAAAACTTATACCCCTTCCCCCTGGTGGATTAGTAATTATCGCCACTTTAATGAATACCTGCGACTTAATGTTTTACAAAGACGTGGACAGGAACAAAAACTAAAGCTGGAAAACATCAATCCTGAAAATGAAAAAATGGCCCAGGTTCAAGTTGTTGATGGAGTATGGATGTGCTGCAAAAAAGAATTATGGAATGAGAACAAATTTGATGAAAAAACATTTTCACATTTTCATTTTCATGATATGGATTTTTGTTTAATGGTTTCCGGCAAAGGGTATAAAAATTATGTGTTATATAATGTCCTTATCGAACATAACTCCGCCGGATATCTTGACAGCACCTGGGTAGATGCTGCTGAAATATTTACAAACAAGTGGAAAAATGTTTTACCTGTTTCTTTACAACATTTATCTAAAAAAGTTATGAAAGATATAGAGTACGAAGCAATCAAAAATTATCTTATATTATTATCTGCAAATCAATATGGCTCCTTGCTGTTCAGGTTAAATTATTGGTTTAAAACCTTATTCTTAAAGCGTTTTCAAAAAGAGCATTTGATTTTATTGAAAAATGTTGTAAAGAATTTGTAAAAAGATAATGGAAAAAGAAGTATTCATTTCAGTTGTGATACCGGTTAAAAACGGGGATAGCTGGTTAAATGAAACTATCTCTTCCATTTTAAATCAAGAGGTAGATGGGGCCATTGAAATTATAGCGATTGATTCCGGCTCAACTGATGACAGTTTATCTATATTATCAAAATATCCTGTTACCATTATCAATATAAATCCCGAAGATTTTAATCATGGACTTACAAGAAATTTAGGTGCTAAACTGGCAAAGGGAAAATATATAGTGATGACTGTTCAGGATGCAAAACCTGCAAATGAAAAATGGCTTCAATATCTTTTGGAAGGATTTGATGATGATAATGTAGCCGGTGTTTGCGGACAACAGATCGTACCTCATGATACTGATAAAAATCCAATTGATTGGTTTCGCCCAATATCTAAGCCCGGCAAGAGGAAATACTTTTTTAAGGATGTTAGAGAATTTGATAACCTAAAACCAGAGGAAAAAAAAACGATTTGCAGTTGGGATGATGTAAATGCAATGTATAGGAAAGATATACTGTTACAAATTCCTTTTCGTGACGTATCCTTTGGCGAAGATGCTTTATGGGCAAAGGATGCTATTCAAAATGGCTTAAGCATTGTTTATAACACCAATGCCCAGGTAAAGCATTACCATCACGAAACTGTTGATTATACATTCAGAAGAAGTTTAAGCGTCCATTATTATTTTTATAAGTTGTTTGGATTAAAACCGAAAGTAAACGGATATGAATTTTTGCATATCATTAGGAATATAAAATTATTGTTGTTTGAAAAAAAAGTTAGCTGGAAAAACAAACTCAAATGGTTAATATATAATTATAAACTAAGAAAAGCTTCCAATAAATCCATCACTTACTTCAATAAGACTTTGACTAAAGGGGAACGTTACCTGGATGAAATACATGAAATAATTTCAATGAATCCTGTACAAGCTATCAGGCAATAAAAATTTTAATAAATAAAAGCTCAACGAATTATAAAAAAAGAATTTATAATTTTTAATCATGAATCTGTTTCTGAAAAATATTTTCGAAAAAAAACAGGTAGAAGATAAGAATGGAAATTTATTTCCTATGCATTCAAATACTTCCAGTGAGCAATGCGAATTTTTGCAGGAACTTATCCGGGAGGTTAAACCATTTTCCAGCCTGGAAATAGGACTTGCCTATGGTATCTCTGCAGTAGCAATTCTGGATGAATTGAAAAAATTAAATCAACCATTTCATCATACCATCATGGACCCTTTTCAGGAAAGCTGGAATGACATTGGGTTATTTAATATTGAAAGGGCAGGCCTTTCAGCTAATATTACTTTCCATCGTAAATTCTCTGACCAGGTATTGCCTTCATTGTATAACGATAATTATAGGATACAATTCGCTTATATCGATTCCACTAAAGTGTTTGATGTATTAATGACGGATGTGTATTTTATTAATAAGATCCTGGATGTAAATGGAATCTTGGTATTAGATGATTGCGGCTTCCCCGGTATCAGGCTTTTAGTTAGGTTTCTCAGCCAACTACCTGGATATACTATACATAAGATTTTTTCGAAAGACAGCTATTCACTGAAGTTTAAATTTCTGAGAAATTCCTATTTGAAAGCTTTAAGTTCACTGCCTTTTAGGAAAAAAGTTTTGCCTGGTTATAATTTTAAAACGGACGCCCAATTAGGAGTCAATTATAATTGTATTGCTTTCCGAAAGGTAAAAGAAGACGACAGGAATTGGGATTGGTATTGCAGTTTTTAAAAAACTTTTTCTTTTAACAACAGCTCTATGAATACTTCCCGATACTATATTTATCAACTTTTGAGGAACACAGTAATATTAGTATGAATAAACCTTTGGTTAGCGTATTAATGACTGCTTATAACAGTGAAAAATATATAGTAGAGGCAATAGAAAGTGTACTGGCATCTACCTATACAAATTTTGAATTGATTATTGTTGACGACGTTTCAAAGGATCAGACACTGGAAATTGCACAAGGCCATATCAAAAAAGATAGCCGGGTGAAGGTTTACGTAAATGAGCAAAACCTCGGGGATTATCCAAATCGAAATAAAGCAGCCAGTTATGCACAGGGAAAATATCTAAAATATGTTGATGCTGATGATATGCTGTATGACTATGGACTCGAAGTAATGGTTCGTTTTACTGAGTCGTTTCCCGAAGCAGGGTTTGGACTTGGTTGCTATCCTGCGGATGACAGGCCATTCCCTTATTTATTAACTCCCCGGGAAATTTACCTTGAAAGCTTTGGAAAAAGTAATCATTTCGACAGAGCGCCTGGTTCAGGGCTGATTAAAAAAGAAGTGTTTGATGCTGTGGGCGGTTTTTCAGGTAAAAGAATGATAGGAGATTATGAGTTTTGGTTTCAAATATCAAGATATTATTCCATGGTGAAATTACCATTAGATCTTTATTGGAACAGGTTGCACTCCCATCAGGAATCTCAGTCAGAATATGCACGCAAAAATTATCCTCTTCTGCGGAAGGAAATTTTAGAAAATGCGTTGACACATCCTGATTGCCCATTAAATAGTGAAGAAATAAAAAAAATTAGGGAGGCGAATAAAAAAAGAGAAAGGAAAGAAAAAATATCAACCTATTTAAAAAAGGCAAGTAAACTTATAAAGCTGTGATGGTTTTTTTTCCGGATGGTTCAAAAAATTAAATATTTTATTCGCAAGCCACTTGAACTGCTCATAGTGATAGTAACAAAGTTTCGTGCGATCGGATCAATTTTGAAAATAAAGGCAAAAGAATTAGCGATTTACGTAATTTCAAATGGAATCGTCGTGAAAATTTTTTATGAATTCTTTTGAGCAACAATATTATGAAGCTGAAACATTCTGGGAGGGTGAAATGCTGCAAGACCCTGCCAATAGGGACAGAATTCTCAATACAGCTGCTTTAATACCGTTGGATACAAAAACTCTTGCAGATATTGGGTGCGGAAACGGAATATTCGTTAATTATCTTTTGGATAATAATAAAGCTTTACAAATTACTGGTGTTGATAGGAGCAAAACCGCATTAAAATATGTGCGATCGAATAAAATAGCGGCTGATATTGCCTCTCTTCCTTTTGCAAATAATTATTTTGACTGCGTTACTTGCCTGGAAGTCATCGAACATCTGCCGAACCCGGTTTACAAAAAATCTTTAAAGGAACTAGCAAGAATTGCCAGCAAGCATATTATCATTAGTGTGCCGTATGACGAAAAACTGGAGCACAGTTATACGCAATGCCCTGCCTGCAAAACAATTTTTAATAAAGAAATTCATTTGCGCAGCTTTAAGGAAGATGATATTTTAAACTTGTTTCATGACTATGGTTTTAAATGCGTGACTACCCAAAAATTAAATCCTTCAAGTACATTTAAGGGGCATGGTTTGTACAGGAAAATATTTTTTCCGGAGCAATTTATCACTTGGAGCTCACCTATTTGTCCCATTTGCGGATACGAGGAAAAGACAAACGGTCTCATAAATACGAGTGTTGAGAAACCAAAGAAAGTGCCTCTAAGAAAAAAATGGATTTCCTATTTTACTGGTTTGCCTAAGTTAATCTGGCCAAAGGAAACTCATTATTATTGGATACTGGCAAAGTATGAAAGGGCGGATTGAAGACCTAAATCAGGCAGTCTTATTCACCTTTATAAGAGACATACAGCAGGCTGCATGCCGTCTCTGGTACTATACAATTTTCCTGGCGACTCTGAAAAGATAAAATGCATTCCGGCTGCTTTCAACAAAAGTCAAAATATAGTCATTATGTGGCTTCATCAATTTTAGAACCTCTAGTACTGTAGTCTCCAGGAGTTTTTTTTAAGAATCATAAGTTTATCAGAATATGAAACTTCCTTTAAGAAGTAAAACATAGAGAATTCAGAGAATGTATGAGTTTTGAGAAAGCATATTATGATTTTGAAAGATTCTGGAATAATCATGACTATTCTTATAAGATCAATATTGACAAAATTAGAATAACGTTTGATTTTATCAGCAGTGACGTAACAAGTTTATTGGATGCAGCTTGCGGCAACGGTATATTTACGAATATGGCCCTTGAAAGATTTCCTGATATGGAAATTATGGCTTTTGATCGCAGTGAGACCGCACTGAAATATGTTAAAGGCAGAAAAATAATTGCTGGTATCGATGAGATTCCTTTTCCGGATTCGTCATTCGATGCAGTTGTAGCTCATGATGTAATTGAGCATTTGCCTGTAAACGTGTATTCAAAAGCAATCCAGGAACTTTCGCGAGTTGCAAAAAAATATATCATCATCGCCGTTCCGTATATGGAGAATTTGCAGGACAATATTTCTGAATGTCCTTCATGCAAAACAATCTTTAACAACGATCTGCATTTGCGGCCCTTTAATAAATCTAGCCTCACGGACTTATTTCTTGAATACGGGTTCTTATGTACAGATATTAAAACATGTGAAAAAAATACGTTTTGGGTAGGAAAGAAAATGTATGGCAATTTATTTTATCCTAAATGGAAAAAACATTTCAGATCTCCGATATGTCCGCTTTGCGGATATACTAATCCTCTTGATCAAGATCCATTATTTAAGATAGGACAGGATAAACAAAAGCCGCAACAGTCTTTGCTTACCGATATAAAAAGAATTCCAAAGTTATTTTGGCCTAAATATTCAAAAGACTATGAAATGGTGGCCTTATTCAAACGAAGATGAATGTGAGATTGGGATTACAACTGGGGCCAAGTTTCACCGGGATTTTAATGCAGTTCCTTACTCCACGATTCCATTGTTTTGCCGCATTACATTTATGGATCCAAATCGTTAAATATAGGTATTTTTAAACGTATTTTGCTTTTCAAAACGAACAAAATCAGGCATCATTATCGCTAAGGTTTATTGATTATCATTTCTGTTATCCAATATTTTTCAGAACCGATTTTTTAACGCTATTCTACATTTAAGGTGAAAATATATGTGCGGAATTAGTCTGATTATTGACAAGCTGGATCGAGCAGTTCCAATGGAAAATATTATGGCAATGAGCCATAAAGTCAAACATCGTGGTCCTGATGGGGAGGGTTATCATCATGGACCAAACTTTGCCATGGGTCATCGCAGGCTTTCGATAATTGATTTGTCGGATGCCGGTATTCAACCTTTTCGCCGGGGCGATGATTATATCATATTCAATGGTATGATCTATAATTACCTGGAGTTAAAAAAAGAACTAATTCTTCTTGGCTACGAATTTTATACCCAAACCGATACAGAGGTTTTGCTTGTTGCATGTCAGCACTGGGGAATACAGGCTTTCAACAAATTGAATGGTATGTGGGCGTTTGCGTGGTACCGGGCGAAAAGTAACGATATCGTTTTATGCAGGGACTACTTCGGTATTAAGCCAATGTATTATACCGCCAATCAGGATTACTTTGCTGCCGCCTCTGAAATAAAGCAATTTTGCACCTTGCCAGGCTTTAGTCCGGTTTTAAATAAAAAAACCGCAGTTAATTTTCTGGTAGGGGGATGGCTGAATTATTCACAACAAACGTTTTTTAAAGGAGTCAAGGAATTAAGGGGTGGCCATTATATGGTCTATGATTTAGTAAAACATCAGCAGCAAATTTACCCCTGGTATGACTTGCCGAAAGCGTCTGCTCCTATTTATAAAGGAATGCAAGAATCCATTAGATATTTCCAGGGCCTCTTCGGGGATAGTATTAAAAAACGTATGCGGGCTGACGTCAATATTGGCAGTTGTCTTTCAGGCGGGATAGATAGTTCAGCCATAGTATCCTATTTGCATGCTCATAAACTCACAAATAAAAATTTTGCAACGGTAACCAGTTGTTATGCCGATCCGCGATATGACGAGCAAGTTTACAG
>JBPCQG010000077.1:0-2573 GCA_050998315.1 Chitinophagaceae bacterium
GATTTTAAAGTCAATAATTCCTGGAGAATATTTGATGCACCGTATGCTTCCAAAGCCCATACTTCCATCTCACCAAATCTTTGACCACCAAACTGTGCTTTACCACCAAGCGGTTGTTGTGTAATTAAGCTGTATGGTCCTATTGAACGGGCATGCATCTTATCATCAACCATATGGTGAAGTTTAATAACATAAATAATTCCAACGGTTGCTTTCTGATCAAAGCGATCACCTGTTTCACCATCATATAAATATGTATGACCAAATAATGGAAGACCAGCTTTTCCAACCTGCTCCGCAATTTCATCAACCGATGCACCATCAAAAATTGGAGTAGCAAAACGGCAATCTAATTTTTCACCTGCCCAGCCAAGAACAGTTTCATATATCTGTCCAAGGTTCATACGGCTTGGCACACCGAGTGGGTTCAATACAATATCAACTGGAGTTCCATCTTCAAGGAAAGGCATATCTTCCTGGCGAACTATCTTAGCAACAATACCTTTATTTCCGTGGCGACCTGCCATCTTATCTCCCACTTTAAGCTTACGCTTAACAGCTAAGTAAACCTTAGCAAGTTTTAAAACACCCGCAGGTAATTCATCACCAATGGAGATATTGAATTTCTCCCGCTTATATCTTCCTAATTCTTCGTTGTACTTAATGTTGTAGTTGTGCAACAAAGTATTAACGTGATCATCAACTTTTGCATCAGCGCTCCATCCCAAAGGATTCACATTTTGATAATCAATGCCGGCAAGATTCTTTGCAGTTATCTTAGCACCTTTACCAATCAGTATCTCACCAAAATTATTGCTTATGCCTGCTGAATTTTTATCTTTTGTAAGAGTAAGCAGTTTGCTTATCAATACTTCTAAAAGATCGGCTTCATTCTTCTCATGTGTTTTTTCAATCTTTTCTAACGAAGCTTTTTCCTTTACTTTTCCGTTCTTGTCTTTCTTTGCTCTCTGGAATAATTTTTTATCGATAACAACTCCTTCTGTTCCGCTTGGTGCTTTTAAAGAAGCATCTTTTGCATCACCGGCTTTATCACCAAATATAGCTCTCAATAATTTCTCTTCAGGAGTTGGATCGCTTTCACCCTTTGGCGTTATTTTACCAATAATAATATCCCCTTCCTTTACATGAGCACCAATTCTTATAACACCATTCTGATCTAGGTCTTTAGTAGCTTCTTCACTTACATTAGGAATATCAGGAGTTAATTCTTCTTCTCCTAATTTTGTATCGCGAACTTCCAATTCAAACTCATCAATATGAATTGATGTGAACAGATCTTCTTTAACCACTTTCTCACTGATAACGATAGCATCTTCAAAGTTGTAACCTTTCCATGGCATAAATGCCACTTTTAGATTACGACCCAGCGCTAATTCACCATCTTTTGTTGCATAGCCTTCAGTTAAAAAATCACCTTCTTTTACTGTCTGACCTTTTTTAACTGCAGGACGTAGATTGATGCATGTTGCCTGGTTTGTTTTTATAAATTTAGTAAGCTTGTAAACAATTAAGTCTTCATCAAAGCTTATTAATTTTTGTGTTTGATTCCTGTTGTAGCGAACATGAATTTCATTTGCATCAACAAATTCTACAACACCATCTCCATCTGCATGAATTTGAATTCTTGCATCACGTGCAGCCTTTGCTTCCAAACCTGTACCAACAATAGGAACCTGCGGACGAATCAATGGAACTGCCTGGCGTTGCATGTTTGAACCCATCAAAGCGCGGTTGGCATCATCATGCTCAAGGAATGGAATTAATGAAGCACTCAAACCAACAATTTGATTTGGCGCAACATCCATATATTCAACTTCACCCTTATCTAAAATAGGGAAGTCACCTGTTTGCCTTGATTTTATTTTATCCTCTACAAAGTTTCCTTTATCATCAACACCAACATTTGCCTGTGCAATCTTTTTAGTGTCTTCTTCTTCTGCACTAAGGAATGTAACTTTCTTCATATCCACTTTACCATCATTTACTTTATGGTAAGGTGTTTCAATAAAGCCCATTTCATTAATTTTCGCATGCACACAAAGTGTGGATATCAAACCAATATTTGGACCTTCAGGAGTTTCAATAGTACAAAGCCGGCCATAATGAGAATAATGTACGTCACGAACTTCAAAGCCTGCTCTCTCCCTGCTTAAACCACCGGGTCCAAGTGCGGAGATACGACGTTTGTGCGTAATCTCTGACAATGGATTTGTCTGGTCTAAAAACTGAGATAACTGTGATGTGCCAAAGAATGAATTGATAACAGAAGATAATGTTCTTGCATTGATCAAATCTACAGGAGTAAATACTTCATTATCACGAACGTTCATCCTTTCACGAATGGTACGTGCCATACGTGCAAGACCAACACCAAATTGAGCATAAAGCTGCTCTCCCACCGTTCTTACACGACGGTTACTTAAATGGTCAATATCATCGATCTCACTTTTAGCATTGGTTAACAACACCAGGTATTTTATGATTGCAATGATGTCTTCTTTTGTTAATGTTTTTTTCTCAATTGGGTAATTTAAACCAAGCTTCCTGTTGAT
>JBPCQG010000119.1:0-9248 GCA_050998315.1 Chitinophagaceae bacterium
GATGTATGGCAAGGTTCCGCCACAAGCGAAAGATCTTGAGGAAGCTGTGCTTGGCGCCGTCATGCTGGAAAAAAGTGCCTTTGACACCGTCGCTGAAATTTTAAAGCCTGAATGTTTTTATGTGGAAGCCAATCAGCGTATCTACAGAAGCATGCAGGGTCTGCAACAAAAAAACTTACCAATCGATCTTTTAACCGTTGTTGAGGAATTAAAGTTTCGTGAAGAATTGGATGTGGTTGGAGGTCCCTATTACGTTTCTAAACTTACCAATGCTGTTGTATCGTCTGCTAATATTGAAACTCACTCAAGAATAATTCTGCAAAAATTTATTCAGAGAGAACTCATAAGGATCAGCGGTGAAATAATCGGCGATGCCTATGAGGACAGCACTGATGTTTTCGAGCTTTTAGATGAAGCAGAAAGCAAACTTTTTGAAATTACCAATAATCATCTTCGTAAAGATTATGCGAGCATAAGCGATGTATTGGTAAAAACAATTCAGCGCATTGAAGACCTGCGTACCCGCCAGGATGAAATTAGCGGAGTACCTACTGGCTTCGCTTTATTAGATAGGATAACGTATGGATGGCAGCCAACTGACTTAATAATTCTGGCAGCACGTCCGTCTGTTGGTAAAACTGCATTTGCACTTAACCTTGCCCGCAATGCGGCATTGCATCCCACAAAACCAACAGCGGTAGGTTTCTTTTCATTAGAGATGAGTGCAGGGCAATTAGTACAAAGAATTTTAAGCGCTGAAAGTGAAATATGGTTAGAGAAAATTGCAAGGGGACGTTTGGAAGAACATGAAATGAAACAGCTTTACAAAAAAGGAATAGAAAGATTAGCATCCGCCCCTATACACATAGATGACACTGCAGCTCTGAATATTTTTGAGCTTAGGGCGAAATGCCGTCGTTTAAAAAATAAACATAATGTTGGATTGATAATTATTGATTATCTCCAGTTGATGAGTGGAACAAGTGAAAACCGTAATACCAATCGTGAGCAGGAAATAAGCCGCATTTCAAGAGATTTAAAAGGGCTTGCAAAGGAATTAAACATTCCTATTCTTGCCCTGAGCCAGTTAAGCCGTGAGGTTGAAAAACGTGGCGCAAAAGAAGGACAAAAAATCCCTCAGTTAAGTGATCTTAGAGAATCCGGAGCCATTGAACAGGATGCTGATATGGTAATGTTTTTATACCGGCCTGAATATTACGACATAACCGCAAATGAAATGGGTGAAAGCAATAAAGGCGAAACACATGTGCGTATTGCAAAACACAGGAACGGTCAACTTGATACGATCAAATTAAAAGCATTGCTGCATATTCAAAAATTTATTGAAGAAGATGGAACTGACTCCGGCAGCCACCTTCCAGCGGGGGGCAACTGGAAACCCGTAAATGACATTGATGACGACGGCGCTAAACTCTACATTCAAAAAGGAAGCAAAATGAATGATGGTGAATTTGATGATGAAACGCCATTTTAAAGCCCCCTCTATTCTCCCCGAAAGGAGATAAAATCGAGAAGAGTAAATATAATGTTATTACCTATTTTTTTTGAGGAAGAATTATCAATTGATGCTTCGTTTACATTAAGTGAGGATACTTCAAAACACATCATCAAGGTTTTAAGAATGAAGAATGGAGAACAACTTCAATTAACTAATGGAAAAGGAAAAATAATTACTGCCCAAATAATTCAGGGAAATAAAAGAGCTACATCAGTAAAAGTAATTTCAACATCAAACAGCCCACAACGAACATCAAACATTACTATTGCCATTTCTCTTATAAAAAGTAACAGCCGCCTTGAATGGTTCCTTGAAAAAGCAACAGAGATTGGTGTTTCAGAGATTATTCCTTTAATATGTGAGCGAACAGAAAAACAAAATTTTCGCCATGATAGAATGAAAAATATTTTGGTAAGCGCAATGCTGCAAAGTCAGCAGGCATGGTTGCCAATATTGCATGAACCTGCAAAGTTTAAAGAGGTTATTAAAGATTCAACTAAACAAAATAAATATATTGCTCATTGCATAGACGAAGAGAAAAAACTATTAATCAATGAAACCATTAATCAATCATCAATAACACTTATCGGTCCTGAAGGCGATTTTACAAAAGAAGAAGTTGATTTAGCCGTAACAAATAATTTTATTCCGGTTTCATTAGGAGCTACAAGATTGCGGACAGAAACAGCAGGTATAGTTGCCTGTGTTTTGTTTAATCAGAAATAGTATCAACTAATGAGCGGAATCAGGATTATTCTTTTCACTGTCCTTGTAATACGGCTCATGTAATTCCACAGGTCGTGAAGGTCGTTTCTGTTTTTTTCTCATATACATATTCAGAATTTCTACAATAAAAGAGAATGCCATACCGAAGTAAATATAATTTTTTAGACCTAAGTTGTGTGCTGCTTCAGAATTCCATCCTTCCATAACCAGGCTTAAGCCTATCATTACCAGAAATGATAGCGCCAGCATTTTTAATGTTGGATGCTTATGAATGAATGAAGATATTCTAGGACTGAATAAAAACATTACCGTCATTGCTATCACAACAGCAGCTATCATAATTTCAACATATTTTGCTGTTCCTCCTGCCGTTATTATGCTGTCAAATGAGAACACTGCATCAATCAGCATTATCTGTCCTATTGCATTACCAAGCGAAATCCCACTGTTACCTTTAGTATTTTCATTAGGGTCTTCCCCTTCCAGCTTACCATGTATTTCCTTTACAGATTTATAAATTAAAAATAGTCCTCCCAGTATCATAACTATACTGGCAAGGTCAAATCCTTTTCCAAATAATGTAAATATTGATTTACCTTTTTGCGAAAGCAGCCATCCCAGGCCTAGCAATAATAAGCTGCGGGAAATCATGCCGGTTATCATCCATATTATCCTGGCTTTTGCTTTGTCTTTCGCATCCCTCAGCCTGTTCATAATAATGCTTACAAAAATCACATTATCTATGCCCAGTACCACTTCTAAAACCACAAGTATTAAAAAGCTGATTATACTTTCACTCGTAAATAAATATTCCATTAAAGTATATTAGCTGCCAAATTAAGATAAAGCGTTACAAATATTTTTTACAATAGCGGGGCCTTCATAAATAAAGCCCGTCCAAACCTGTACCAATGAAGCTCCTTCGTTTATTTTTTCTTTTGCATCATCCCCTGCAAAAATTCCGCCACTTGCTATAATTGGTATTTTATTATTTGTTTTTTTAGCAATGTATTTCAGCATTTGGGTTGAAGATTCTTTCAAAGGTTTACCACTAAGCCCACCTGAACCTATAATCTGTTGTTTGAGGTTTGTAGTTAGTAGTTGTTCTCTGCGTATAGTAGTGTTCGTAGCTACTATTCCGCTTAAGTTTAATTCCAGCGAAAGATCAATAATGTCATCAATTTCACTTTCGTTAAGATCAGGAGAAATTTTTAATAGGAGGGGTTTGGGGTTGGTTTGTTTTAAATTTAAATTTTGCAGATGAGATAAAATTTTTCTCAACGATTCTTTTTGCTGAAGTTCTCTTAAACCCGGTGTGTTTGGTGAACTCACATTCACTACAAAATAATCAACCCAATCAAATAATTCATGAAAGCATATTTCATAATCTTTCCATGCATCTTCATTTGGCGTGTTTTTGTTTTTACCAATGTTGCCTCCGATAATTAGTTTGTGGTTTGTAGTTTGTAGTTTGTAGTTTGATTTACCATTTACCATTGACCATTGACTATTTTTTTCATTCCATTCCTTCATTCTCTTTGCAATTAATAATACCCCGTCATTATTAAATCCCATTCGGTTTATTAATGCTTTGTCTTTCGGCAAACGGAATAATCTTGGTTTATCATTTCCTTTTTGAGATATTGGCGTTACGGTTCCAATTTCAATAAAACCAAAACCAAGCGCTCCCAATTCAGTAAGATATTTTGCATTCTTATCAAAGCCTGCAGCAAGCCCAACAGGGTTTTTAAATGTTAAGCCAAAAATATTTACCGGGAAATTCCGGGGTGTATATTTTTTACTGATCATTTTTTTTATGAAATTGATCTTACAAATGAGTTTTAAAAAATTCATTGAAAAGTAATGAACCTGTTCTGCGTCAAACCAAAACAAAATATTACGGAGCAGCTTATACATGGAAAGCTGCGAAGATAATTGACTTTAGCATTTTTGAAAGTTATCATCTCCCTTATAATATCTAACTTTATTATCTTAATTCATAACTGATAATTCATAACTAAAATGCAGGAAGCATACATAGTAGCCGGCTACAGAACAGCAGTTACAAAATCAAAGAAAGGGGGTTTCAGATTTTACCGTCCGGATGATCTGGCGGTGGATGTAATAAAAGGTTTAATGGCAACCGTTCCTAAATTGGATAGCAAAAGAGTTGATGACCTTATAGTGGGCAACGCTGTACCCGAGGCGGAGCAAGGCTTACAGGTTGGCAGAATGATAAGTGTAAGAGCTTTGGGAATTGAAGTGCCGGGCATGACTGTTAACCGTTATTGTGCCAGCGGACTGGAAACGATTGCTATTGCAACTGCAAAAATTAGGAGCGGACAGGCGGAGTGTATTGTTGCAGGCGGTACCGAAAGTATGAGTATGGTGCCCACTGCCGGATGGAAAACGGTACCGGCATATTCAGTGTCTTCAGATACTCCTGATTATTATTTGGGAATGGGGCTTACTGCAGAAGCCGTAGCCAAAGAATATTCTATTAGCAGGGAAGCCCAGGATGAATTCAGTTATAATTCACATAGAAAAGCAAAGACTGCTATTGAGAATGGATATTTTAGAAATGGAATTCTGCCAATGGATGTTCAAGAAATTTATCTTGATGAAAAGGGGAAAAAGCAAAAGAGAAATTTTGTTGTGGATACAGATGAAGGTGTAAGAGCTGATACAACGGTAGAAGTTCTTGCTAAATTAAAACCTGCATTTGCCGCAGGCGGAACAGTTACTGCAGGCAACTCCTCACAAACAAGTGATGGTGCAGCGTTTGTGATTGTTATGAGTGAAAAGATGGTAAATGAATTGGGATTAAAGCCAATAGCACGTTTGGTTTCGTGTGCAAGTGCCGGAGTGCATCCCAGAGTTATGGGAATTGGTCCTGTAGAAGCAGTTCCCAGAGCTTTAAAGCAGGTAGGGATGAATCTTTCGCAAATTGATTTGGTGGACTTGAATGAGGCTTTTGCATCCCAGGCCCTGGCAGTAATTAATAAGTTAGAATTGAATCCTGAAATAGTAAATATAAATGGGGGGGCTATTGCTTTAGGACATCCGCTTGGATGTACAGGCACCAAGCTTACTGTTCAGATAACCAATGACATGAAGCGGTTAAATAAAAAATACGGAATTGTAACCGCATGTGTTGGGGGCGGGCAGGGTATTGCAGGAGTGATTGAGAATATTAATTAATGCTTTACTCATAACCCATGTACCATAATTTTTATCTGAAATTAAAATTAGTAGGTAATGGAATTACAGGCAGCATACTCAATAAAATAATCATCTTTCATTAAACCTTTTAGTATCTTTAAGGTCATAAATACCAATACATCTTAAGGCTATGGATAGAAGAGATTTTCTTACTGCCAAAAAAAAGAAACCCGTTACTCCAGACGTCACTAGTTTCGAAGTTGCCAGAACAAATAGCGGGCTTACTCCTTACTCAGGCACATTTGGTACAAATGAGATTATTCATCTTTTAAAACGAACAATGTTTGGCGCTGCCAAAGCTGACGTTGATTATTTTAAAACAAAAACTTTATCGCAGGCAGTTAATGAATTGCTTACCGTTCCTATCATTCCTCCTTCGCCGCCAGTGAAAAATTATGCCAGCTCTACCACTGCAGGAGATCTGGACATAGGTGTAGCAGCCGGTTCCGCATGGGTTAATACAAATACCAACGACGGAGGTATTGATTCACAAAGAAGAAGTTCTTTCAAAAGCTGGTGGATGGGATTAATGATAAATCAAAATCGAAATATTTTAGAGAAGATGGTTCTCTTTTGGCATAATCATTTTGCAACTGAAACAACTGATATCGGCAGGGCAATATGGTGCTATCAAAATAACGCTATACTCCGTAAAAATGCCCTGGGCAACTTTAACCAATTTGTAAAAGATATTACACTTGATACAGGAATGCTTCGCTACCTCAATGGTTATCTTAATACTAATACGGCTCCTGACGAAAATTATGGCAGGGAATTGCAGGAATTATTTACGGTAGGAAAAGGCATTGATAACGGATCGCCGCCATATTCAGAAAATGACGTAAAAGCTGCCGCTAAAGTTTTAACCGGCTTTACAATCAATAACACTACCAATACATCTTTATTTAATTCTGCCAAACACGATATTGCCAATAAACAATTTTCTCCTTTTTACAATAACACAATAATTACCGGCAGAAGCGGCGCATCCGGAGCCAATGAGCTTGATGATATGCTCAATATGATATTTGCTACCAATGAAGTGGCTATGTTCCTTTGCCGAAAACTTTACCGGTGGTTTGTTTACTATGATATTGATGCAACAACCGAAGCAAATGTAATTGCTCCCCTTGCACAGGTGTTCCGTAATAATAATTATAATATAAAACCCGTATTGGATGCTCTTTTAAAGAGCGAACATTTTTTTAATATCCTAAACCAGGGATGCCAGATAAAAAGTCCGGTGGATACGAACATTAGTTTGTGCAGAGAATTCGGTGTAGTTTTTCCTCTTTCATCTGATTATATAAATGCATACTATATGTGGGATTATATAAGAACCCAATCCAGCAATATGCAACAAAATATCGGCGATCCTCCCGATGTTGCAGGATGGAAACCTTATTACCAGGCGCCGCAATTTTATGAGATATGGGTCAATTCTGACACACTGCCTAAGCGAAACCAGTTCACCGATACTATGGCAAATAATGGTTTTACGAGGAATGGAAAAAATATCAAAATAGACTTTATTGCTTTTGCTAAAAAGTTGCCTAATCCCGGTGATCCGAATGAGTTGATAAATGATTCACTCATTTATTTATTTCGTTTACCATTAACCCAGGCGTCAAAAAATCAATTGAAGACGGATATTCTATTGAGCGGGCAAACACAGGATCATTACTGGACTGATGCATGGGTAGCTTATATCGCAAATCCAAATGATGCAACAAATGCTACAATAGTAAAAAACAGGTTGCGTGATTTTTATCAATATTTAATGAAGCTTGCCGAATATCAATTAGCATAATCTCTTAAAAATTATAAATGAAAAGAAGAGATTTTATAAGAACAACTGGCGCTGGTGCGGTAATACCTGCAGTTATCAATGGCTTTTCCCTGCAGGCATTTGGTGAAGATTCGCCGCTGAATACTTTACTGGCAAGCGCAACAGAAACTGACCATGTATTAGTAATTGTTCAATTAAACGGTGGTAATGACGGATTAAATATGGTATTGCCAAAGGATAATTATTCAGCATACTATAGTGCCCGTAATAACATAGCTATTCCTGAAACAAAAATACTTGCGTTAAATAAATTTGATAAAACAGGCATACATCCTTCGATGACGGGGATGCAAACATTGTTCAATGATGGCAAACTTGGTATTGTACAGGCAGTAGGTTATCCTCAGCCGAACTTTTCTCATTTTCGTGCAACGGATATATGGATGAGTGCCGCAGATAGTACCCAGGTATTAACTAGTGGGTGGGGAGGCAGGTATTTGAATTATGAATATCCAAATTTCCCCAATGGCTATCCAAACTCATCCGTGCCTGATCCCCTGGGAATACAAATTGGTTCAGTAACATCGCTGACTTTTCAGGGGCCCGCAGTTAATATGGGTATGAGTATAAGTAACCCTACAAGCTTCTATAATTTATTAAATGGAGTTGAAGATCCAGCGCCTAATACTCCTGCAGGTAAAGAATTAAAATATGTAAGGCTGGTATCCAAACAAACTCAGCAATACGCAGTGGTTATAAAGAGTGCTGCAGAAAAAGTGCCTGTTCAGGGAACTTATCCTGCAAATAATTCATTGGCAGATCAGTTGAAAATTGTTGCCCGGTTGGTTAAGGGAGGATTAAAAACAAGATTATACATGGTTAGCTATGGGGGCTTTGATAACCATTCCTTGCAGGTAAATCCGGCTGACACCACCACCGGAACACATGCAAATTTATTAAAGAACGTTTCAGACGCGATAAAAGCTTTTCAGGATGATTTAAAGAATTTGGGGGTTGAAGATAGAGTTGTGGGTATGACCTTCTCGGAATTTGGAAGAAGAATAAAAAGTAATTCCAGCGGCGGAACAGATCATGGGGCTGCAGCACCAATGATATTGTTCGGTAAAAATGTTACGCCATCTGTTTGGGGCAACAATCCTTCCCTTCCTGCAAATGCAACAGTGAATGATAACATACCTATGCAGTATGATTTTAGAAGCGTGTACGCATCTTTATTAGAAAACTGGCTTTGTGTAAAGAACAGTGATCTGCAAACTATTATGCTTAAAAACTTTCAAAATATTCCTCTTGTTAATAGTTCAACCTGTAAAAATGTGCCTCCTAATACAGGTGGAACTAATCTTATTACAAATTCTCCAAATCCATTTACTTCATCAACTACAATAACTTTTAAAACAGAAGGCGGACATACATTAATACAAATCATGGATACGCTTGGCAGAGTTCTTACAACACCGATAGATCAGGTTTATCCTATACCCGGAACTTATTCAATATCATTTAACAGCGGTGCATTGCCTTCGGGAGTTTATTATGCAAGATTACAAAATGGTGCTATACAGCAAGTACGCACTATGATGAAAGTTCGGTAAGTATTGCTTTGGTTTATTCTAATCCCTACATTAAAATGCTGCCTGGCTAACGGAGCAGGGAATAAACGTGGTATTAGGTGAGGCAAGCTTTGTGGGGAAGCATGAAGTAATCGTGAACGGGAAACTTTTCTCTGCAAAAAAAATTGTTTTAGCAACAGGATCGAAACCACGAAAACTAAAAATAGAAGGCGTTGAAAAGGTAAATTATCTTGATAATGAAAATATATTTCACATCAACCAGCTTCCTAAAAAGCTATTGGTTGTAGGTGGCGGACCAATAGGAATTGAAATAGCCCAGGCAATGCAAAGGCTTGGCAGCGAAGTAACTGTTGTTGAAGAAGGAAATGGAATATTGACTCATGATGATACAACCCTTACC
>JBPCQG010000018.1:0-3756 GCA_050998315.1 Chitinophagaceae bacterium
GATCAGAAGCGCCTTTCATAAAGGTCAGAGTGTATTTCTGGCCATTGATCATTGCTTTAAAGCCCAATCCAAATAACATTAAAGGCCATTTAACCTCTTTTATTTCAGCAACCGGAACTCTAAATTGGTCGCCTGCTTCAGTAATAAATGAAACATTGCCGTTTTCTAAAATCAAAAGTCCTGGTGTGGCAATTGTAAAAACTCCTTTAGTATGCCAAACTTTAGAATAAATTTCCTGATCCATAATTATTATTTGGTGTAATAATAGCTCAATATATCTACGATTCACCGGCTTTTGCAAATAACGTTCCGTCCTGGTTGGTCTTCCCCAGCCCGCCATTGCCTGGTTTCCTCTTGCCCTCGTTGGTCTTCCGCAGCAGAGCCGTTGTTTGGTCTTGTGACTAACAACCGAAGCCAGGCAACAGCATAGCCATTCTAATTTGTAATTTTACAAAATGAAGTTTTCGATTTCATTAATCTTTATCTCAACATTCTTTTCTTTTGGAACATGTAAGGCTCCAACAAAAAATCCGCAACCCAAATTAAAAAAAGATACTACTTACACATTTGGTAACCGCTCATCAGATGGCATAGGTAAATATTATCTCGGCAGAGAAATATCTTTTATAATGGGTGCAGAAGGTGCAGCATGGCTTGAAAGAAATAACCGTCAGCAGGAAGAAAATACTAAGCTGGCTATTAAAAAAATGCAACTATTTCCGCAATCAGTTGTTGCAGATATTGGAGCAGGAACTGGTTATTATACATTTGCCATTGCCCGCAAAATTCCTGATGGAAAAGTGTATGCAGTGGAGATACAGGATGAAATGATAAAATATTTGAATGATAAAAAAACTTCAACAGGGATTAATAATGTAGAAGTGATAAAGGGTTCATTACAATCGCCTAACCTTCCTCAAAATTCTATTGATCTGGCTTTTATGGTAGATGTATATCATGAATTGGAATATCCTCATGAAATGTTACAGGCAATAAAAAAATCTCTTAAAAGTGATGGAAAGATATTGTTACTGGAATTCAAGGCTGAAGACCCTTCTATAGCAATAAAAGCACATCATAAAATGTCCACAATGCAGGCCAATAAAGAAATGTTAGCCAATGGATTTAAACTAATATTTAAAGGAGACTTCCTGCCGATGCAACATTTTTTATTATATCAAAAAAAATAATAACGGTGTTTTATTTATTTTCAAGTAAGCTGCTCGCTTCCTTCCGCCCTCGTTGGTCTTCCCCTAGCAGAGCCGTTGTTTGGTCTTGTGACCAACAACTGAAGTCAGGCAACAACAGCCAGTCCAAAATTTTGTATTCATCCCCTGCCGTGTCTCCCTCCCAGCCATGTGCGGCGGGACACGGCAGCAGCAGATTCACTGATCTGTAATAAAGTAAATGCCTTGCTCACCAGTTACATAATACTTTGCAGAACTACGAATGTAATCAACCGGGCTTTCTGCAAGTTTCCATATACCACTGCATGGAGTATTGATCAACATCACGTTGATACAACACACCATAATTAAATGAGACTGGTTGTTTATTTTATTTAATTATTTTTAGCATAGAGTAATATTTATACACTTAAAAAATACAATCATGAAACGTTACATTTTTTACCATTTTTTAATCTGCTCTGTAGCACTATTAGGTGTAGGAAGTTGCAATAGCCAGAATAAACCTGTTAATAACAAAAACAATTCCACAACATCAAATAAAGTAAAAGCCACATCATCAAATTATACTGAAGGAAAAGATTATGTTGAATTTACAAGAGCCCGTGTATTGGACAAAGTAGGATTCAGTCAACCTGTAGAAGCCTTCAGCCTTTTAATACCAAAGACCTGGAAATTTGATGGAGACATCATGTGGACTCCGCCAGGCTCACCATGTGCCGGCAATAACCTGAGAGTAAAGGCTTCTTCACCTGATGACAAATTTATCTTTGATATGTTACCTAATTACGCATGGAATTTCGACCCGAGCCAGGGTCAGATGAATCAATCGCAGGGAACCTCAGAGTTTTGTTCATATGGAGAGCCAATGAATGCAGAAGCTTATTTCAGAAATGTTTTTGCACGCAACGAATTAGGAAATCCGGAGGTGATTAGTGTAAAGGCAAATCCGGGCGGAGTGCAGTCACTGGAAAAAAATAACGAAAAAAACAGGCAGGAAATGATGAGTTATGGTGCAAGCCAGGTAAATTATTATCCAAGTGCCATATACGCTAATGTAAAATGGAAAAACGGCACCGAAGGTATTGTACTATGCGGAATAAATATTATGGAAGGGATTATTCCTAATATTTATAATGGCACCAGCAATAAAATTTTTACCACCTCGGCATCGGAACGGATTGTATTTGCATTTCCTGCAGCTGAAAGTGATAAAGCAGCTAATATGCTAAGTGTAATTATGGGTAGTGTAAGAACCAACACCGCCTGGAAAAAATCAGTTGACGATTTCTGGCTTGGGGTAAGGCAGCAAAGCAACATTGCACATATTGGCAGAATTAGAATGACTGATGAACAAACCCGGCAAATGGGTGAAAATGCAATAAAAAAAGGGCAGCAGAATTTAAATAATATGGATGCAAATATGCGCAGTTGGGAAGCTTCGCAACAATCAGGCGATCGTATTCATACCAATTTTATAAAAGCGATACGTGAGGTAGAAACTTACCGTGATGAAACCGGCAGAATAGAATTAAGTTCGGGCTATGATCATGCATGGAGCAGGAGCGATGGGAGTAGCTTTATAATGAGTAATAATTCAAGTTTTGACCCTTCGTCTGTTTTTGTGGATCAAAAATGGAAAGAAATGAAGAAGGTGGAATAGGTAGAATACAAGCCGGAAAAAAAATCCTTATCGGGGAAAGTTTATGCAGTACTGTTGGATGTAAGTTAATATAGCCCATTCAATTTTATTCCCTGTATAGCGCAAGGTTACGTGACATCATTCGTAATTAAAAAAATTTCGCTGGCGCAAGGTACTGTCATAAAAACCAAATAAAATTCCACTTTTTTTAAATAAATTTGTATTAAGCCAAAGAAGGCATACGGCGATACTTCGACGGATGTTTATCTTGTGTAACCCCGGTTATATCCGGGGTTATTCTTTGCTTAATAATTTCTATATTTTTTTGTTTATTACCAGCTGCTATTGCTGGTTCCTGCGGAACCGAAGCCAAAGAAGGCGCCGGCTTCTCATCTCTGGATTTTTTATCCTGATAGCCTGGATCAAATGCTTCATCTTTTTTCCAAAGAGTGTATATAAATTCAAGTAATTTTTTTTGAACAGCAGTATATGCTTTCATCTTTATTTTATTTTTTTCATATACTCTTTCATACAAATTTTTAAATGGAGCCACCTGGTATTTAACCATATTAAAGGCGGGAAAATGCAGGCAACGACGTATATGACTATTCCCTTTTTTTGATATTTTCGTTTTTCCGATTCGTTTTCCCGATTGATTTTCTACTACATCATATCCGGCATAACTCACTAACTGTGCTATGCTTTCAAAAGCTGTAAAGCCATTTGTTTCTGCAACTATTACGGCTAAACTTTGTAACCCGAGTCCTTTTATTTTACCAATGTTACTAAACTTCTTTTTTAATATTTCATCGGTCTCTAAAATTTGTTCTACTCTTAACTGAAGGTCTTTTTTATTTTTCTGTAAAAGATCAAGCTGCTTTTCATACATTTTTTCAATGGCTCTATCCCTATACATACCGTATTGCA
>JBPCQG010000216.1:0-9008 GCA_050998315.1 Chitinophagaceae bacterium
TTCCAGATTTTTTACTGCACTCTCCCAGTAATTTTCATTCATATAAGTACAAGCGATTTTATAATACAAATGGCTATCATCAGGATTAAGATGTGATGCCTTACGATAATGAAATCTTGCCTGGGCATAGTTTTTCAATTTATCGTAGCAATGCCCCAATGCTTCATAAATAACATCCTCGGGTCTCGTTAATTCTAATACTTTCTCCAGTACCTCGATAGCTTCTTTATATTTACGCATGCGTAAATATGCATCTCCCATATTGCGATACGCATAATCAAATTTTTCATCAATTGCAATTGCGTATTGATATGCATCAATAGCTTTTTCGTAAAGCTTTAAACCTTGGTAAGCGGCCCCCAGATTAAACCATGCAAGCTCTGTAAAGGGATGTTCATCTATAATATTTTGATGCAGTTTGATACCCTCTTCATTTCGACCTGTATAATCTGTCCAAAAACAAATTTTATATAAAGCTTCATCATTTGTTTGATCCTGTTCAAGAATTAACTTCAGACAATTAAAGACTTTATCAAATTCTTCATAATCATCATAAACATCTGCCAATTCAAATAATAATTCTATCCTTTCCTCACCTTCAAATAAGTGTAATGCTTCTTCTAAAAGCTTAGCAGCTTTTTTTTGCTGATCCAATGCCAAATAAACATCAGTTTTAAGAATATATAAATTAATATCTCCCCTATCTAATAACTCTGATTTTTCCAATAATGCTAATGCTTCTCTGTAATGCCTTTTGGCAATTAAAAGATCTGCTTTTTTAATTTGCAATATAGAAGAATAAGGATATTGCTGTATACCATAATCAGCTGCCTCAAGCGCCGAGGTTAGATCATCTTTTTCATCGAAATAATCTATAATATATTCAAAGGCATCTTCTTCTATAAAAACATAGGCATTGCCTTGCTTCATATTATTATATTGCTGAAGCAATTCCATCATTCCTTCCTTATCCTGCCGATATGGGTTTTGCCACATAATTAAAATTAAATGAATTAATATTATTCAAACTATTTAAAAGGTAAGTACGATTTCTTAAACTAATTCGTTAAAAGAATGTCCAAAATTTCTTACATTTTTATAGGAGTTTCCAATTATTATTGTTAAATTTGTTAACTATTAATTATTTTAAATGATCAAACAATCCAAAATATTTGTACTTATAGTGTTGGTTTGCTTTGTTTATGGCGTAGCAATAGCAGACCGAGGGGGCTTTGGAAGAAGGAATAAGATCAATTTTAATATACTCACTCTTAATAATCTAAAAAACTCTATAGCATTTAATTTAAAATCAGGACTTGCATACACAGGTAATACAAAACTTAACCAACAACAAGTTGGTAATTCTATTTTTACCCAAAGTATAATTAGTTATCAAAAAGGAAATACAATTTATATTCTTCCTTATAAACAAAAAGTTTTAATTCAATCATATTCACCCGCTTCGGGATATAAACTAATACTAAGACCCAAATAAGCCAAATTTTTTTTTTAAATAAAAAAATCCCGAAATATCGGGATTTTTTATTTGTCGCCTTTTCAACCAATTTATTTTTTAGTTTCACTATAGGTCATAATGCGATAACCTGATTTTGGAATTTCAAACTTTGATGAAGCAACACTATCAAAATTTATATTAGACAAAGTGTATTTGAATTTAATTTTACCCGATTGCCATTCATATTGTAAAGCAAGCCCAGGTAGGTTTTTAAACTGAGAATCATAATCTTTCTCGGCTACTTCCAGTTCAGGTGTATAATAAACTACAAAAGAACTTCCATCTCTTAATTTGGCAATCGCTTTCTTACAATTATAACCCGCAATATTCATTGTTTCATTAGTTGTTTCAAAAGCGATGCCCTCGTATTTGCTGTTTTTTTTATCCCAATCTTCTTTTGTAAGCATTATCATTAGTTTTTGCCCGCTGTAATCCTTTAAAATCACTCCTGATTCTTTTTTTGAATCATAAATAGTTACCTCACTTCCTAATCCGCTAACCAATTCACTTCTGCTTTGATTAGATTTAATATAAATAGTTGTAGTTGCACCGTCAAGCATATCAGCCATTTTTGGTTCACTGCTTCCTGTTTGGATAGAAATATTGTACGTCAAAGTACCTTCAGAAATAATCTTCTGAGCATTTAATGTAAATGCATTTAACAAAAGCAAAACAATAAATCCCGTTTCTAAAATTTTCATTTATCTTATTTTATAAAACTTCCTCAAAGTTCAATTTAAAGACTACTTAGTTTAATAAATGGTTGCAAAATTAAAGTTCCCTATTTTTTACTCTTATTAGCTTTTTGTTTCATGGTTTGCAATTTTTGATTATTAGCTTGCATTGCCTCAATTTTTTCCTGCCATTTGCTTTTTACTTTAGGTTTGCTTTTGTTCGCTTGCAGTTGAGCTAATAGTTTCTCGTGATTAATTATATATTTCTGTATAACAAATTGAATAACCAAAGTAATAGCATTAGATACTGTATAATACCATGTCAATGCAGCTGGCTGACTATTAAAAACACCCAATAAAATAACCGGAAATATATACGGCATGTACTTCATTACAGGATTACTATTATCCTGCATATTTGCCATACCATATAACGAAATAAGTAAGCTGGTTACCACCGCAAAAATGGTAAATAAGCTTATATGGCTGCCGTATAACGGAATATGAAAGGGCAAATTATAAATAGAATCATAAGCAGACAAATCTTTAGCCCACCAAAAGCTTTGCCCACGTAATGCAATATTTGAATTAAAGAAACTATATAAGGCAAAAAATATCGGTATCTGTAGCAAAGCCGGTATACAACCTCCTAACGGATTTACCCCAGCGCTTTTAAATAACTTCATTTGCTCCATCCCAAAGGTCTGTTTATCATCTCCAAATTTTACTTTTAAAGCATCTATCTCAGGCTTTAATAATTTCATTTTTGCTCCGCTTACATAACTTTGATATGTAAGTGGCGAGATTAATAGCCTGATAATTATTGTTAACAAAGCGATTATAAAGCCATAGCTGACAAACTTGTTATCTAAAAAACTAAAAACCGGTATTATGAACCCGCGGTTAATATATTTTACAAAAGCAAAAATTCCAGTCCCCAGGTCAACAATATTATGCATCTGATTCCCATAGGATCTTAATATTTTATAATCACTTGGTCCATAAAATAATTGCAACGGAACATTTGCAACGGGGCCATTTGGAATATTTAACCTAAAATTAGAAGTTGCCTGTGCAATAATATGAGTATTAGTATCTGGAACCGACCATTGAACTTCTGCACTTTCAAATTTATTTTTGGCAATTATTGTAGTAGCAAAAAATTGTTGTTTTAATGTTATCCATTCTATTGGCTCATCAAATTTTTCATTACCGCCGGAACCTATGTTTTCAAAATCATAATCTCCCGCTTTAACATATGATATGTATGACTGCAGATTTTCATATGCAATATCCTTTTCAACTTGTGGCGCTATTGCCTGCCAGGTAAGATTAAGTTTGTTTTGTGTAATTAATTTATCAGCACCATTAAATACAATATTAAAATCCAGCATATATTCATTACCTGGTAACATATACTGGTGTTCAATTGTTTCACCGTCTGAATTTTGTAATGAATAAGAAAGAGAGCTTTTAGCATTAGAGGTGATAACTTCCCCAGGTTTAAAAAATAGATCGGTGGTTTGGGAAGTTTGGTTTATGTCTGTATTTATGGTGTAAGATATTTTATTGAAACTCCCGTTTTGAAGAATCAAGGGTTTACTGTCGAAAGTTTTGAACTTTTTTAGCTCTACTATTTTAGGCTGACCTCCCTTATTAGTAAAGATTATTTTTATTACATCGTTTTCTAAAGTAGTTAATTGCTCAACATTGGGTACAGAATCCTGTTGAAACTTAGAAGAACTTTGTTTAACGATTGTATCTTTTTTAGCAGAACCTGCTTGAGTAACTATAGAATCGAATTTAGGTTTTATTCTGTTGATTGAATCTTCCGCATACTGTTTATTTTTTTCTAAAGCCAATTGGCCCTGTCTTGTATAATAAAAATATCCAAAAAATAAAACTGCTAATAATACAAAGCCAATTATTGTATTTCTATCCATTCCCATATTGAAAAATTAGTTGGCAAAGGTAAGCAAGTTTGTAATGAATAACAGTATGTATAACAGATAAACCCTCCAATGAGGGCATATCATAAAACTATTCTATAGAAATTAGAAGGTTATTTTTTTGCTCCGGAAGTAGAGGCTTTTGCTGTGGGTGCTGCTGTTACTGCTGGTGCGGTTGCAGCAACAGGTGCTTTAACAGGAGCAGCTTCTTCCTGTTTGAGCTGTCGTGTAAGTGTAACAGAGGCTATTGGAATACGGGGAGAATTAAGTACTTCCATATTCTTTTCTTTTACATCCTGAACACGCAGATTATCATTAAGCTCCAGATGGCTTATATCTATCTCAATATTTTCACGTAAATATTTTGGCAACGTTTTTACTTTTAAAGATTTAATCTTAGTTACCAACTTTCCTCCAGCTTTTACACCAGCGGGAATTCCTTTAAATTTTAAAGGAACTGTCACTGTCACTTTTTTATCTTCAACCAACTCCAAAAAGTCTACGTGAATTAGTTGGTCGCTAACTTTATCAAACTGCAAATCTTTTAATACACAACGGTAAGCCGTTCCATCAATAGTAAGATCAGCAAGCATAAAATCGGGTGTATAAACAAGATTTTTGAAGGCAGTCTTCGGAGCTGAAAAATTTATTTCTTTTGCGCCGCCGTAAATTACACCTGGCACTTTTTCCTCAGAGCGAAGATGACGAGTGGCTGCTTTGCCAAAATCGGTCCTGGGTTGTCCTTCGATTGAAATAATATTCATTATTATAAATTAATTTTTGAGGCGCAAAGGTAGGAAATAAGAGGCAATAGACAATGGCTCAATAGTCCATAATATTAAAAACTATAAACTGAAATAAATCACTTACTACCTATTGCTAATTGCATAGTTACTTATTTCTTATTCAACATTTTGCTACGCAGGAATAAGCTATTAATGCTTTTATTTTCAACAGCATTACGTATCGCAATAGCAAATAAATCTGCAACTGATACTACCTTTATCTTAGAAACTGTCCGCTGGGGGGGAATCGTATCACAAACTACCAATTCAATTAAATTACTTTTCTCTATATTTTCATAAGCATTGCCACTTAATACAGGGTGAGTACAAAATGCTCTTACACTTTTAGCACCCTTTTCTATAAGTAACCCTGCACTTTTCGATAATGTACCACCTGTATCACATATGTCATCAATTAAAACAATATCTCTATCAGTTACGTCGCCAATTACAACCATGCTGGTAATTTCATTGGCACGTTTTCTTGTCTTATCACAAATAACCATTTCAACTTCAAAATAACTGGCGATTTCTCTGATACGATTTGCACTACCAACATCTGGCGCAGCAAATGTCAAATTTTTTAATTTCAGATCTTCTATATATGGTATAAAGATGGCTGAGGAATCTAAATGATCCACAGGTATATCAAAATAGCCCTGAATTTGCGGAGCATGAAGATCCATTGTAATTACCCTGTCTGCGCCTGCAGCCGTTAACATGTTTGCTACCAGCTTAGATCCTATTGCCACTCTAGGTCTGTCTTTTCTATCCTGCCTTGCATACCCATAATAAGGAATAACAGCAATTACTTTATATGCCGAAGCTCTTTTTGCAGCATCAATCATAAGCAGCAATTCCATAAGGTTATCCGTTGGGGCAAAGGTGCTTTGCACTAAAAAAACAAATTGACCTCTAATGCTTTCCTGAAATTCTACGCTAATTTCTCCATCGCTGAACTTTTGAATATTTATTTTACCTAAAGGTTCCCCAAACTTTAATGCAATTTGATTTGATAATTGCCTGGATCCTGTGCCTGAAAAAATTTTTACGTTTGTATGCATCATGATTTTTTTTAATCGGCAAATAAAATGAGTAGCGAAATTATAATTTATATTGCGATGAATTAACATGCAGTTATGGAAAGTTCGAATAACTCTTTCACTTCTATTAAGAACTGGGCAGCGGATGACAGACCGAGAGAAAAATTATTTACAAAGGGCGCTTCGGTTTTAAGTGATTCAGAATTGTTGGCAATTCTTATAAGTACAGGCAGTAAAAGTAAAAGTGCTGTTGAACTTGCTAAAGAAGTTTTGCAATTAGGTAAAAACAATTTAAATGAACTTGGCAAATTATCAGTAAATGATTTAATGTCAATTAAAGGAATTGGAGAAGCAAAGGCAATTACATTGGCGGCAGCTTTGGAGCTTGGAAGAAGAAGACAAGCTACTGCATCTCTGATAAAAACTAATATAAAATCAAGTAACGATATTGCTGAATATTTAAAAGCAACATTAAAAGACTATGCATACGAAATTTTTGCAGTAGTTTTTTTAAACAAAGCAAATAAAATAAATCACTTTGAAATTATAAGTAAGGGAGGCATAACGGGAACTGTGGCTGATCCCAGGGTTATCCTAAAAAAAGCATTGGAAGAAGACGCAACTGCAATCGTGTTATGTCATAATCATCCTTCCGGTAATTTAAAGCCAAGTAAAGCGGATGAAGAGCTTACCGTAAAAATAAAAGAAGCAGCAAAGTATTTTGATATCCGGGTAATGGATCACATTATTGTAAGTGAAGAGGGGTATTATAGTTTTGCAGATGAAGGAATACTTTAATGCGTTTTAATTTAAAAACTTTAGGCTTGCGCAGTAGGCCCTCCAAAATTAAATGGCAATTCAACAGCTTCAATATCCTGGATATTACCATTAACAGATTCAAACTTTTTTACATTATCTATCATGGCTTTCATAAATCGCTTAGCATGAGTAGGGGTTAAAATTATCCGGCTTTTTACTTTACTCTTAGGTGTACCCGGCATTACGTTTACAAAGTCAACAATAAATTCAGCATGACTATGTGTTATAATGGCGAGATTAGCATACACACCCTCTGATATTTCTTCAGAGATTTCAATATTTAATTGGGTAGGTTGATCTTTTGGAATATCCATTTAATTTTTTTTCAAAAATACTATTACTATGGTTTTAAAATAAATAAAATAAAAAACGGCTACTTCAATCGAAATAGCCATTGTAAATAAATCTTGAGTATTATTAAATATTGAGTATTATAATTTAGTTAATAGTAAAGTATATGGTCCGCCACCGAAGATGTTGCCATTATATCCCCATGATATTTTGATACTAACAGTTTTATCGCAGGGTGCAACCGTACCCCCGGCAGCTGCCGTTGCTGCGGTTGGATTAATATAAGTTGCTGCAGGTACATATCCGAAAGCAGGATCCCAGGCGGTTCCGATAGATTGGGAAGCAATGGATACCGAATTATTTCCTGTATTTACAGTAACAATAATAGGCTTAGCACCTAGTACCGACGGATAGAGAAACGAAAATGAGTTGTTACTAACTTTAGTTAATACTATGGTAGCCCCATCGGCATCCCCAAAACCATCTTTTGCCTTAAATGCCCCAACATATATTGATGGATCATAACCACAGATTGCCGAGAATCTTGTGGTAGGGCTAAAGCCTGGTTGATTTGCCTGGCCTGTTCCACTATAGGCGAGTAAAGCTGAACTGGCGTTAGGGAAAGCTTCATATTTAGTACCATCAACAGTGTAAATATCGGTTCCAATATCATAATTATCTCCTAACTTGGCTGGAGTACCAAACAAACTTGCTAATTGAGCACCGGTAACTGTAAAGGTACTGGGGAAGGTAGTAACACCCGCCTGGAGAACCTTAACAGTACTTTTATCGCCGTTTTTTATCATAACGACATCTACTTTAGCAGGTGGTACATCATTTTTATATAAAACATCAACTATATACTTACCCGAAAAATTGCCGAGATTAAGCACATCAATTGCACCGCTTCCCGTAGGATCTGTAGTAACATTTACGTAAGGTACTCTCTTAAGATCTACATTAAACGGATATCGATCATTATTCTTTTTACATCCAACAAATAAAAGAGTTGCAAGTAAAACGGAATTTATTATGTTTTTTTTCATCATTTTAAATTTAATTATTAGCGTTTTATGGCATCCAGAAAACTTTGAATACAATTGGTGTTGGCTTTTGTTTAGGCGCATTTGAGTTTAATTCAATCTCTGACTGTGGCCATGGCAAAGACAAGGGAAACTCATTTGAGCGTGCAACCTGTACCTTGCTTTGCGGAACTTTATCAGGATTGCCATTAACGGGAGGTTGAACAAATCCCCCAGGTGCCATAGCAGGATCTTTGGGATCAAACAATATCGGGTATCCTGTTCTTCTATAGTCATTATATTGGTCAACGTTTGATCCTACACTGGAAAGCCACTTTTCTGTCATAATATACTCCAGCTTTTTTGCAGTACTTCCTGCATCGTATAATGCCAAAACTGCATTTTTGTAATTAGTGACAGCGGCTTGTGTAGCCAGTACAGGTATGTTGGATTGCGAAGGTTTAACGTAAGTAGTTATTACATAGTCAACTTGTGAAAACGATTGATTTAAAGCATTTGAAAATACTGCTTTTGCATCACCCGTAGCCACTGTTCCGGTATTGATCAATTCAGCTTCCAAATATAACCTGTCAGCATAAGTTATCATCCTGTATGGAGCTGCACCTGTGCCACTCTTATCAGTAGCAGCACCACCCAGCAGATCATCATAGCGGCCTCCTACAGGATATATACCAAATAAACTTTGAAAATTTTGTTGAGCACCATTCCTGTTAGGCCCAATAGAACCAAATATCAATGATATAAAGGCGGTATCCCTATAATCTGTCTGATTAGTAGGGGTTGTAGTCATCGCAGTTTTATATGCAATCTGATTGTAAATGTAGTATGGGATACGTGGATCGGTAAGTCCGGCAAAAAGGTTAGGATAACTGCCTAAAAGATTAGGAT
>JBPCQG010000027.1:0-2717 GCA_050998315.1 Chitinophagaceae bacterium
TATAGCCTTTTTATTGAGGGGCAATTTGAAAAAGCTCTTCAGGATAAAAAAACCGCAGATAGTTTATATGGAAATAATTATTGGAACCCCCAATTATTATATATAGAATCAGTATATTATATAAAACAACAGCAGGATAGCCAGGCGATAGTTACTTTAAATAATATCATATCCCAATATCCTGCATCACCTTTAAAAGATAAGGCTGCAACGATGGTGGATGTATTAAAAAGAAGGAAACAGATTGAAGGATATTTGACAGACTTAAATGTAACACGAGCTGATGAAGATGCACCAATTGTTATAAATGATTCTCCGGCTGAACAGAAGAATGTACCACAAACAAATAAACCAGATGAATCCAAAACTGTATTACCTGAAGAAAAAAAAGAAGTTGTTCAGTCAAAAACTGTAACACCCCAGCCACCCCCTGTAACAAATGGCACCTTCACATTTAAAGCTGAAGAATCACAAAATGTAATAATGATATTGGATAAAGTTGATCCCGTATATATCAGCGAAGCAAGAAATGCATTTAACAGGTATAACCGCGAAAAATTTTCAGAACAATCTATTGCAATAGCAAAAGATGTAATTGATAAGGAACGGAGTATTTTGATATTCAGTAAATTTGCGGATGCTAATTCAGCTATTGCGTATGCTGATAAAATAAAGAAAAATGCTGCGACTGAAGTTTCCTGGCTACCTGCCGGTAAATATTCCTTTGTAATAATTTCCGAAGCTAATTTACAGGTTTTAAAAGCTAATAAGGATCTGCCGGGTTATATTAAATTGCTGAATAATAAATACCCTGGCAAATTTTAGTATTATTTCTATAAAAGTTAACTAAAGAAATTTACCAAACAAGAGTTGTCTTTTTTAACTTTGGTAACCTTTAATTTTTAATTTAAATACAGTGGCTTCAAAAATAACTTCTACTTCTCAGAAACGGACTTCAAAAAAATCTTCTACAAAACGTTCTGTAAAAATTTTATGGTATCTGGTACTGATAGGTACAGGATTATTTCTTTCAATGTTATTATTTGCTCAGCTTGGAGTTTTCGGCAAAATCCCTTCTATGCAGGAACTGGAAAATCCGCAGGCTAATCTTGCTTCAGAAATTTATGCAAATGATGGTTCAACTTTAATGGGCAAAATTTATGCAGAAAACAGGAGCCCGGTAGATTTTAGAGATATTTCTCCGCATGTAATTGATGCATTAATAGCCACTGAATACGTTCGCTTTTATGATCATTCCGGTATTGATGCAATTGCTCTTGCCAGGGCAATAAAAGGCTTTGGCAGTGAAGGCGGTGCCAGTACTATCACTCAACAATTAGCTAAACAAATTCTTGGACAAGGTCATGGCTCTATGCTAAAAAGGAGTACTGATAAACTAAAAGAATGGATAGTTGCCCTTAAACTGGAAAGAAATTTTACCAAGCAGGAAATAATTTCATTATATCTCAATAGAGTTCCATGGGGTAATGTTTATGGTATCCGGAATGCTTCCAGAGTTTATTTCCAAAAAGAACCTTCGCGATTAACAACTGAAGAAGCTGCTTTACTTATCGGTATGTTGAGTGGTCCGGGGCAATATGATCCTGTCAGACATCCTCAGGCAGCATTAAACAGAAGGAATTTAGTTTTATCCCGCATGGAAACTAATGATGTGCTTAAGGAAGCAGAAGCCAGTGCCTTAAAGAAAAAACCACTCGGCATTAAATTTAAAAAGCTTGATGAGAATTTAGGTATTGCACCTTACTTCCGTGCAGTATTAAGTAAAAAAATTGAGGAATGGTGTAAGAAACACCAGGATCCTAAAACAGAAAAAAATTATGACCTGTACAGGGACGGCTTAAAAATTTATACAACCATAGATCCTAAGATGCAGCTGTATGCAGAAGAAGCTGTAGTGCTGCACATGAGTGCTATGCAAAAAAAATTCAATAGTCAGTTGGGTAAAGATGTATGGAAAAATCACCAGGATATTTTAATGAGAGCAATGAAGGAAAGTGAGCGCTGGAAACAGATGAAAGAAGATGAGATTGATGAAGCAGAAATAAAAAAATCTTTTTATGTGCCTGTTAAAATGAAAGTATTTGCATGGAACAGAGAACGGCAGAAAGATACTGTAATGACACCAATGGATTCCATTAAATATTTAAAGCAAATGATGCAAACATCATTTTCAGCAGTTGATCCTGTAACCGGGGAAGTAAAAGCCTGGGTTGGGGGAATAGATTTTAAATGGTTCAAATTTGATCACGTTACCACCAACAGGCAGGTAGGCTCTACATTTAAACCTATACTTTATACTCTGGCTTTAATAGATGCCGGGCTCACACCGGATAGTTATATCGGAGGCAGAACAATTACACTTGCTAATAAAACAATTTCAGGAGCTGGCGGCACCATGGCTTATTGTTTAGCCAAATCATTAAATGCCGCAGCATATGATCTTATGAGCCGTATCGGTCCTAAAAAAACAGCGGAGTTTGCTCACTTAGTCGGTATAAAAAGCAGCATTCCGGTTGTGCCTTCCATAGCCCTCGGTTCTGCCGATCTTACATTACTTGAAATGCTTCATGCCTATAGCATGTTCCCTAACCGGGGTTTTAGCACTGAACCTTTTTTTATTAGCAGGATAGAAGATAAGAGTGGCAATGTTCTTGAAAGTTTTCAACCGGAATCCAAACAGGTTATTAGCGAATCAG
>JBPCQG010000287.1:0-3554 GCA_050998315.1 Chitinophagaceae bacterium
AAAGCAAGTACAAGAAAATGGAAAAGTATGGAGTAGTAAAAGAATTGAATAAGGTTATAGTATCTACTCCTGTTATTAATAATCTTTCTTTTTACGAAGGCAATTATTTCTATCAAGATCTGGATTATAAGATTGAGGTAAGAACGGATAAGTACAATAAGCCAATGGCTACATTAAACATTGCCGGTGGAAAAGATATTCTTCTTAAAGATGTTTCAATCACTGATGCATTTTTTCATGCAGTAAAACAAAATGCAGACGGATCAAAAGAATTATGGGAAGGAGTATTTATAAACAGAAAGGGATATTATAAGAATGATGAAGTAGAATTTGGATTGGGCATCAAATTATCCAAGCCAATTCAGTTGACAGAAGGACTACAGATAACAAAAATATTTTTCAAAAAAGTTTCACCATAAAACAGCAAACATGAAATTTTTATTAACAGCCCTGCTTGCATTTATCACTACAACAATATCAGCGCAGAAATCTTCTGATACCCACAGCCATATTGATAATGATGGTAAGCTTCTTAAAATTCAATTATCTGCAAATACAGATAAAGGCAACATCAATTATAAAAAAGAATTTGATGTAAAAGGTATGAGTCAGATACAAATAGATCAATTGATCGATCACATCAAAGATTCTCTTGGCTTTCCGAATGATAAAAAAGAAAAGCGTTCTTCTTCTTCATCTCAATCATCTGCAAATAAAGAATTATGGCAAATGGCGGAAAAATTTAATGCCCAACAGGTGGATGCATTCAATAAAGGAAATCTGCTTGGAGTTGCAAATTTTTATTCAGATGATGCAATGATATACCATCCGGGAAAAATTTATAAAGGAAGAGAATCAATAAATAATTATTGGACGGATATTAAAGATGGCAAAAGCTGGAAATTAACTATCAAAGAAGTTGGAGGGAATAAAAACTCTTTTTGGGTTGCCGGTTTATCAGAGCTAACTGCATTGGATAAGGGTATTGAAAGAACTTTTGCTAGTAATTATATAGTGATAATGCAGCCTGATAAAAATGGTAATTATAAAATTTATAAAGACATCTACAACCAGGCACCAAAGCAATAGTTATGATTAAGAATTATTTGAAAATCGCTTTTAGAAATTTAATGAAGAATAAAGTTCTTTCGTTCATTAATATTTTCGGGCTCGCAAGCGGTATAGCTTGCGTTTTACTAATAATTCTTTTTATTAAAGATGAATTGAGCTTTGATAAATTCAATAAAGATCCTGAAAGGATTTACAGAGTAGTTAAGGACTTTGTTAATGAAGATGGGAGCAGACTGCCTGATGCTACAACACCGCCGGCACTTTCGGCAGCCATGCAAAAAGATATTCCTGAGATTGAAAATACAGTCAGAGTTTTTTCTAATTGGGGCAGAAAATATTTGATGAAATATGGTGATAAAATTTTTTATGAAGAAGGTGTTTATCGTGCGGACAGTTCCATTTTCAATGTGTTTAATTTCCCATTTATAAAAGGAAATTCTGCCAGTGCTTTTAAACAAATAAAATCAATTGTATTTACTGAAAGTGCAGCAAAAAAATATTTTGGTGATGAAGATCCCATAGGAAAAACTGTTGATATAGATCCGATGGGTCCTCATGCTGTAAGCGGAGTAATTAAAGATGTTCCATCCAACTCACATTTTAAATTTGATTTTCTTATTTCAACCAGAACTATCGGCGGCGGAAATATTGATGAAAACTGGGGATTCTACAATTTTTATACATACATAAAGCTAAAACCTAACAGCAGTATTGCTTCTGTAGAACCCAAGATCAAAGCATTATTTAAAAAATACCAGCCTGATAATACAAATATTTTCTATACGCAGGCATTAACTGATATCCATTTAAAATCAAATTTAAAATGGGAGCTAAGGGCTAATAGTGATAAAATATATATTTATGTTTTTGGCACCATTGCATTGTTTGTTATAATTATTGCAGGAATCAATTACATAAATCTTGTAACTGCAAAATCATCATTAAGAGCTAAAGAAGTTGGTGTAAGAAAAGTTGTTGGTGCTGGCAGAGAATCTCTCATTCGGCAGTTCTTAACCGAATCGGTTTTAACTGTTTTTTTAGCCAGCATTTTAGCAATAGGATTGGCACTCATTATTTTACCAGCCTTCAATCATTTTACTCAAAAAGAATTATCCATCTTTTCAGCCAACAGTCAATGGGTTTGGATAATGATTGCCGGCATTACTTTGTTAATAGGAATTATTGCTGGGCTTTATCCCGCATTTTATTTATCAGGATTTCGTCCTGCATTTGTCTTAAAAGGAATTCATTCTTCGGGAGGAAGCACCATTAATTTACGCAAGGCTTTAGTGGTATTGCAATTCGTAATCTCCGTTATATTAATTGTAGGAAGCCTAATCATCAACAGGCAATTAAATTTTATGCAATCCGCAAAACTGGGTTTTAATAAAGAACAGGTTGTAGTGGTTAATAATTTGGAAAGATCAACTAATACTGAAGCGTTTAAGAATGCGCTAACTCAAATTCCGGGAGTGAATAAAGTTGCCGCAGCTGATGGAATGATAGGGGGGCAAAACTGGACAAATACTATCAGATTAAGAGGATCAGAAAATGGACAATTAGTAAATTTTATTTCTGTGGGAAATGATTTTTTAGATGTATTAGGAATTGATATAAAAGAAGGAAGAGGATTTTCCTCTCTATACCCCGCGGATACTTTAAATAATGGTATACCTGGCGGACCTCTCAATCAGGTTATCGGCAGTGTTTTAATAAATGAAAAGGCTGCAAAAGATTTGGGTGTACCATCACCATCAGTAGGTAAGCAGCTTGTTTGGAGTTTTGATAAAGACACAACGTATTACGTAAACATTGTCGGCGTGGTAAAAGATTTTCATTTTACTTCTTTGCGAAATGAAATAAAGCCTTTTGCATTTGTAAAAAGTAACAACCGTGTAAATTCTGTTGCCGTAAAGGTTGACCCCAATAATATACAATCAACGCTTGCCCAAATGCAAAATAAATGGCAAAGTATGTTCGCTGATAAACCATTTGATTATTATTTTTTAGATGAAAGTATTGGAAAGCTTTATGTTGCTGAGAAAAATTTTAAAGACCTCTTTTTTTACTTTACCATTATTGCACTCATCATTGCATGCCTCGGATTATTTGGGCTTGCTGCATTTACTGCTGAACAGCGTACAAAAGAAATCGGCATTAGAAAAGTATTAGGTGCTTCTGTTACAAATGTAGTGGCAATGCTTTCTAAAGATTTTTTAAAACTGGTATGTATAGCTTCTCTCATTGCTTTTCCCATCGTTTGGTACATAATGAATAAATGGTTACACGATTTTACTTACAGAATAAATATCAGCTGGTGGGTATTTGCTGTTGGAGGAATAACTGCTATAATAATCGCCTTGGTTACAGTGAGTTTCCAGGCAATAAAAGCTGCCATTGCAAACCCTGTAAAAAGTTTAAGAACAGAATAAAAACGCGATTATGAGAAAGAAAACTTCAATCACATCAATACATTCCTTACT
>JBPCQG010000315.1:0-16636 GCA_050998315.1 Chitinophagaceae bacterium
CTTCTGGCGCAAGTGTTATCATTTTTATTACTCCCTTTCCATAAGCCAAAAGTTCTTTTGCTTCATCCAATGTTGGCGAATGAATTAAACTTTCAATATGTGCGCCGCGTTTTAATTTATTTATCCAGGGTCCTTCTATGTGCAAACCCAAAACACCTTTGCCGTTTTGGTCCCAATATGTTTTTATCGCATCAATGCATTTGTAAAATACATCCATAGTATTGGTTGCCGCTGTTGGCAAAAAATAATTAGTGCCCCCTGCAATGCAATGCTCATACAATTTTCTAAGGCTGTCTGTTGTTGGATAGGTTGCAAATAGTTTTCCGGCTGCACCATAGATCTGCACATCAATAAACGCCGGGGCAATCATCGCGGAATGTTTTGCGATAGCAGTTTTAGAGGATAAAGAAACCATTGGAAGCACTTCAACTATCAATTCGTTTTCTACAATAATTGAATGATCAGGAAGCCAATCTGTTCCCGTAAAAATTTTATCAGCAGTAAATATAGTCCGCATAATTATTCAGATATATTAAAAGTATCAGCGTCTCTCCAGAAAGGAAATTTCTGTCTCACTTCATTTAGTTTTTCTTTTTGCAATATATAAGTAAATACATCCTCGTCATTTTCTTTGTGATAAAGAATTTCTCCCAATGGATCAATGATCATACTATCGCCGCTGTGATAAATATTATTTCCATCATCACCTACACGGTTTACGCCAACAACATAGCATTGATTTTCTATTGCTCTTGCCTGAAGCAAAGTTTTCCATGCTGTGCTTCTTCGTTCCGGCCAGTTAGCAACGTACACCAGCAAGTCGTATTCAGCCTCACCCCCCAACCCCCTCTCCTTTTGGAGAGGGGGGGATTGACGAGCCCAAAGAGGAAACCTGAGATCGTAACAAACCTGCAAATTTATTTTCCATCCTTTTACCTGGGCGATCAATCTCTTTTTTCCTGCGGAATAATGATTGTGCTCATCGGCGTAAGCAAATAAATGACGCTTATCGTATACCCCATATTCGCCGTTTGGTAACATCCAGATAAGGCGGTTAAAATATTTTCCCTCCTCTTCTATAATTACACTACCTGTAAGAATTATTTTTTTATAGACAGCGGTCTTTTTCATCCACGCAATAGTTTCTCCATTCATTTTTTCTGCAAATAGTTTTGGCTGCATACTAAAACCAGTGCTGAACATTTCAGGAAGAATAACTACTTCTGTTTTTTCTTTAATGCTCTCAATTTTTTGTGCAAGCAAATCAAGGTTTGCTTTTTTATTTTCCCAAACGAGGTTGGGTTGTATAATGGTTATGGTGAGAGAAGACATGGTGTAAAGTTATTGGATTAATAAAAATTAAACCCGTGTTGGTTGCTGTAAATATTCATATACGAGAGCAATCATGACAAAACAAAAATTCTATATTTGACACATGCAAGAGAATACTAATTGGACACCTTCGCCGGAAGATAATTTATTAAATCTCACAGACAAAGATGCAATAAATGAGCAGGAAGCTAAAGGTATTGCGATAGCGGAATTGTATGTATTCGGACTTGACACTGAATTGCCAATTACAACTAACCTTATTCTCGACATTCATCGGATGGCTTTTGAACATCTTTATTATTGGGCAGGTAAATGGCGCACAACTAACATAACAGTTGGGCAACTTGAACCTCCTGAACCAAACCAGCTAATACAACTCATGTATCAGTTTATTGATAATCTAAACTTCAAACTTGTAAATGCAAAAACGAAGCAAGACCATATTGTGTGCCTGGTATATGCTCACTATGAATTTGTTCGTATTCATCCTTTCAATAATGGCAATGGGAGAACAGGAAGAATATTTATGAATTTAATTGCCATGAAATTGGGATACCAGCTATTGAAGCTTTATCATCGTGAGGGTGAAAGCAGGAAAATTTATATCAACGCCATGAAGTCGGCTGATAGCGGAAACTTCGAACTCTTAAGCAACCTTATTGCTAATGAACTTTCCGCTTTTTAGTTCCTGGTCACTCAATAGAGATAATACAATTTCATGGATCCTAGATTTAGATACATGCTGATCTTCGAGCAACATTGTTGAAAATACAGTATCTGTAAGAATTTGAGCCAGAAAAAATTTTTCCTGTAACTGTGGATATTTCTCGTAAAACGTCATTGAAAACTAAATTATAATTTATCTTTTAAAATCAATCTTCCATATATAATTCGATTGCTTCATTCAAATTCTTTAAAGCTTCTTCTTTGGTTTTACCAAATGATGAAACATCAATGTTTAAACATTGGGCTACATAATCATTACCCTCTTTCCAAACTATATTTTTAAATTCTGTTTTCATATTATCTCTTTATCAAATTTAATTAAAACTTTTAGAAGTTTGTATTCCCGATTTTTTGAGCAAGTATGTACGGTTTGCTTTTTTATTTTTCCAAACGAGATTGGGTTGTATAATGGTTATGGTGAGAGAAGACATGATGTAAAGTTATTGGATTGGGTTAGAAAAGGACATTACATAAATACAAAAAGAAGGTTGGTTCGGCAATATTTTATAAAAGGTGCGTAAATTTATAAATAATGAAATGTTTTACTAATACGAGAATACCTCAAATAATAGATAAATGACACACTTGGACAGCTTTAAAAAACAAACAGAGTTAATCACAAAATATGGCCAGGAGAAGTCTCATATCATTTGGGTGATGGGAATATATTTGGACTTCCCAGATTTAAATCAGCTTGCTTCGGAAAGTTTGACTGATGGAAGCAACGATAAGAAAATTGACTTTATTCGTCTTGACTTAGAGAACAAAAGATTAGTAGTTGCACAAGGAACATTTGCATCAAATGGGGCCGTATATAAGGCAAAATCCAATAAAGCATCTGACTTGAATACTGCCTTTGCATGGATACTCTCTGGTGATGCAGAAACTATGCGAACTGATGAAAATGGAAAATTTGAAAACTCCCTAAAAGAAATAACGCTTGACATAAGAGAAGCGTTGTCAAATAAAGACGTTGAGGAAGTTGAGATTTTATATGTTCATAATATGGCTGAATCTCAAAATGTTTCTGATGAACTTAATACGGTAAAGCAAAATCTAACTAAGTTGCTAAGCAATGAAGACATTATAGTTACTGCTAAAGAACTTGGTTTAGAGAATATAGAGAAAATTTTTCGTTTAAAAGAAACGGCGATAGTTGTAAAAGAAAAAATAATCTTACCAGAGAAAAAAAAGTTTGAAGAACTAAATCCTAAATGGAAATCTTCAATTTTTACAATCAAAGGCAGCTGGTTAAGTGAATTGTATTCAACCTATGATGACAATCTTTTTTCGGCTAACTATCGGAACTTTTTAGGGATAAGTAAAAGAGGAAGAAAGAAAATAAATAGTGGAATTAAAAATACTGTTGAAACAAAGGCTGACGATTTTTGGGCCTATAATAATGGAATAACAATACTGACCACAAAACATTATTCCAATCCGGAAAATGAGAACGAAACTATTTTGGAAGGGATATCGATTATCAATGGTGCTCAGACAACTGGTTCAATTGCTCATTCTAATCCTGCAACTCTTGATAATGTAAGAGTTTTATGTAGGGTAATTGAATCGGCTGACGAAGAAACAATAAATTCAATAATTGAATTTAATAACACCCAAAACGAGATTACTACATGGGATAAATACAGTAAAAATCCAGAACAGGAACGAATAGCAATTGAATTTACAAAATTGGGCTACTCTTATTCTTTCAAGAGAGGTTTTGACAACAATTCCGAGTTGAGTATAGAGGTGGTAGCCCAACCGGTTTCTGCTTTGCACGGAAATTATTTAGAAGCGGGTAGTGGAAAGAATAATATTTTCGAAAAAACTTCTCTTTATGATGATGCATTCCACAACATAAAATCAAAACATCTATTACTTGCTTATTGTCTTGTTAAGGCAATTGACGAAAGATGTTACGATCTAAAGGTTAAAAGCGATAACGATAAGTGTACAACAGATGAGAATAATCAACTTTCATTATTGAGATATTTAAGATTTAAATATTTTCTTCTTTCAATTATTGGAAATTGTTTAGAAAATATTGTTAGTGAAAGTGTCGACCTGAGGAATGTTTCCTTCGCTAATGGAGTAGCTGGAAGCGCAAATAATTCAATTCAAAATCTAATTACTTCCTGCAAACCTCTTGTAAGTTTAATACTTGCTTTTGTTTCAAAGACAATAACTGGAAATTTTACAGAAATCATGTATGACAAGGATGAGTACACGAAAATTCAAACAACAGTAAGCAATACCATTGATAGTGTAAAATTAGCAAGTGATACAAATCCTTTCTCGGCATTTGCAGAGCTTATTGCGCCTAAGGGATAGACTAAGGTCTACTATTTGTAAAAATCTTCACTTCGGCTTTATATATTCACCTCCCTTACCAACTCTCCCTCAAAACCCTTCTGCAATAAATAATCCTGCAACTTTTTTTTCTTACTAAAAACATTGCTTTCATTTTTTAGTGTTTTTAATTTTTGTTCAGCCAGTTTTTGTAAGGTCTTTTTGTAATCGGATTCGCTGATCTCTTTCAATCCTTTTTTAATGGAGTAATCGCTTACCTGCTTTTGCCTTAGCGCATATTTTATTTTTACACGCCCCCATTGGTTCATGCGGAATTTGCCTCCGGCATATTGTTTGGCAAAGCGTTCTTCGTTAAGATAATTTTCTTCTACTAATTGTGCCATCACTTGTTCCACGACATTTTTATACAGCTCCAATGAATAGAGTTTTTCCTTTACTTCACTATGGCATCTTTCGCGGTAAATGCAGTACTGTTTTATCTGCGGCAGGGCCTGTTCCTTTGAAAGCCTTTTAATCATTGCTGTAAAAGTAAGTATCGCCGAATAAAGCGATACTGTAAAAGAGTGCCTAATGAACCTAAATAGTAATCCAAAAGCCCGCTACATAAATATTTTTATTATCTTGAAATCATTAGCAGCAATCTTTTATCTTTGGTTTTCTAATATAAAAAATATATGAAGTTCATTGTTTCCTCGTCTCAATTACTAAAGCACCTGCAGCAGATAAGCGGCGTAATTAATGCCAATACGGTTTTACCAATACTGGAAGATTTTTTGTTTGAGATTGAGAAGAACAAGCTTACCGTAGTTGCCACCGACCTGGAGAGAGTAATGAAAGTTCATCTTGATATCGAGGCAAAAGACAGCGGAAAGGTTTGCATCCCCTCAAAAATTTTGCTTGATTCATTAAAGAACATTGCCGAGCAGCCGCTCACTTTTAATATTGATAAGAATTTCGGTGTGGAAATAACCAGCGATAATGGTAAGTACAAAGTGATGGGAGAAAATCCTGATAACTTCCCTAAGGAGCCTGTAGCTGATACAGCTACTTCTTTTACAATGCCTTCGTCTGCATTAGTAACCGCTATCAATAAAAGTTTGTTCGCAGTTAGTAATGATGACTTGCGACCTGCTATGACAGGAGTTTTTTTTGAGCTTGACAGCAAGGGAATGACATGTGTAGCAACGGATGCTCATCGCCTGGTGCGGTTTAAAAGAACAGATGTCAGTTGCCCTAAAACGGATACTTTTATTGTTCCTAAAAAACCATTGAACTTATTAAAGAGCGCTTTGCCGCAAAACGAAGATGAGTTGCAGATATCATATAACAGCAACCATCTCTTTGTAAAACATAACGGCACTGAGTTAGTTTGCCGCCTTATTGATGCCAGGTTTCCTGATTATAAAGTGGTAATACCTACAGATAATCCCTATAAGCTTACGGTTAGCAAAAATGATTTTCAAAGCGCCTTACGCCGCGTAAGTGTGTTCAGTAACAAAAGCACAAATCAGGTTGCATTAAGCATAAGCGGCAGCGAGCTGCAGCTTGCAGCACAGGATGTTGATTTTAGCTTTGAAGGTAATGAATGAATTGCTTGCCAATACGATGGTGAAGATTTGCAAATTGCGTTCAATGTAAAATTTTTAATTGAAATGCTTAATGCCGCGGATACTGACGAAGTGGTTATTGAATTAAGCACCCCAACAAAAGCTGGAATTATTAAGCCAACCGAAGCGGAAGAAAATGAAGAGTTGCTGATGCTGGTAATGCCATTGATGCTGAATAATTAAAACATACCCCTGCCCCCTCTAAATCTCCCCCAAAAGGGGAGACTTGCTATCGCACAATGCCCGTTCATACTAATCCGCATTGATAAATAAATTCGAATCTCTTTAAATTAATAAACTTTAAATTTAAATAAGTTCCCAAAGTCTCCCTTTAGGGAGATTTAGAGGGTATATTTTGGAGGGGCTATATTTGCTTTCTAAAACTCTCTGTTATGTTACTCATTATCCTTGGTCTTATAATTTTTGGTATAACCGGCATTATTGTAAAAAATAATCCTTTGCTACATAGGTATGGTAAAATCGGTCGCCTTATTGGAGCATTACTTGTTTTAGTGGGAATAATTCTTTCTTCTGTTGTGCAGATAAATGCGGGGGAAATTGGTATTAAGGTTTTATTTGGAAGTGTAAAAAATGATGTGCTGCACAGTGGACTTCATTTTGTCAATCCCTTATATGAAATTAAAAAGGTGGATGTAAAAACACAGAACTATACAATGAGCGGAGTTAATGATGAAGGTAATAAATCGGGAGATGATGCCATTCGTGTTTTAACCAGCGATGGGTTGGAAGTAACGATTGACCTTACTGTTTTATATAGGGTTGGCGCAGTTGATGCTCCTAAATTATATCAGCAAACAGGTCTTGATTTTAAAGATAAAATTGTACGACCTATTACCCGAACAAAAATTCGCGACAATGCGGTGTATTACCAGGCAATTGAATTATTCGGTACTAAAAGGGATGAATTTCAACAGCGCATTTACAGAAGTATAGATGAAGATTTTAAAAAGCGGGGATTGTTGCTTGAGCAATTATTGGTAAGAAATATTACACTTCCAAATTCTGTAAAGGCTTCTATTGAATCAAAAATAAATGCTGAGCAGGATGCCAAGAAAATGGAATTTGTTTTGCAAAAGGAGAAACAGGAAGCTGAAAGAAAAAGGGTGGAAGCACAGGGTATTGCAGATTATCAGCGTATCATAAATACAGGATTGACAGATCAGCAATTGCAATATGAACAAATAAAAGCAATGAAAGAGATAGCGCTCAGCCAAAATTCCAAGATAGTCGTAATGGGTAAAGGAAACGCTCCCATATTGATCAGTGATAAATAATATGTCTGCAATGGATATGGTTACCATACAAACATTCGACAATTACTTTAATGCCAACATACAGTTGACAAGACTAAGGGCTTCGGGAGTAGAATGCTATTTAAAAGATGAATACACTGTTACCATTGACCCGCTTTTATCAAATGCAATCGGCGGAATAAAATTGTTGGTAAGAAAAAGCGAAGAGTACAAAGTAAGAAAGCTGTTGAGGGAAATGAATGCTGAATCCGATAGTAAACTACTTTGTCCTCAATGCGGCTCTCAAAAATTTATATTGGTCCCGAAAAGAAGTACTGAAAATCTTTTGGCCGCTATTACCACATGGCTTTTTTCCGCCTATGCCGTTTCTGCAGAAAATGTTTACCAGTGCACCGACTGCGGCTATGAAAGTGAAACTCTCCCGGAAGCGGAGGCCATAGATTTACAATAAAAGTTTTATAACTTTAAAATATGAAAACATCCACTCTGGCTTTAGACGAAGAAATTAATCAATACCTGGCTAATTTGGATTTACAGCAAAAGAAAACCGTGTTAACTGTAGTTAAAACTTTTGCAAGAGAAAAACAAGATTGGTGGGATGCTATTTCTAAAGAACAACAACAGGCAACAGACGAATCGATTGCGCAAATGAATTCAGGAAAAATTATTGCTCATGACGATGTAATGAAGAAATATAAAAAATGGATGAAAAAATAATAGAAAATGTCTGGACAAAAAAAGCATCTGATACATTTTATTCCATAATCAATTACTTAAAAGAAGAATGGACAGAGAAAGAGGTTCAAAATTTTATACGTGAAACAAATTCTTTAATATTAAAACTCTCCCAACATCCGGAAATTGGCAGACCTTCCCAAAAGAGAAAAAATACCAGGATTTATGTTTTGAATAAACATACCACCCTAACGTATCATTTCGGTTCCCGCAAAAATAAAATAACAATACTATTATTTTGGAATCAAAAGCGTAACCCAAAAGATTTTATCTATTAATGAAAACGATCGCCATGATACCCGCCCGTTATGCGGCAACCCGTTTCTCCGGTAAGCTGATGCAAAAGCTCGGCGACAAATCAGTAATTGCACATACATATCAAAATACAATGGCAACAAGATTGTTTGATGAAGTGATGGTAGTAACCGACAGTCAAATTATTTTTGATGAGATAACTCAGTACGGCGGCTATGTAACCATGAGTAAACAAACGCACGAGAGCGGGAGCGATCGTATTGCTGAAGCAGTTGCTGATCTTGACGTGGATATTGTTGTAAATGTTCAGGGAGATGAGCCTTTTGTAAATAAAGAGGCATTGCTAAAGCTTTTGAATATTTTTTCTGAACATGGCAGCCACAAAATACTGGTAGCTTCCATTATGCAGCAAATGAAAGATGAGAAACAGATCAATGATCCCAATTACGTAAAAGTGGCAGTTGATAAAAACATGAATGCGCTTATGTTTAGCCGCAGTCCAATTCCTTATCACAGAAATACAGATGTTGAGCCGGTTTATTATGAGCATGTCGGTATTTATGCTTTCAAAAAACAGGCATTGATGAATTTTACCCGCTGGGAAATGACACCTCTGGAAATTGCAGAAAAGATTGAATGCCTCCGATATCTTGAAAATGGTGTTCCCATAAAAATGGTTATTTCAGATTATATGGGTATTGAAATTGATACCCCTGAAGATTTGGAAAAAGCCCAAACACTAATTACACGAAAAATCACGAATGAAATCAATCCGCTTAATAATAATTGGTGATAATTCGTGTAATTCGTTTTAATTCGTGTTTTTAATCGTGATATGCAGTTCAGAAATTTTAAAATGGTAGGCTATGTTATCTATGGCCGTGGCTCTTTCAGTCAATTAGATCAGATACTGGAACCTAACCGCAAGAGTGGACGTCCAATGATTTTTCTGTTGGATCATTTTTTTAAGAATAAAGAATTAGTAACCCGAGTTCCTTTGAATGGGAATGATAAAATAATCTTTGCCGATGTAACCCACGAGCCCAAGACTACCTATGTTGATAGCATTGCTGCTGAATTAAAGGAAGAGTTTGGGAGTGTTAGTGGAGTTATCGGTATAGGCGGCGGAAGTACAATGGACCTGGCAAAAGCTGTTTCATTAATGATAACTAATCCCGGATCATCTGCCGGCTATCAGGGCTGGGACCTGGTGAAAGTTCCGGGAGTTTATAAAGCCGGTGTTCCAACATTAAGTGGTACCGGTGCAGAAGTAAGCCGTACAACTGTACTTACTGGTCCCACAAAAAAGCTGGGGATGAATTCTGATTTTACTCCATTTGATCAAATTGTCCTTGACCCTGAATTAACTGCAAATGCACCAAAGGATCAACGGTTTTATACGGGAATGGACTGTTATATTCATTGTATTGAAAGTTTACAGGGAACTTTTTTGAATGAGTTTAGCAAATCTTACGGAGAAAAGGCATTACAATTATGCAGGGAAGTGTTTGTTGAAAAGCCTGCCCGACAGGCAGGCGGGGATTATTGGGACAAAGAAAGTGATGACAAATTAATGATGGCATCTTATGCCGGGGGAATGAGTATCGCTTATAGCCAGGTTGGGGTAGCTCATGCCGTGAGTTATGGCTTAAGTTATTTGTTGGGTACCAAACATGGCATAGGTAATTGTATTGTTTTCAATCATTTGGAAGAATATTATCCTGAAGGTGTAAGGGAGTTTAAGAAAATGGTAGAGAAAAATGATATCCATATTCCTAAAAACATCTGCTTGGGCTTAACAGAAGAACAATTCCAGGTAATGATAAATGTTTCTCTTGGTATGAAGCCTCTTTGGGAAAACGCCTTGGGAAAAAACTGGGAAAAAATTATGACAAGAGAAAAACTTAGAGTTTTATATGGGAAATTATAACTCCTCTTTAAAAAACCGGTATAGATTTCCTTTTCTCACATAAGTTCTATTGTTTGGGTGGAAATCTCACCATCTGGTATTCAACAGAATCCACAAAATTTGAGCGTGAGTGAGGATTTTTTTGCACAAGTTATTCATATTTAGTAACTTCCATGAAACGGGGATAGTTTGCCGACCATTGGCATATAAATAGCATTATTTCAGAATGCAATAATGTTCAAACTAGATAATTTGAATCAATTTAACACGGAGCAAATGATGGATCTGATATGCTTTTCTCATTTAAGATGGGATTTTGTATATCAAAGACCTCATCACCTTATGACGAGGTTTGCAAAACAAACCCGTGTGTATTTTATTGAAGAACCTTTATTTGACGCTGATAATACAAATCACATACAGTTGGAGCCAAAGGAAAATCTCACCGTTGTTATTCCTCATTTAAAATCCGGGCTTTCAGAAGAGGACATTGCTTTTCAGCAGGTTACGTTACTCAAGGAATTATTTGGGCAGGAGAATATTGCTAATTATTTCTTTTGGTACTATACCCCTATGGCCGTCGCTGTTGGAAATAATTTCTCTCCAAAGATGACTATATATGATTGTATGGATGAGTTGTCATTATTTAAGGATGCACCACCTTTATTAACGGAGAGGGAGAGCGAATTATTCGCGAAAGCAGATATTGTATTCACGGGAGGTCATAATTTATATCAAGCTAAGAAAAATTCACATCATAATATCTATTCTTTTCCAAGCAGTATAGATAAAGATCATTTTGCCCAGGCCCGTGAAATCACAAATGATGAGGAATACCAGGTGAGCATACCTCACCCAAGATTTGGCTATTATGGAGTAGTTGACGAGCGGTTTGATATAGACTTGATAAAAGAAATCGCGGAAATGAAAACTGAATGGCATTTTGTAATTATTGGTCCAATAGTAAAGATCGATCCCGAAACGCTTCCTAAGTTGAATAATATTCATTACCTGGGAGGAAAAAACTATGCGGATTTGCCGAAATATCTTGCAGGATGGGACGTTGCCATTATTCCTTTCTTACGTAATGACTCTACTAAGTATATCAGTCCCACAAAAACACCGGAATATCTTGCCGGAGGAAAACCGGTTATCTCCACCTCAATTGTTGATGTGGTAACCCCATATGGTACTAATAATCTGGTGCACATAGCGGATACAGCTGATGAATTTATTAAAGCAGCAGAATTTGAGTTGAGCCGGCAGGATCATGAGCTGTGGTTACAAAAGGTGGATGCATTTCTTTCGCAGAATTCCTGGGATAAAACATGGGCAAGAATGATGGATCATATTACAGAAACTAAAAAAATAAAGCTGAATGGTATAACAAACAATAATGTAAACAATTTAAACAACAAGGAGGAAGTATATGTTTGATTATTTAATAGTAGGGGCTGGTTTTGCAGGAAGTGTATTGGCAGAAAGGCTTGCCTCAAAGGCTGGCAAAAAGGTTTTAATTATAGATCAGAGAAATCACTATGGTGGTAATGCGTATGATTATTATAATAAAGATGGCATATTAGTTCATAAATATGGTCCACATATTTTTCATACCAACTCAAAAGATGTATTTGATTATTTAAGCCAGTTTACACCCTGGAGACAGTACGAACACAAAGTATTGGCAAGTGTTGATGGACAGTTGGTTCCCATTCCTATCAACTTAAATACTATTAACCAGATGTATGGCCTTAATCTAAGCTCTGACCAGGTAGAAGCATTCTTTAAATCGAAAGCCGAAAAAATTGACAGGGTTGTAACATCTGAAGATGTGGTGGTAAGTAAAGTAGGTCGTGAATTATATGAAAAATTCTTTAGGGGGTATACACGCAAGCAATGGGACCTTGACCCTTCAGAGCTTGATGCATCAGTAACAGCAAGAGTACCTACCAGAACAAATAAAGATGATAGATATTTCACGGATACATACCAGGCAATGCCATTATACGGATATACAAGGATGTTTGAGAAGATCCTGTCTCACCCCAACATAAAAATTATGTTGAATACTGATTACAAAGAGATAGTAGATAGCATACCACATAAATTTATGATCTATACCGGACCTATTGATGCTTATTTTAATTACTGCTATGGAAAGCTTCCATACCGTTCACTGGAATTTAAATTTGAAACAGTGGAAGCGGAAAATTTTCAACCCACCGGTACTGTAAACTACCCCAACGAACATCCATATACCAGGATAACTGATTTTAAATATTTAACCGGACAAAAACATCCGAAGACAACGATAGTATATGAATACCCACAGGCCGAAGGCGATCCTTACTACCCTGTTCCGCGCCCTGAAAATGCCGAGTTATATAAAAAATATCAGCAGCTTACAGCCGCTATGACAAATACTTATTTTGTTGGGCGCCTTGCCACATATAAATATTATAATATGGACCAGGTGGTAGCCCAATCACTAACCCTGTTTAAAAAACTGATGCAACGTCAACCGGAAACACATGTCAACGGACAAAAAGTTACAACAAGCAAGCTTCAGCAATCCTGAGCTTTGGGGAGGTATTGAATGCACAATAAACAGGATCAATGATTCATATCTTGACCAGCTGGCATATGCAAATCACTATACAAGAGATAATGATCTTTCTCTTATTGCGGGGTTAGGTATAAAAACCTTGCGGTATCCAATTTTATGGGAACGTCATCAGCCTGCCCCGGATACTGAAATAGATTGGAGCTGGACAGAAAAACAACTATCTCTCTTAAATGAAAATGGCATTAAGCCAATTGCCGGGTTAGTTCATCACGGAAGTGGCCCTCTTTACACCAATCTCTTAGATGAAAATTTTTCCGATGGTCTTGCAAAATATGCAGAAAAAGTAACCACAAAATTTCCATGGATTGAATATTATACCCCGGTGAATGAGCCGCTAACCACAGCACGCTTTAGCGGGCTTTATGGCTTTTGGTATCCGCATGCAAAAAATGATGTAAGTTTTGCTAAAATGCTTTTAAACCAAATGAAGGGTGTTGTAATGGCAATGAAAGCTATACGCAAAGTAAATCCGTTGGCAAAATTGGTACAAACAGAAGATCTCGGAAAAACATATTGCTCACCTTCTTTACAATACCAGGCAAATTTTGAAAATGAAAGAAGATGGCTTACTTATGATTTATTATGCGGTAATGTAAAGCCGGGTCATAAAATGTGGAATTATTTTTTAAGATTGGGAATCCCTATAGCTTCTTTACATTTCTTTTTAGAAAATATATGCCCACCGGATATTATGGGGTTCAATCATTATATAACCTCAGAACGTTTTATTGATGAGGATTATAAAAAATATCCATCTTCAACACGGGGAGGTAACGAACTTCAGATATATGCCGATGTAGAAGCTGTTAGGGTTCCTCATGGACAGCCAAGTGGTTTGAGTGTATTATTAAAAGAGGCATGGGAGAAATATAGGTTGCCAATGGCAATCACAGAAGTGCAGCTTAATTGCGGTAGGGAGGATCAGGCACGATGGCTGAAAGAGGTATGGGATATTTGTGCTACTCTCAATAAAGAAGGGTTAAATATTAGAGCTGTAACAGCATGGGCTTTATTAGGATCGTATGGATGGAACAGGCTTCTTACTTCAAAAAAAATGGATTATGAGCCTGGCGCATTTGATGTAGGTTCCGGATTTCCAAGAACGACCGCATTAACGTCAGTTATAAAATCGTTGGCCTCGGGACAAAAATATTCTCACCCTTTAGTTGAAAATGAAGGATGGTGGCACAGGAATATCCGTTTTGTTTATGAAAAACCATGTAAAACTAAAATAGATTTACCCTCACATGATAATTCGCAGCCGATATTAATTATTGGTAAAAGGGGAACTCTTGGGAAAGCTTTTGGTAAAATATGCGGCTTACGTTTTATCAATTTTAAACTTTTAAGCAGGCAGGATGTTGACATAACAAATGAGCTTCAAATTGAGGAGGTTATAAAAAAATATAATCCCTGGGCTATTATAAATGCAGCCGGATTTGTAAGGGTGGATGATGCTGAAACAGAAATGGAAAAATGTTTTAATGATAATTCTAAAGCTCCTTTTTTATTGGCGAGCGCATGTAAAAAATATGGAATACAATTTATGACCTTTTCTTCTGATCTTGTTTTTGATGGAGCAAAGCAGGCAGCGTATTTAGAAGGAGATGAAATTAATCCGCTTAATATTTATGGCAAAAGCAAAGCAGAAGCCGAGTCAGCGGTTTTAAGTATTAATCACAATTCTCTCGTTATAAGAACAAGTTCATTTTTTGGCCCCTGGGATGAATATAATTTTGTAACTACTGTGGTTAACGCACTTTCTGCAAATAATACTTTTGTTGCTGCATCGGATATTTTTATTTCACCAACTTATATTCCTGATCTTGTAAATGTATCTCTCGACCTTTTAATAGATAAGGAAAAAGGCATTTGGCATCTTACCAACAAAGGAGAAATATCCTGGGCAAATCTTGCCAGTAAGGTTTCAGATAAAGCCGGCTTAGATTCTGATCTGGTAGAAGCACAGCCAGGGCATTTTCTAAATCATAAAGCCCTTCGTCCTAAATACTCTGTTCTAAAAAGTGAAAAGGGGATTTTACTTCCCTCATTGGATAATGCTTTAAAGCGCTATTTTGAAGAACGTAAATGTGTTTCAATAGAATTAGAAACTGTTAGTAATAATTAAAAATATGCTCGTGGCTAAAAAAATAAGGCATCAGCGTAAGATACATCACAACCTGCATTAGGATCTTAAGAGTGTTTAAAGAAGATACATATCTCAAAATCGTTTTCTCAAAACTTGGGCTTTTGTTTTTTTGATCAGGGTTATTAAATAATTTTCATCGTAATTTTCAATTATTAAAAATTGATACCCTTATACCATGATCCAAAAACTCAGGTCTGCAAAATATTTATCCCTCTTAATTAATCCTCTTGATCTTCTAAGGACAAAAAAGGTATTACACGTAAACCCTACAATTGAAGCCAAAAGACAAGAGCCAGAGCGAACAAAAGTATTTGTTTATGATTATGATAGTGAAGCAGTAGAGTCAGAAGAAGTAACAACTCTACTTGCCTGTTATAAATTTCTTGATTCCGAAAAAGAAAGCTGGATAAATGTTGATGGATTACGCAAAAGTGATGTGGAAGATATTTGTAACCATTATGGGATACATCCTCTTATTGCAGAAGATATACTGAGTGTTGGTCAGCGGCCAAAGATGGATGAGCTAAATGGATTATTGTTTTGCCTGTTAAGCATGCTTTATTTTAATGAAACCGATAATTCAGTTGAAAGTGAGCAAATAAGTATCGTACTGGGGAAAAATTTTGTTATAAGCTTCCAGGAAGATGCCACAAAAGATGTTTTTAATCCTTTGCGGGATAAAATAAAAATTGCCAAAAGTAAAATAAGACAAAGCGGGGCTGACTATTTATTCTATTCACTGATAGATATGATAGTTGATAATTATTTTGTAGTGATGGAAAAACTGGGTGAAAGAATAGAGGGTTTGGAAGAAGACATTACACGGCGTGCAGACACAAAAACCCTTTCAAAAATAAATATGTTTCGAAAAGAAATGATAGTTTTAAAAAGAAGTATTTCTCCTGTGCGGGAAGTTATCAATGGCATTTTACGAAGCGAAAGCAACCTTGTAGATGAAAAAACAGAAAAGTATTTTAAAGATGTTTATGATCATATTGTACAGGCAAATGAATTAGCCGAGAACTATCGTGATATGATGATAAACCTGCAGGATCTTTACGTAAGCAATGTGAATTTAAAAATGAATGAAGTGATGAAGGTGATGGCAGTTGTAACGTGTTTGCTTGCACCTGCAACGGTAATCGGCGGTATTTTTGGAATGAACTTCGAACGAATTCCCTGGCTTCACAATGAATATGGCTTTTTTATTGCAGTGGGTTTAATGCTGATTGTACCAATAGGTATGATATGGACGTTTGTAAAGAGAGGTTGGTTTTAACCCGGGTATTGATTATCGGTTAATCTTTTTATAAATAGGTACGGTGCTACAGGGTTCCCCATACATTATACTTTTAACAACCGGCCTCAACAGTTTTGTTATTTCAACGTAAGCGGTTTCGGATATACTTTTATCACCGCAGCCTTTTATTACAACTCTCTTATCAACAAATTCTTCCGTATTTATCCTGGCAAGATTCTTCAAAAATAATGTTCTGTGTAAAAAATCCTCATTTCCAAAAGCAACTTCTTTTGCAACCGGCTGCAGATATGTGGCCGCAAGCATATATGCCCACATAGGTATAACTGCATCTGCGGAGCAGGTAATAGCAACATTTTTATTTTGATAATCACTCCAGTCAAGATTTTTTAATGCTTCGCGGTAGTCCTTTTCTTTTAATATAAGCCCCATAAAAAGATAATCCTTCAGAT
>JBPCQG010000038.1:0-5843 GCA_050998315.1 Chitinophagaceae bacterium
ATGCCGGTAAAAATTTATACCTTTTCGGTAAATACCAGATGCAGTTTTCCGTGGACACCCAATTTTTTATTCATCAAACAAAAAGTGGACAAGGAAGCCGGCGTTACCTTTAACAGCGTGCTGCTAAATTTATACAGAACCGGTAAGGACAGTGTTGGCTGGCACAGGAATAATGAAAAGGAATTCGGCACAAACCCCATCATCGCTTCAGTAAGCTTTGGCGAAACAAGACCGTTCCAGTTAGGCGTAAATTCAAAAAACAAATTGACAGGATCACAATCCCGTTAACCCATGGCTCCCTGTTAATAATGAAAGGCAGCACACAGCATTTCTGGGAACATCAAATTCCTAAAACCGCCAAACCCATCAGCCCACGTATCAATCTTACTTTTAGAATAATTAAAACTGCAGAATAATAATTGGGTTTTGTGATATGTGATTATGCGGTGCTACTTTTGTAAATTTGATTATAAACGGTTCGTATGACAGAGATTGTTATTGAAAAAAGAAATATATTTTGATCCCGAAAAAAACTACCAGGTACTGCAGAAGCAGGCAGCATTAAAAACCAAACCTGAAAAAACATTTACAGTTGAACAAGCCCGGGCATATAGTAAAAAAATGATCAGGAAATGGGCAGCCGAAAAGTAATTGTAAAAACAGACTGCCGCTGATAACATTGCGGCAATTGCATGGTATATTGAATCGAAGGGCATGATTGCCACTGCCGATAAGTTTGCAGATGATGTATATGATTATTTTATTAAAGTTTCCGATACAAGAAAATCTTACCCACTTTGCAGGGAACCACAACGTGCATTCTTAGGCTTTAACTGATTCCTTACAAAAAGAAATACACAATTGTATTTTATTGAAACTGAAGCGGAAATAATTATTTGTGAATTCATTTCATCAAAATTGATTCATTGGTAGTTTATAGTATTGTAAAAGACTTTCTTTAAGAAACTACTTTAAGAAATCTTACTTTCAACTGATAATGTTTTAGATTTATTCGCCATCATCATTTAACGTCAATGATAATTTATTCCATTCATCGTCGTTCCATTCCTCATAAATACGTTCCCCTCCGGTATTAGCAATACCCCTTACTTCCTGATTTAATTGAATTTTCTCTTTTAGATCATCCGGTATCTTATTTCTGTAAGGGAAGAAAGCGTGGTTTTAAATTGAAGGGATTCCATACATCGCTTTCTATTAAAGTTACTTTATATTTTTGAGACGAAAGATAGCTACAGACTCGCTAGCCCATGCATCAATCTTACTTTAGAATAATTAGAACTGCAGAATAATAATTTGTGTTATGCAATAAAAAATATTTGTTACCGGCTTTAGTATTGATGATAGTAGTACTCCTGCCAGTTTCCAAAATAATTTTTTTATTTCAAATATCTCTGCACCTGTTCTAAGGCCTCTATATTATTTTTTCTTTTTAAAGAAGATATCACTTCGCGTTTTTCGCGGGCTGTTAAATGAAAATTGATGGTAGCACCACGCTCTTCCTTTTCTGGGATATACATAAACGCAACACGATGAAGAGTACTGTCCAAAAAGTTTTGAGCATAAGTAATTTCATCATCCTGGAAATAATCCTGCAGCATGAACCAGTTATTTTGCAACATAGTAAATGGCTTTGTGATAATGCCGGTTATATCACCATTTACAATAGTATTATCCCAGCTACCTTTTTGTCTGGATCGTACCTGGATAATTAAGACCCCCCGTGTATTTTCTTTTATCCAGTCTTTAAAAACATGTATAAAGCGAAGCGATGTTTCCTGTCCGTAATTATCTCTGAGTCCTGCATCCATTACATCAATTACCGGTTTGGAAGGAAGCCATACATTGGGCAGAATATACGGATAGGTTGCGTTCATCCTTAATGCGGTAAGAAACCGCAGGTGCATAGGATCTTCATCTTTAAACATAGCCGCAAAATCAACAGCATCAGGCCCGGTTATTTTTGAAGTGCTGTCAGTAAATGTTGACTGCATCATAAAGCTAAGCGGCTGAGTGCATATCATTAGTTTTCTAAGGTCTTTGGTTATTACTGAATTTAAGATCATCAAGGGGATATGAGCATCTCTCTCTTCAGCTTTGTAAAATCCAATAGTTTTATTAAGAAGATTGTGAGTGTTCTCATTTAATTTTTGTTCAAATGCATAACCCCTGTCTTTAACATAACGGTAAGGCCCCACCCAAAATCTTTGCACAGGAGATAGTAGGTCTCTGGCAATCATGGAAGAAAATACCGGGTTAAGCAAATCTTGTGAAATATCATCAAGATATCTTTTATTTTGCAGGTTGATAGTTTCACCAGCGGCCTTCAACCTTGCCAGTTCACGAAAATAAGAGGCAGCCAGCATGCCACCGGAAGCGCCACTTATCAGGAATGTTTTCTTCATTATGGTTCCCTGGGTTATACTATCCAGCTCCTGCAAAATGTTCATTGCAAAAGCTGCGCTTCTTACACCTCCCCCACTGAAATTAAAAATTAGCATCATTGGCTTATCCTCACCCTGCCTTTCTTTCCACCGGTTTAGAATTCCAAGCATATTATTTTTATCATCCTCAATTTTTACACCTGTATTCATAGCTGCAAGGCTTTGCAAAGAATATTCAGGTCTTGAGGGATTGGTATATTTGAGCCCAAATGCTTTATTGCGTGGATCAATAACATCATATACATACAGAACATTTAGAAAAATAAAAAGAAAAATAACAAACACTATACTCCAACTTCTTAGAAAATATGTGATTGCCCCGATGACTGCTATCAATAAAGCAAAAAGTATAAAAACACTTGCCGCCGCAGGTACCTGGAAAAATTTATTGTCAAGATAAAAACCGATTAATATCATAAAAATAAATGCCAACAATAAAGTAATGATCGCGGCAATATGATGTCTCTTAAAAATGGTATCAACAAACTCCCGGCTGTAGTGCCCTACTCTCCTGGCTTTAGTAAACCTGAAACGGGTAGTTAAATAATAACCAACAGGTAATCCAAAATTATTTTCAGCATATGCACCCCTATGTATCTGATATTTTTTTTGCTTATCAAATGCAGTAAGATTAGGTTTAAATGTTCTTACAATTCTTCTGTCTGCAGTAAAAAAATAGGCAAATGAAATCGTTATCAATAAAAAAAAACCGCCGAAAAAACCCGCTGCAATAACAATGAATTCAGCTAAAGGGATAAGTTCCGATTTCCTGTCAAATGACAATGCCTCAAAAAAATAAACCAGTAAAAAACAAATGGGAATAATTGAATTGTTAGTGCAGTACTTTAAAAATGGCTTTGTGTTAGTTGCCAGAAAGCGAAAGCGTTTGCTATGCAAAATGAATGTGGTTATATTCCAGCTCATCATAAAAACCCCGGTGGCAACTCCTGTAATAGCGGCGCTCGCAGCATTTACATTTCCAAGGTATTCGGGAGCAAGAAACAATGCATTGGCTCCGAATATTTTCATAAAATGCCCGGTAACCGTTAAAAAAAGAATGAACCAAAAAATAAGTAATACCTGCGCCTTTCTAAAATGAAGAAGAAACAGCTGTATGGGGAATGAATAATAAAAATTTTGAAAGAATCTCTTCATAAAACTCACTAATATTTATAAACCTTCTACTTATCGTATCCAGATAACCTATAATATACAACATAAAAATCATTCTCATTATTGTTAGGTTGTGGTAAAGATATAATTCATCCTTCCTAACTTTGCAGAGCTACAAACCGGGTTATCGTTCGCCGCCCCAAGGCGGGGGAAGGAAAGTCCGGACAGCATAGAGTAACACACCGGTTAACAGCCGGTTCCGGTTTTTATCGGAAAGATAGTGCCACAGAAAATAACTGCCTTTTCCCCTCTCCACTTGTGGAAAGGGTTAGGGTGAGGCGAGGGTGAAAACGTGAGGTAAGAGCTCACGTCCCGATGTGGTAACTCATCGGGAGGGTAAACCTTGTGTGCTGCAATGCCACATATATCAGCGTTTGAGGGCTGCTCGTCCGATCCCGAAGTATCGGGACAAGGCTGAAGGGTAGGCAGCAGGATTGTTGCAGTAATGTAACAGCGAGATAAATGATAACCATCCAATGTGTAAACACAGCGGTCACAGAATCCGGCTTACAGGTTTGTAGTAATTGAATTAAAAAGTCCCGAATAATTTCGGGACTTTTAGTTTTGTTTATTTTCTGTTGGAGATCAGTGTGTATTAATAACTATTTTTAATTTACTTTTTCATGCTGTCTTTCATTTCCATCTTATTGTCCATTTTTCCATTCATATTATCCATTTTATGATCTCCTCCCATTATCTTCATCATATCCTTTGGATCATTAAAAGCCCAATGTTCAGTAAACTTACCATCACTATTAAATTTAAGCACATCAACACTTGTCATTTCAATTTTCTGATTTGGCGGCATTCCATGGCCCGGATTAGCCGAGGTAGTTCCTCTCATTGTACCTAATACAAAAAGATAATCGCCATCTGTTGCTTCCTTCTTTATATCAAATTTAAAATCAGCGAAATCCTGTTTCATGGCACCAAGAGAAGCTTTTATATTTTCCAAACCTTTAACTTCGGTCATTCCATCAGGGCCTGAATGATCAACTGCATCTGCTGTAATAAATGAATCCAGCTTTGATGCATCACCAGCTTCTATTGCCTTAAGAATTGTTCGGTTGTTAGCCTTTGCTTTTTCTGCAGCGCTATTACTGCTTGTAGTAGTAGTTGCACTGTCATTGCATGAAATAAAAAAACATAGCATGCAGGTTGCTGTTGTAAAAACAATTTTTTTCATTTTGTGTGAGTTTTTATTAATAAATAATAATGTAAAAATTACCGGTGTGGATTCAATACGAAGCTGTTTAGTTTTCCAGGAAGTGGAATTAAAAGGCTAAGCTATCATTTTCTTTTTTAAAGAGAGCAAACTTTCCTAAATAAATTCTTTAAAGATGGATTGTTTGATCTCCTCCCATTCAGTATATTAATTATACTAAAGAAAATGGAATCTTTTATTCTGCCTGCAGATGTTACCGAAAAATGCCTTCTTCTTTAGCCCCAATCTTATCCATAGCTCTTTGCGATTGCTGATTTAAAATATCCGTTTTTAATTCCACACGGTTAAAATGTAATTGTTCAAATGCAAATTGCAACAATAAAAATTTGCATGCTTTATTCATTCCCGTTCCCTGGTGTTTGGGATTTATCCATGTCCATCCTATTTCAAACCGTTTATGCTCAAACGAAATGTTACCATAACGTGTACAGCCGGCAACAGCATTTGTTTGCTTATCAAAAATTAAAAAGGGATAAGATGTTCTGGTTTCTCGTTCGTGCAAGACGATGTTAGTATGTTCTTCAAGGTCTTTTTGTTCTTTTATATTACTCATTCCCAATTGCCATATTGATGGCTGATAAGCAATTTTATTAAGCTCAGATATATCACCAGCTTTCAATGGTGTTAATCTTGCTCTTTCATTTTCAAGAATTATATCTTCATTAAAAAAAGTTTCGCTTATAATCACCTTTCGTTCAGGTATTGCTGCAAGCGGGATATTTTATAACGTCCCGCCCAGAACTGCAGCTTGGTTTTTGTTTAAAAGTTGAGGATAAGATTTTTGCTTGGCTTTGTTTGGCAGCCGAAACCATTTCTGATAGCGATTTGCAGCCGATTGCTTCAACGTCCACCCCCGCAGCAGCAAGTCTTTTGTTTGGCGATTGGTGCTTCTTTTCCGATAGCAAGAAAATGCCAATATTATTTTCTTTCACAGAGTCATTGCTACACACAAAAATACGAAGCCAATCAAAAGAAGCCACGAC
>JBPCQG010000401.1:0-3098 GCA_050998315.1 Chitinophagaceae bacterium
GTCCAAAATATCGCAGCTTTAAAGCTTCAAATAAATTACTGCTTTTGCTTACCATACCTTTTAAACTGGCTTCAAATTTTGATGCCATGTTACGGGAAAAAGATTTACCTACCGGAAGTTTGCCTAAGGCATTCCAGAAATCATCTCTTATTTTATTATACGTTTGGGATGTTGTAATATCAGTTAGATATTCTTTTAATGCACCAACATTGGGATCAATGCTCATGCAGTTATCATTTAAGATAATAAGAAGGTTACTATTTTCTATACCTGCATGGTTCATTCCTTCAAATGCTAAACCTGCAGTCATAGCCCCATCACCTATTATGGCAACATGCTGGCGGTTAGTTTCCCCTTTATAGTGTGAAGCCATTGCCATACCAAGAGCAGCAGAAATGGATGTTGATGAATGTCCCACACCAAAAGTATCATATTCACTTTCTGCACGCTTTGGAAACCCGCTAAGGCCATTATATTTTCTGTTAGTGGAAAAATTATCTCTGCGGCCAGTAAGAATTTTATGTCCGTATGCCTGGTGGCCTACATCCCAAACCAATTGATCATAAGGTGTATCGAAAACGTAATGCAATGCCACCGTTAATTCCACCACCCCAAGACTTGCTCCAAAATGACCTCCATAAACACTTACCACATCAATAATATATTGGCGCAACTCATCACATACTTTTGGAAGCTGATTACGTTTGAGCTTTTTAAGATCGGCAGGTGAATTTATGGTTTTAAGAAGAGGCCCCGGAGTAATTTCCATATTAGATAATAAATGCAAAAATAATAAAAAACCCTCTAAATCACTTTAAAAGGAAGATTTGATAAAAATTTAATAGTGAATCTAATCTAAACCCGGAATCATAAAGTTACAAACTATAAACTTGTAGCATATTGTATCATGTTTAAGATCAGATCGGGATCAGGACAATTATCCAGGTACATTTTATGTTCACTGAATTTGCACACCCCGGGATAATCACCTTCATATGTTCCTATATCTTTAATGATCTGAAAATGTAGATGAGGCGGCCAGTTTCCGTTTTCTTCAGGATTTCCAAAATGCCCGATTACATGTCCACGAATAATATATTGGAATTCTATTACCCTTGCAATATCATCAACGCTAAGATGACCATATAAAGTATAAAAAGTAACCGTATCCAATTGATGAAGAAGTATCAAAGTAGCCCCATAATCTCCAAAACCTTTATTAATTGCATAACTATGAACTATTCCACCCAAGGGCGCATAAACTTTCGTTCCTGCTTCCCCCCAAATATCAATACCCAGGTGCAAAGTACGCCCCTCATCCTCTAATTCCTTCTCCATCCCGGTATCTAGCGGGGGAGAAGAGGAAAATAATTCGCTTCTTTTATATAAAGTCCTATTTTCATTATAGCCACCGATGCCATATTTTGCTTTTGCCTTTTTCAATTTTTCATGAACATAAGCAGAGAAAGTTTCGGTATTTTTAAGATCAACTTCATCAAGCTTTTTATTATTATTTGTAAAGTCAAAATCAATTATTTTTTCTTTAGCCGGATCAAAATCAACCACTTTATGAAAGGTATGTGCATGTGCTTTTAGCCGCTCATATAATATGTTTACCCGCTGGTACATTGTAAAGTGATTATTTAATAAATTGCAAGTTCATCATTTCTCAATCAATCTATATTTTATATGAAAAGATTTATATGCTTTTTAACGGGAATTTTTTTTGTGAGCATTTCTATTGCGCAATCAAATCCTTTATGGCTGCGGTACCCCGCTATATCACCTGATGGAAAACAAATTGTTTTTAGTTACAAAGGAGATCTTTATAAAGTTGCTTCAACAGGAGGTGCAGCGTTACCGCTAACACTCCATACAGCTCAGGACTTTATGCCCGTATGGAGCCATGACGGAAGATGGATTGCATTTGCCTCTGACCGTTTTGGAAATTTTGATGTGTATATCATGCCATCTGAAGGGGGAGATCCCAAAAGGTTAACTTTTAATTCTGCTGCTGATTTTCCGTGGGATTTTACTCCTGATGATAAACATGTAACTTTTGGTTCAGGTAGAAATGATCTGGCAACTTCTGTTCGTTTTCCTGTAAATGGTGTATTCCAAAAATTATATACAGTTCCCATAACCGGCGGACGTAACGTATTGATATCCGCCGGTGGAATGCAAAATGCTCATTATAATAAAAATGGCGATAAAATAATTTACCAGGATAATAAAGGGTTTGAAGATCCCTGGCGCAAACATCATACTTCTTCCATCACAAGAGATATCTGGACTTATGATATCAAATCAAAAGATTATAAAAAAATTACATCATTTGAAGGCGAAGATAGGGAACCCATTTTTGGTTCAGAGGAGCAGTCTTATTTTTATTTAAGCGAGAAGAATGGTAATCAAAATGTGTTTAAATCATTGATTTCAGGAGGTGGGGAAAAACAACTTACTAATTATAAAAATAATCCTGTACGCTTTTTAAGCAGATCTAACAATAATGCACTTTGTTATACTTACGATGGCGAGATATATATTATGAATGAAGGAAGTGATGCTAAAAAAATAAAAATAAATATAACATCAGAAAATAAAAGCAATACAGAACGTATACTTTCAATTAACAGTGGAGCAACTGAATTAAATCTTTCTCCCAATGGAAAAGAAATTGCATTTGTATTTAGAGGAGAAATATTCGTAACATCTGTTGAAGGTGGAATTACAAAACGCGTTACAAATACACCTTACCAGGAGCGTTCTGTTATGTTTGCTTCCGATGGAAAAACCTTATACTATGCTGCCGAAAGAAATAACGGCTGGGATATAATGAAATCAACTATTTCAAGGAAAGAGGAGCCATATTTTTATGCATCTACAGTCATAAATGAAGAGGCTGTAATAGCAACTGATAAAGAAGAATTTGCACCGGATGTTTCACCAAACGGAAAAGAAATTGCTTACCTGGAAGAAAGAAATATTTTAAAGGTGTACAATTTGGAAAAGAAATCATTCCGTACAATTATTCCTGCCGGACAAAATTTTTCTTACGCGGACGGAGACCAGAGTTTTAGCTGGAGCCCGGACAGTAA
>JBPCQG010000488.1:0-7186 GCA_050998315.1 Chitinophagaceae bacterium
ACCGTAAGCGTTGTAACTCCGTTAGCTTCTTTCAGCATATAATTTTCCAAACAGCCCGCCCATTGTTTTACTTGTTCGCTGGTTGTATCTTCTACTCCATTCTTTACCTCACCGAGGTGTTTGAATGACATAAATTCATTTGGCTTTTTGGTTTCAATTTTACTAACCATGCCAGACCCTTTACCATCCAGAAAAAGAACTTTACTTCCTTCCTTCCAATCAGTAACAGCGGAAGAACCTTCGCAGAAAACACTAGTCCATTTTGTGTAAGTGGCGTCATCCCAAAGAACTTTCCATACTTTTTCTTTAGGAGCGTTGATGCTAATTGAGAAATTAATCTTTTCCATTTTTGATTGTTTTATTTGTTATCAATATATTTTATGAGCCTCTTTAATAATTCTTTCCAGTTTTTTCCTTTTTGATTTTATATCTGCTATTCCGGAAAAATAAGTCATCCGCCTACCCTTATAATCACCTTCCAGTATATCAGATTTGATTTTTTCAATTTGTGGATGTTGGAATACCAGGGGAATATGCTCAGCAACACGTGGATTAAAAGTGACAAAATCTCCTTTGTAATAATAACCGGGAGCATTCCATTTGATCCCCTCTGCAATTTTACTGTTTGTTTTTTAATAATAGTTCTTACAACTTCCATCTCTGCTTTTAAAGAATGACGGAGTTTTTTCATAAACTCTATTACTGCTTCAATATCAGTTGGTTTACCTGAAATTCTTCTCTTTTATACTAGTTTTTTATTATTAGCCAACATTCTTTCTCATTTTCTTTCATTCTTGCTTTAACTATTTTTTTCACCAGTGCAGACGGAAGCGGTTTATCAACAGTAAACTGAATAGTTCCTTTAGATGTTTTAAAAGGTTTTAACTCTTCACTAAATTTATTTATAAGCGTTGAATTCCAGGGAAATAAACTGCAGTGTTCTTTAAACGCAGCATAACTAACAAGCGGACCATTATATTTAAAAGTAGGCATCCCATAGCTAATAAACTCCTCCGAATTTGGCACAATTGACTCTATCGTTTTGCGAAGCTTTTCAAGAGCTATACGCTTATCATCAGGCACGTCCATAAGATATTCCTCAACACTGGTGTATTTTTTCATAAAAAATTATTTTTCAAGAACACCTTTTAAATTATTAAGACTTGTTTGCATATCCTTGCCCAACATATTTGGTATAAATAAGTTCATCAAATTAACAGGATATGGATTTTTACCTGCCATTCCCCATTTTACTTTCGTTTTAGTTTCAGCAACGGTATCTGCTCATGTAAACGTTTGCGGTATTTTTAAAAGGCTTTTCGAACCGCACTTCCATATCCATTCGTTGCCCTTCTGTAATATTTTTAATTTCCTGTTCCCCTTTGCCAACATCATTATTCTCACTGTCCCATGTTGCAACAAAACCTACTGTACCATCTGTACCCCGGTAATCTCTCTTTACATTCGGATCCATCATTACCCATTTATTGTACCTGTCCTGGTTTTTTAAATTCTTCACATAAGTGAAAACTTCTCCTTTTGGTTTGTTGATGGTCACTTCACGTTCAACAGAATATTCTTTGCTAACGAATAGGGCAACCACTAAAAGTATTGCAATAAGAATTACAATTACCATTAAGATCTTTTTTAGCATTTTCATTGTATGATTTTTAACGGTTAAGTTTTGGATGTCAATTCACTTTTAAGCCCACCCGGGCAGATCAATCTACAAAGTTTGATAGCTAAGAAGAACAGCTCCACTCTCAAGTGTTTTCGTATCTGTAAGTTTTAGATCCAGCTGGAGGCTAACGCCTTTAAATATTGGTGCGCCATCTCCAATTGCAATGGGATCTATCATAAACTGGTACTCATCAATTAAACCATGCTCAGCAAATATGCTTACAATACTTCCACTGCCTAATATTGTCATATCCTTACCCGGCATTTTCCTTAATGCTTTTATTTCATCAACAATATTGTATTTAACAAGCATGGTATTTTTCCACTCAGCTTTTTGCAATGTTTTTGAGAAAACAATTTTATCCGCATTATTCATTCCTTCCGCTACAACCGGAAAACTTTCATATGCCATTGGTGAAGGCCAAAAATTTGCCATCATCTCATACGTAACACGTCCGAACAAAAGTATATTGCCTGATTTAAGATTTTCCTCAGATAGTTTACCTCCTTCTTCGCTGTGCTTGTGCCAGCTAATATCGCCTGCAGCTCCTTTATAAAAGCCATTAAGTGTTACGAAATTGAATACGCTAAGTTTTCTCACTTTTTTTGTTGAATTATTTTTGATCAGTTGCTTCCTGTAAGGCTTTTATATCAATTTTTTTCATCTTCAGCATTGCTTGCATCGCTCTTCCGGCTTTTGCCTTATCAGGACTGCTCATCAATTCTATTAATTGTTTAGGAACAATTTGCCATGATAAATTATACTTATCCTTAAGCCAGCCGCATTGAACTTCCTGTCCGCCTTCTGTCAGTTTGTTCCAATAATGATCAACCTCTTCCTGGTTTTCGCAATTCACTACAAATGAAATAGCTTCCGTGAATTTAAAAATTGGTCCACCATTTATTGCAGTAAAAGCCTGCCCGTTCAAATTAAACGCAATGGTCATTACCGTTCCTTCTTTTTGTCCGGATGCTTTTGCACCTTCCCCGGTGTAACGGGAAATTTTACCAATACTGGAATCTTTAAAAATAGAAACATAAAAATTTACAGCTTCTTCGGCGTTGTTATCAAACCAAAGAAATGGAGTTATCTTTTGCATAAAATTTTATTTTTTTATGATTTAAAATTAATTTTTATTTTATGATGCTTTTTGATTTCTATCATAATTAAGCATCCATCTAATTCCAAACTTATCTGTAAGCACGCCGAATGTAGCACCCCAGAATTGTTCTGTTAATGCATGTGAGACTTTGCCACCCTCTGATAGTTTTGAAAAGAAAGTACTTATTTCTTCGGGGCTGCTACAATTAAGAGAAAGAGCAATATTATTTCCTTTAATAAAATTGCCGCCCGGCTCCTGCATATCTGAGCCCATAAGGAGCAATCCATCTTTTGTTAAGCTGGCATGTAATATCTGGTGTTTGGTTGCGGCGGGGCATTGGGCTTCAATAGGAGAGCCTTCAATAGTTTGCATATTTAATTCTGCATCTAAACATTCTTCATAAAAGGACATTACTTCCCTGCAATTACCTTCAAAGTTTAAATAAGCATTTATCTGTGTCATAATATTTTAATCATTATTTATTGTGCTGAACTTTGGCAATAATTCTTTTTAACTGGTGAATGTGTCTTTGTGTGTGATAAATAACAAAGTATATCCATTCGATTCTTGTCATTTCTCCAAGGCCCGGTAATGCAAATGCAGTACAAGTTTCTTCAAGGTTTAATGTTTCTGCCCCCTGCTTAATTTTATTTATTGACTCTTTTAAAGGATTTATAAGAGTGCTTTTATCATACACCTTATTTTCAGGTACAATAAAATCAGGCGATTTCATTTTAGTATCGAAGTTTAAAAAAGTCTCTTTAATCCCTTTTACTTTTTCAGTCGGATCCCTTTCCGTTTTTTTAACAGTACCATATAGAAGTTCTGCAACTTCATAAGACTTATTCATATGTTCTCCCAGTTCTGCGGCTGTCCAGCTGCCTTCAAAAGGAACAGCATTAAATTGTTCCTGGCTAAGAGAGGAAAGCATCTGTACAAGTTCACCCGTTGTAATTTGTAATTCATTTAAAATTTCTCTTTCCATATTCTGTTTTAATAATTTTAATAGCATTATTCCAAAAAAATTCCTACATGTATTTCATTGCTTCATAACCTAAAAGCCTGCGCCATAAAGCAATCTGACCAATGATGTTTGCTTCACGGTAAGTCATAAAAGTGATCAACTCGTAATAAGTCATTTTCATGTCGGGCATCATCTCAAATTTTTTGTCAAGCTTTTCATCACCTACAGTAACCAAAGCATCTCTTAACTTCGGAGTGATTTTATCCAGATCTTTTTTAAATTCTGCAATTGATGGATAATTAATATTATCCTCTATACCCTTATGCTCTTTAAACAATTCATCTGCTGCCTGTTTTTCATTTATGCCAAAGATTTTTGCAGTTTCAAATCTTTCCTGAACCAAACTGCCCATAAGCCATGCAATATGATTGGCTTTGGTTTTTAGCCGGTTATTGGCGTCTTTATCTGAAATGCCGTTAACAGCGCTAAACAAAAATTTTGTATGCATATCATACAATACAATTAGCGAAAACATTCTGTTACTTACTGGTTTTGTTTCCATTTTTATAGTTTTAATGGTGATTATATTTTAAATACCTTTTATTTAATTTTTCATTTCACAACACAAACCTACAGTCAATAAATAGATTTTTTAAGGTGTAAATACGGCAATCTTAGGGGTTGATTGCGACAAAATTATTTTTTAGCTTTGTAAAAAAATATAATGAAACACATTTCAATACTCATTCCTCACGGGCATACAAGCGTTGTAAATATTGAAGGAACACACCAGATATTTAATGAAGTGAATTCAATTTTGCGTAGCCAGGAAAAGTCTTCTTTATTTAAAGTACAACTGGTAGGAATTAGTAAAGAGACAAGCCAGCGCAACGGACTGTTCACCATAAGCCCAGATGTTTTGATAGGAGATATAAAGAAAACTGACCTTATTATTATACCAGCAATACACGGCGAACCAAAAATTGTGATGGAAAAAAATGCAGCATTTGTTCCATGGATGATAGAGCAATATGCTGCAGGTGCAGAAGTAGCAAGCCTTTGCATTGCATCTTTTTTCCTGGCCGGCACAGGCCTGCTAAAAGGAAAGCAATGCGCCACACACTGGACTGCCGCTAATGATTTTAGAAGTATGTTCCCTGATGTAAACCTGGTTGATGATAAAATTATGACTGAAGACGATGGAGTTTATACAAGCGGTGGCGCTTATTCTTTCTTAAATCTTTTGGTTTACATAATTGAAAAATATGCAGGACGTGATATTGCAATTCTTATTGCCAAAGCATTTATGATAGATATTGACCGTATAAGTCAATCACCTTTTATTATTTTCCAGGGGCAGAAAACACATGATGATGAGCCCGTAAAAAAGGCACAGGAATTTATTGAACAAAACTATCATGACAAAATAACTGTTGAGCAACTTACTTCTATGTTAGCATTGAGCAGGCGGAACTTTGAACGCAGGTTTAAAAAGGCCACTGCTAATACAGTTGTAGAATATATGCAAAGAGTAAAAATAGAAGCAACCAAAAAAGGACTTGAAACAGGAAGAAAGAACGTAAATGAATTAATGTATGAAGTTGGCTACTCTGATAATAAAGCATTTAGAAATGTGTTTAAAAAAACTACAGGCTTATCTCCTATTGAATACAGAAATAAGTATAACAAAGAAGCTGTGGTGGCTTGATAGGAAATAAATTGTGGTAGCATTTTTGAATATGATATGGAAATAAACAAGCCATGCTTAAGATATTTTTATTCACTCTTTCATTTCTAATATTATTAAGCTGCAGGAGAAAACATACCCCCGAACGAACGCTTCCTGAAACTTCTGTAACAAGTAATGTAATCATCCCAAAAAAGAGTGATTCTGTTGTTGTAAGAAAAAAAGTATATAAACCCACGAAAAAAGATATAATACCAAATGTAATTGTCGTTAATGAGAAAGCAGCCCGCAGAAGCATTGATGGCAGATATTATTATGACCTTATCGGTCACAGGTATTGGCGAAATAACAAGGATGGTAAATATTACTTATTCAATAAATCCATGTACTCAAATGATGATTTCAAAGCGCCTGCTAAATAAATTTGAGTATGGCAGGCCGCTGGTAGTTTGATCTCTTTCACTAATCCTTCAAGATTTTGCAACGATCTCCGGAAGTTCTCTTCAATTTTCTTTTTACGTGCAACATTAAATATGATCTGTTTAGCTATATTTTTTTGCATGTAAAAATCTACTGTTAGGTTCGTCTTATTATCATCAATCTTTTCAAGAATATAGTTAGTCGTATTTTTTTCTTTTTCTTCTGTTTCGCTGAACTCAATTCTATCAGGATGATAAGAGTAGCTGCTGGCATATATCATTGATTGCCCATTCTCCATCACACAACGGCAGCGCATTCCACCACGTGGCAGAAATGATTAACCTCTTCTACCGCTTTTACTCCGTACTGCCAGCGGCTGCGGTAATTAAAATCTCCGGTGGCGTGAAATAAAGTAATGATATCTGTTTCATAGTCTTTAGATAAAGAGATCATTTTTACTTTTTTAGAAAAATCCAATACCGGAAAAGGCTCAGGTTGTATTTCGCTTTTGAGCTGACTTAACTGAGTATAGTGAAAAGGTATTTCGCCGTTTTCAGTTTGTTTGGCGCTACTGTTCCACTTCATCCATTTTGTGTAGTCAGCCGGAGAATTGTTTTTGCAACAGGCTCTTTGTTATCAGCCAGTATTCATGAAGTTCAATATCGTTTTTCAGCAGCTGGTGGGCAACAATAATATCTTTACCAATAAGCTTGCTGAAATGTTTTACATTATAGCCTGTGAATTCGCCATAATGTGTTATCACTTTTAAAGTAAGGTCGATTGCCGACATACACGCCTTGCATTGACAAAAACGGCGAACCTCATAGGCACTAAGACTCCTGTGAAACTCACAAAACATTTTCTCAACCTGTTTGTACAAGTCCTCAAGGTTCGGAGATTCCCCAAATTTGTAAAAAAGAATTGCATCACCTTCAATTTCAGAAACTTCAAGCCCAATTTGGTTGGCATTGATAAGTATCTCCAGCAATTCCTGGATTATAAGCCGGCTATGGCCAATCTCCGTTTCGTTCACAAACTTTGTAAAGCCACTTATATCAGGAATAAAAAGCAGCCCTTTATTTTCCATCTTTTTCTTTTAAAGTTATACAAGATTTTTGGGATGGTTTGGGTGCTGTGAGCATTAGCTATTTATGGCATTGGTTGCGGCTATTCGCTGCAAGTCCGGCGCAGAGCAAACACACAAAACCTTCACCGGGCTTTACGCTGCTATCCGCCAGCCTTTGACGAGTATTGTTGAATCATTATTAATGAAGAAAAAATTCATCGAGGTCTTTGTGCTAATCTCTTCATTCTATATAAAAAATCCAAATC
>JBPCQG010000059.1:0-19385 GCA_050998315.1 Chitinophagaceae bacterium
CGTTTCACAGATTCCAATACCTCTTCTCCACCTTCCAATTTTATAGAATGTGCACCGGTTTCTTTCATGATCCTGATTGTTGAATGCAATGCTTCTTTGGAGTTGCCCTGGTAAGCACCGAACGGAAGGTCTACAACAACAAGACATCTGTTAACACCACGAACAACCGATGAAGCATGATAGATCATTTGATCTAATGTAATGGGAAGTGTAGTTTCATGACCTGCCATTACATTGCTCGCAGAATCTCCGACAAGAATTATATCAATACCAGCTGCATCAAAAATTTTTGCAAAAGAAAAATCATAAGCAGTCATCATAGAGATTTTTTCTCCTGCTGCCTTCATTTTCAACAATGTATTGGTAGTAATTTTTTTCACTTCTTTATTAACTGACATGAATAACTCGTTTAAAAGGTTTAAGAAGTTAAAGGTTTAAAAGATTAATGCATGCGATAGGTGGGAGATGGCTCTGCGTTAGAATAAAACAAATCCTTTTGAGCAATCGCAGGTGTAAAAGTAGAAAAGATTATTTATTTGAATATAATTTTCAGTATTGGTTTCATTTCCTCATAATCCTGAAAGTTTTTACTTCTAAGGAACAATGTGATGTCAGGTATATTGTTTATTACAATATTCTTGCTGTAATTATAAAACCAGTTTTGAGTTATTTCAATTTGCTGGAAAAGATAGGGAGATAATGGCTCATTATAATTTTTAGTTCCCATTATATTACCTAAAGAATCATAAACAGGAATTGTGATTGAACTTGGGAAAGTATATTCCCGTAAATCTTTTACAGAAGTTTTTTGCCCGCTTTTTATATCGATGAATTCATTTTTATCATTCATTATTTCATTCCACATAGCTTCAATCATATTTCTTCCATAAACTTCTTTAAGCATCTCAGTTTGTGGAAAGCTGTTTATTAAAAATCTTCTCTTAGTGCTTTTAATAAAGATAAGATCATCGTGTGCCGCCGGTTTAAAGTTGTATTTAAAATTAATGCAGGAACTAAAATATTCAGAGGTACCAATAAATTGATCACGGCTTGTGTAAATTGATATTCTTGGTGAAACCCAGGGAATGTATGAATGTAATTTGCCGTTTGCTACATACAAAATCTCTTCTACATTAATTACTCCGGATGAATTACTGTCTACCCTATTTGTGGGTTTTTGATTTTCATTTACAGGTGATATACCAGGAGCAAATGATTTTTTTCCTAATGTTTTTTTGTTTATATAAATTATGGGGTTACCTGCCATTAAATTATCTCTGGATAATGGCAGACTGATTTTAATTTCACCCTTTTGAAACCTTTTATAAAGTTCATCGCTTAAATTATAAGTATCGAAACGTATTGTGTCATTTGCGTAAGCAGCCCATTGAATTTTGGAAAGATTAATAAATTTGTCAAACTTAGTTGAAGATCGCTGACCATCTATCTGGGCAAATGAATAACTGCTTATGAGCAAGAAGAATACTAATAGACTGGCAAACATGTGGCTTTTAAAAATTGATTACAATATACTGTTAGGTAATCCATCATTAAATTATAACCCAAAATTGATAATAGTTATCTGATTTTTTTACACCATAATATTGTTCATTTTTATTTCTTCATATAAATGCTGGATCAATCCATCTGCAAGTCCTATCCTTGGAACATAAATTTCATTAGAGCCAGCCCAACGCATTACATTGAGATAAATTTGTAATGCGGGTACAATCACGTCGGCTCTGTCTTCTTTGAGTTTGTAAATATTGATACGGTCAATTAAAGGAACATTACTTAATTCTTTGTAGTAGTCTCTAAGAAGTTCCAATGGCAAAGGCTTGTTTTCTTTTATCTTACTAAGCGAAAATATTTTATTTATGTTACCTCCTGACCCGATAGCGGTTACTTGTTTGTGCCCCCTTGTTTTTTCTTTAATACTATTTTTCATTTCATCCCAAACATCTTCCGTTACTTTATTTTTTAAAAGCCTTATAGTACCAATATTATAGGAATCTTTAAAAACCAATTTATTATTACTGAAAAAAGTTAATTCAGTACTTCCCCCGCCAACATCAATATATAAGTAAGAATGTTCTTTGTCTAAATTTTCTGCAACATGATTTTCGTAAATGAAAGAAGCCTCATCACTGCCGGAGATAATTTCAATATCAATACCGGTCTCGTGTTTTATTTTTTTAATAATATCTGTTCCATTTTTTGCATCTCTCATTGCAGATGTTGCGCACGCTTTTAAGTGCTTTACTTCATATACATTTAATAAATGCTTGTAAGCTTTCATTGTTTGTACAATCATATCAATTCTATGTTCTGATATTATTCCTTTTTCAAAAACATCAAACCCCAGGCGCAGGGGAACACGTATAAGATCGATCTTATTAAAATTTGCAACACCATTTATATCCGGAGTTACTTCGGATATAAGCAAGCGTGCCGCATTACTTCCTATATCAATTGCTGCCAGTCTCAAGTTTGTAATTTTTCTTTAAGAGGTAATTATATATCTCTATTTGTGAGCGAACTTTTTTTGTATTTCTTGGATTCACATATTCATTGTCAAGATCATTATTTAATATCCTTGCTTTCACATTATCATTAAGCTGAATGTCGAGTATATCTTTTAATTCCTGCTGAATATGTTTATCCAGAATTGGTATGGCAGCTTCTACACGGTGATCTAAATTTCTTACCATCCAGTCTGCAGATGAAATAAAAGTTTTTTCTTTTCCATCATGATGGAATATTAACACTCTTGCATGTTCAAGATATTCATCAACGATGCTTATAGCATTTATTTTTTTTCTGAATTTTTTATTTTGGGTATACATGCAGCAAATACCTCTTACCAACAATTTTATTTTTACACCTCCTCTTGCTGCGTCATATAGTTTCAGGATGAGTTTTTCATCACTTATTGAATTCAGCTTTAAAGTTATAGAAGAATGTTTGCCTTCTTTTGCCGCTTTTATTTCTTTATCTATCAACATCATTAACTGCCTGCGCATTGCAACCGGGCTTGGTATTAAAAGCTGGCAATCTTTTAATAGCTGAATGTTTTTTTGATTTTCAAGAAAGTCAAATAGCCTGTTTACATCAGCCATTATATTTCTATCTGATGTTACGAGACAATGATCACCATACAGGGAAGAAGTTTTTTCATTAAGATTACCAGTGCTTACAAAGCCATAATGAAACGTATGGTTATTTACTTTTTTCTTAATCAGGCAGATCTTTGCATGCACTTTCATATTAGGGATGCCAATAAAAACTTTAACTCCTGCATCTTCAAGAATTTCTTTCCATTCAAGGTTAGCTTCTTCATCAAATCTTGCTCTTAATTCTAATATAATAGTTACCTGCTTGCCATTACGCACAGCGTTGGTTAATGCATTAATAATTTTAGAATATTGCGCAAGCCTGTAACAGGTAAGCTTAATGCTTAGCACGTCAGGTGATATGGCTGCTTCTCTTAACAGATCAATTATAGAATCAAAAGAATGGTAAGGAAAATTCAGCAACACATCTTTTTCCAGTATAACATTTGTTACACTATTTACATTTTGCAACAACGGATGTATAAATGGTTTTTTCCTTGGATTTTTCGTTTGAAAAACAGCTTCAGGAAAGTTCATGAAGTCTTTAAAATTATGAATTCTTCCCCCCGATTGTATATTGTCTTTTACCGAAAGCCCAAGCCGTTTAATTAGATAAGTTAAAAGTGAAGGGTCAATATCTTTGTCAAAAATAAACCTTACGGGCTTACCTTTTTTTCGATTCTTTACACCCTTTTCAATTTTTTGAATGAAGGAAGTGGATACGTCATTATCTAAGTCAATTTCAGCATCCCTTGTTACTTTGATAATGTTAGAAGAAAAAATATCATGACCGAATAAACTAAATATCTGTGGAAGGCAAAACCGGATTATGTCTTCAAGTAACATAATATATTGTCCCTGCAGGCTTGAAGGTAAAATAACAAAACGTGGCAAGCGGGTTACAGGTACGGATACCAGCGCAAACTTTTGAGGGATGCTGCCATCTGATTTTGAAAGCTTGCATGCCAGGTAAATAGATTTATCGTTAAGGGTAGGAAAAGCCTGCATTGTTTCTATCATTAGTGGAACAATATTGCTTCTTACCTCATCATGAAAATAGGAGAGTACAAATTTTTGCTGTTCCCTGTTAAGTTGTTTCTCATTTATAAGAAAAATCTTTTCCTTTTTTAACTCCCGTAATATCTCATTCCATATCCTGTTAAATTCATCTTGCTGTTCGATAACTTTAGCGTTTATCTCATCCAGTATTTGCTGTGGACCTGCTTCAAGATGCATTTGAGCTTTTGCGCCTAATTCTATCATTCGTTTTAGGGTAGCAACCCTCACTCTAAAAAATTCATCTAGATTATTAGAAAATATACCCAGGAAACGAATGCGTTCTCTTAGAGGAACACTCTCGTCAGCTGCTTCCTGCAGTACTCTTCCATTAAATGAAAGCCAGCTTATGTCACGGGGAATTATTTTGCGTTTCATAAACCCCCTATCCCCCGAAAGGGGAATTAAAAAGATTATAGAGAAGATTGTGTTTGTAGAACATTTGTTATTGATTAATTTTTTTATTGGTTTATAATTATGATTTCATCTTTTCAATTATTCCTGTTGTTGAAAACCCTTCTTTTAAAGGAATTATTTTTACTTTACCCTTATTTGCTAATACTTCTTTGGCGCCAACAATAGTATCTACGGTATAATCACCGCCTTTTACCAAAACGTTTGGCTTAATTAATTTTATCAGTTCAAGGGGGGTATCTTCTTCAAAAATTATTACTGCATCTACCATTACCAATGCGGATAATATTGTTGCTCTTGAATTTTCTCCATTAACAGGTCTATCGTTACCTTTTAGTCTTTTTACTGATGAATCAGCATTCACCCCTACAATTAAAATATCAGCATACGTGGCAGCCTCCGATAATATTTGAATATGCCCCTGGTGCAAAATATCAAAAACCCCATTGGTAAAAACAATTTTTTTCCCAATTAAGGCCCATCTGTTAAGCTGTGATTTTAATTCTTCCACATTAAATAGCTTCATTAAAACCTGTTTGCTTTGTTTCATTCAAATTTTTGTTTTTATACATCAATAAACCCAAACTTATTAACCCAACTACAATAACAATAGCGGTAGAAACGCCCCAAATAAGCCATCCGAAAGAAACATTATCAACATTGTAAATCAAAAGTACTTCCTGAACTGCTAAAGGAAAAGCTCCTATTCCTCCGGGAGAAACGATCATCCCAAGCGTTGCGAGGCTTAGCACACTGCAGGCTTCAATAATTCCTAAATGAGAAGTTGCAGAAAGCGCTGAAAATCCAATATATATTTCAAGTAAATACATTAACCAGATAAAGATAGTATGGAAAATGAACCAGCCCCTGTTTTTAAGGTGTGCTATGGCGGTAAAACCTTCTTTAAGCCCGATATGAAAACCTTTTAAACTGATGATATGCCTATGATGGGCAAATCTTTTAATGAGCCATTTTAAAAAATATATAGCAAGAATTATTATAATGATTATTAACAGCAATTTGATCCAAACAGGTGTGCCACTATTGTTATGAGCCATTTGAGAAAATTTTTTCATAACAAATGCGCTCACATAATTTATCTGTATTAGTATGGTAATGATGATAAAAATAAAATAACAGATAAGATCAAAAGTTCTTTCAACCAGTATTGTTCCGATAAGTTTATTCATTGGAATTTTTTCGTAGCGGCTTAGCAGGCTGCACTTTAAAATTTCACCTGCCCGGGGTACAAACGTGTTCAGCAGATAACCTGACATTATAGAGTAAAATGCAATTGTTGTGGAAGGCTTATAGCCCATTGGTTCAATCAATATCTTCCAGCGCACAGCCCGGCTGATATGACTCAAGATTGCTAAAATAATTACAGGAATAAGAAGCCAATAGTTAGCGTATCGCAGCGATTGACCAAACTGGGCTTTCTGAAGAGAGGTCATTTTATCAAACTGCCACCATACTAAAAATACTCCCAGCCCTAAAAAAAAGATATATTTAAAAATAGATAAAAGCTTTTTTTTCATATTTAACAAGTTTACGAATGGAAACAGCTTAAACTTTTATTAAGATATTGTCTATTAATCTTACCTCGTGAACAAAAGCAGCTGCAAGCGCAATTAGATCGGAATTGCCATCCCACTCATTTACAGGTTTTAAATTATTGGCATCAGCAATTTCCACATAATCGGGATTAAAATTTTTCTTTGATAAATATTCTTTCGCTTCTTCTTTTAAATGATTTAAAGAACCAGGTTTTATTTTATTTTTTATATTAATTAAGGTTTTATAAATGTCCGCTGCCTGTTCTTTTTGTTGTTTACTCAATCTCAAATTACGACTGCTCATTGCAAGTCCATTTTCTTCCCGCAAGGTGGAGCAAATTATAAGCTCAATATTTAAATGTTCTAATTCCAATAATTTTTTTATCACCATACTTTGCTGATAATCTTTTTGTCCAATAAATAAATGTGAGGGCGAAACAATTTGGAGCAAACGGTTTACAACCTGGCAAACGCCCTGGAAATGTCCCGGTCTGAATTTTCCTTCAAGAATAGTTTCGAGGTCGCCAAGATCAAAATGTTTTTTGGATATTGTTCCCTCCGGGTATATTTCATTTACATCAGGGATAAATAAAATATCACAACCATTTTTTTCTAACATATAAATATCATGCTCCAGTGTAACAGGATATTTTTTAAAATCATCCGGATTATTAAATTGTGTAGGGTTTACAAAAATGCTGCATATACTAATCCCACAAATTTGTTTACTATTTTTCAGTAATGAAATATGTCCTTGATGTAAAGCTCCCATTGTGGGTACAAAGCCTGTTAAAGACCCGCTTTTTCTTATTTTTTTTAACTGAGATGCTACATCATCTGCAGATTTTAATAATAGCATTTTACTTTGTAATTAAGCGTAAACAATGCTGGCAGCACATTATTTACAGAAAAAAAATTGTAACTTCGCCGATCTTTAAAAACCCTTATTGCAATTTAATCTTCGCTAATGTTAACAAAGAAAAGGATTTTATTTATTGCCAACGAAATGTCACCTTATTTAGAGATGACTGAGTTTGCGGAGATAGTAAATAAACTGGCTGTAAAGTCAAATGATACAGGAATGGAAGTTAGGTGTATAATGCCACGTTTTGGAATGATAAACGAACGCCGGCATCGCCTTCATGAAGTTGTTAGATTATCGGGAATTAATGTACAGATTGACGGTGATGATAATCCTTTGGTAATAAAAGTTGCTTCTCTTCCCAATGCCAGATTACAGATTTATTTTTTAGATAATGAAGACTATTTTAAAAGGAAAACTTTGTTTCATGATGAAAGTGAAAAATGGTTTGATGATAATGCTTTGAGAACAGTTTTATTTTGTAAAGGGGCACTTGAAACAGTTAAAAAGTTTGGATGGCCTCCTGATATTATTCACTGCAGCGGATGGATGACGGGGCTAATACCTATGTACATTAAATGTGCCTATAAAAAGGAGCCTGTATTCAGTAATTGTAAAGTAGTATACACGATTGGGCAAAATACTTACAAAGAGAAAATGGGTAAAGAGTTTATAAAACTGGCAACTATAAATGCTAATATAACCGAAGGTGATATCAAAGTTTATAATGATGGATCAAATACTGCTATGTTTAGAGGTGGCGCAACTTATGCTGATGCAATAACATTTGGCGCTGATAAAGTTGATAAAAAATTAATTGAAGAATTTACTAAGGTAAAAGGTAAGAAGGTTTTACAGTTTAATCCTGAATCAGATTTAACAGACTATTTACAATTGTATAACGACCTTGCCGCCAATTAAAATAAAATACCCTATCAAATTATTTTTTGCTGTGATCAAAACTAAACTTCCCTTAGCTTTTACGGGTTTTATATTTTTTTCTTTATTAAGCTGGCATTGTACAAAAATTGATACAACTAACCTGGGCAGTGGGCTAATTCCAGCTGTTGATAATGTAAATACATTTGATACTATAATAAGTGTTGTTGCCAATAATATTGATTCTTTACCTTTTGGTAAAGGATGTGCAATAATTTATCCTACTGACGATCATGCACTTGGATACATCAGTAACGATCCATACTTTGGAACTACAAAAGCAACTATTTATACGGAATTAAAACCGGCTACCTTTCCTTTTGCCTTTGCAGCTACACCAACTGAAAGAACCTTGGACTCTATTGTTCTAGTATTGAGTTATACAAAAGTTTATGGTGATACTGCGAAACAGCAAAAAGTTGAAGTCTATGAGATTGCAAATGGCTTTAATCCGGATTCAAGTAGTTGTTCAACTTATCCTGTTGTGGCTGGTATTTTAGGTTCTGTAACTTATACCCCACAAAGATTGTCAGATTCGGTAAAGGCATTTAGAGATACGTCCAATAATCAGCTTCGCATAAAATTGAATAACACCTTTGGTCAGTCACTGTTGGCAAGGGATACAATTAAAAGTGATTCCGCATTTAAGGATTATTTCAAAGGCTTTGCAATTGTGCCGGATAATTCCGGGAATGCTTTAACTTATTATAGTGTTGCTAATCCTAAAACCAAGCTTGCTGTTTATTACAAATACAAAAGGGCCAACCTGGCAGATACTGCAGTTGTAACTAATTTTAATTTATATCCTGGTGATCATAGTGCAAACAACATTGTAAGAAATAGAAGTGGAGCTGAAATCAATAATTTTTCAAATGCTAATTCAAATCCGGCAGGTGATAATTTTGTATATATTCAAACTTCACCGGGCTCTTTTGCTGAACTTAGCATTCCTGTACTTTCAGGACTAACAAATCGAATTGTACATAGGGCAGAATTAATACTGGAACAGGCATTTTCTACTTCTACCTTGGATAATTTTTTAACGCCGCCGGCTTTTCTTTTTCTGGATTTAAAAGATTCAGCAAAGGGGGCTTATCATCCTCTTCCTTGTGATTTTAGTACAATACAGGGTCAACCGGATATTACAACTTATGGCGGGTTTAAAACTATTGCGAAAGACCCTTTGGGTAACATCATAGCCCGGTATTCATTTAATATTTCCAGGTACATACAAAAAGTAATTACTAATCGCAGAACAAATTCAACCTTACGATTAAGGGCTCCGGAATATGTAACAACCGTTGCAGGCTATGTAGATGTATGTAATTTGCCCATACCACCATTATTATTTCCACTGAATAACGTAGCCTTCGGACGTGTAAAATTAGTAGGAGGAAGTAATGCAATCAACAGGATAAGGTTACGTATTGTATATTCCCGGCTTTAATTCCATCTTTTTTTCAAATGCATTTTGATTCTTTAATGTTTAGCTATAATTTTGCGGCTCAATTTAAATATATATATGGCATATTTGTTTACATCAGAATCTGTGAGTGAAGGACACCCGGATAAAGTTGCTGATCAGATCAGCGATGCACTAATTGATAATTTTTTGGCTTTTGATCCACAGAGTAAAGTAGCCTGTGAAACGCTTGTAACTACCGGGCAGGTTGTTTTAGCCGGCGAGGTAAAATCAAAAGCTTATTTAGATGTTCAGGGCATTGCCCGAGAGGTGATACGTAAGATTGGCTACACTAAAAGCGAATATATGTTTGAGGCAAATTCGTGCGGTGTATTTTCTGCAATCCATGAACAATCTTCTGATATTAACCAGGGTGTGGATAAAACCAATAAAGAAGAGCAAGGTGCAGGTGAACAGGGAATGATGTTTGGTTATGCGAGTAATGAAACTGATGATTATATGCCACTTGCTTTGGATATCGCCAATAACCTATTAAAAGAATTAGCTGTATTACGAAGAGAAAATAAACAGATAAAATATTTACGGCCCGATGCAAAAAGCCAGGTGACTTTGGAATATGATGACAATAATAAGCCAGTAAGAATTGATGCTATTGTTGTTTCCACTCAGCATGATGATTTTGATACTGAAGAAAAAATGCAGAAGAAAATTGCTGACGATGTAAAAAAGATATTGATACCAAGAGTTAAGGCCAAATACAAAAATTACGGACATCTGTTTAATAACAAAATAAAATATCACATAAACCCCACAGGAAAATTTGTAATTGGAGGTCCTCATGGCGATACTGGATTAACAGGCAGAAAAATAATTGTAGATACCTATGGAGGCAAAGGCGCACATGGTGGTGGCGCATTCAGCGGAAAAGACCCGAGTAAAGTTGACAGAAGTGCCGCCTATGCAACACGACACATTGCAAAAAATTTAGTAGCCGCCGGAATTTGTGATGAGATATTGGTACAGGTTTCTTATGCCATTGGTGTTGCGCAGCCTACCAGCATTAATGTAAATACGCATGGAACATCTAAGGTAAAATTTAGTGATGGAGAAATTGCAGAGAAAGTAAAAAGCATTTTCGACATGCGTCCATATTTTATTGAGCAGCGGTTGAAATTGCGTAACCCAATTTATAGTGAAACAGCGGCATATGGACACATGGGTCGCAAAAGTGAAGTGGTTACAAAAACCTTTAGCTCACCTGACGGAAAGGAAAAAAAACTTAAAGTTGAATTGTTTACATGGGAAAAATTAGACTATGTAAATAAAGTGAAACAGGCATTCGGTTTAAAATAAAAACTTAACCCTCTCAACCGAGAGGGTTTTTTAATTGTATTAAAAGTATTTTTGAATAGTGAGAAATTTCAGGCAAACAACGCAACAGAATCGCCCTAAAAAAAGCTCTTTGATCATCGGTCAAAAAAAAGTAATTGAAGCAATCAATGCCGGTGAGCAGATCGAAAGAATTTATTTAGCTAATAATATTTTTGGCAGGCAATCTGATGAAATAAGACGAATTGCTGAAGAACATCAGATACCTGTAAATAAAGTTCCGGTTGAAAAACTAAATAGTTTCAATATAGAAAACCATGAAGGATGTATTGCTTTAAAAGGTAAAATAAAATACCAGGATCTTCAGCAGGTAATATCATTTGTAGTGGAGAGGGGTGAAGTGCCTTTATTTTTAATTTTAGATGGGATAACAGATGTAAGAAATATAGGCGCCCTTGCCCGAACAGCATATAGTTGTGGAGTTTATGCCATTATTATTCCTGACAAAGGCGTAGGGGCTTTAAATGAAGATGCTATAACAATTTCTGCAGGCGCTTTGGAAAATATTTCTGTTTGCAGAGTTACCAGTCTGATGAAAGTAGTTGATGAACTGCATCATAACGGCATAAAAGTTTTTGCGAGCGAAATGACAGCAGATAAAAAAATATTTGACTTGAATTTTACTGAGCCTTGTGCAATCGTGATGGGCAGCGAAGACAAAGGAATTTTTCCTGCATTGATGAAAGTTTGCGATGAGCAATTTAGTATCCCCATGCAAAATAATTTTGAATCATTAAATGTATCTGTTGCAGCAGGAATGATTTTGTATGAGGTTATGAGGCAGCGGATGTAGCCGCCGCTTCATACAGTAAAATACTATTATTTTTTGTCCAAAATCTTAGTTTCCTCTTTATTCTTTATCTCTTCCTTCTGTTTTGCCGGCGGTTAGTAATGCGTTTAATTATACGTATAAGAAGAAATATTATAAGGAAAGTACCTCCTACTGCAACAATTATTGCCAACGCTTCTGAGCCTCCGCACGATATGCTGCAGGATAACGCAGCTAAACCGTATAATAAACCCAACGCTATCAGAACTGACAAAATAAACAAAAGCGTTTTATTACCTTCTGAACTGTCTTTATCATGTTTAATAGTTTTCATTTGCTTTTTTATCAACTTCAGCTTTTCTCTTTGACTTAGTTTACTAACGTCAAGGCCCTTTATTCCAGCAATAAAATTTTTAATAAGAGGAGAATTATAAATAGATGAGTCTTTTGAATGGGGAATAATTTTGGATGCTCGTGCGGATTCACTTTTTAAGAATAAATTTTTCCAATTGTTGCCTGCATAAATGATCATTAAAAATGTAACAGCACCTAAAGAGAAATCAAATATTTTTCTACGTACGTACAAAGCAGAAGGCGATACACCTGGTTTTCTATTTTGCTTATCAGGATACCACATCCAAAGCGCAATTGTAACTATTATGCATGCAATAAAATAAATCTGCGGAAGAATAACATTTATTTCATTTAATAATTTCCCGGTAATTATTCCGATAATATTCAGCAAAATGTAAATTAGAATAATAAGCAACCTGCTTTTCCATACATGGTTTTTTGCCCAAAAGGAAATTCGTTTCATGGGTTTTGGTTTTAGGATTTTATAAACTGATTTTTACGCCCAGCGTAAGAAAGTGATCTTTAGTATTTAATTGCGGATTTAAGAGCAAAGATTCATTTTTAAGTATAATATTTGCTTTCGTTTTATTTTTGGCCGATGCGCTGAATAATGGAATACTGCCAAGCATGGCACCAGTACCTGCAATTGTTAAGACAGGGCCTGCAGCTCTTTTTTTAGGTTGTTCAGGAGTTACAGTGCCTAATGTAAAAACAGTGATAAAAATTCCCGCAACTTCCTGTCCTGCATCTTTTGTCATAATAAGCAATCCGGCTAAAGCCATTCCAGCGCCTCCTCCCAGCATTACCCAGGCGGCTGATTTTTGTTTTTGAGATTTTTGAAGAAGTGAATTTCCATCAACTTTGTGAGTGGTCATGATTAAGGTTGTATCACGCATTTGAGCTTTAGTTTGTGTAGCTACCCACAGTGTAACTAAACAGATAAACAGTAATTTTTTCATGACGTTTTGGTTTATAGATTTATTATTTAATTTTTATCCCTACGGAAACAAGATGTTTTTTTGCCTGGAGGTTGAAGAATACAGTTTCATCCTTAAATATAAAATTTGCTTTTCTTTTATTTTTAGCGGCTGAAATAAAAAACGGGATACTTGCAACCATCATACTCTGACCGATAGCAGAGGGGAGTGTCCCCTTAGGAAGAATATCTAATTCAGCCGAAGGGTTTTTTCCTTTCTCAGCTGCATAAAGAACCAATCCAAGTGCAGAAAGTCCTGCACCTCCTCCGAGTAATGTCCATGCTGCTGTTTTTTGTTTTTTAGATTTTTGAAAAAACATAGCAGCATCAACCTTATGATTGCTTATAGTTGTATCACGCATTTGTGCGTTTGTTTTTGAAAGTATTATGCAAAAGCTGAGACAGATAAATAAAATCTTTTTCATAATGTTTGTTTTTAAATATAGAATACAAAAAATTTATTTTTAATTTAATCCTTAGCCGTTTCTTTTTTGCGATCCAGTTTATAAAAGAACCCCCAAAAAAGCCCATTGCTATCGTGTGATGGATTTCTTTTTATTCCCTCAATGTTTCCATTTGATAATGAAAATGCCTGATGCTTAATTGAAATGAGAAATGGTCATTACAATGAAATACTGTTCCGATGCTATATTTTGAGTTTAGGTTAAATCTGGTTCCGATTCTAGCGGTATCAGCTTCCCACCCGGTTCCGGTTAAAGGAAATTGTCTTAGGTTATAGCATATACCGGCTCCGTATTCAAAATATGCAGATACTTTTTTAGCTCTGTAAGGATACCATCGTGCAAACGGCCTGATTCCAAAACTCCATGTGCTGTTTACCCGATCTTTAAAATGAAAAGTAGTCCAGCCAATGCCAATACTCATCCATTTTCTTACATCGTACATAAATCCAATATCATTTTGAAGGGATAATGTATATGGCCATTTATACCCGGCACTTAAACCTGTTTCATAATAAATTGAAATCTTTTTTTGGAGTGTGGTGTCTTTTTTTGTTAATATAAGAGAAGTGGCAACAGCTGCGGAGCCCCATACAATTCCAAATGCAGTTGATAATTCCAAAGGTTTTAATCCTAATGGATCCTGGTACCATTTGGTAAAAGGCGGATAGACTCCCCGCTGTTGACACTCACTTTCTTTAGCAGATAAAAATGCGATTATAAAAATTAATACTAAAATGAACTTTGCTCTATATTTCCTTCAGGCATAAAATAATAATTGATAATTATTATAAATTTTATTTATTTTTTATCCTCTGTATTAAAGCGGAGACAAAAGCCTGCAGAAAAGTTTCCATCCGGTTTATATAGATCTGAATTGGTTAAATCGGTCGAGAAAGAATAACCGGCATGAAATTGAAACATTTTCCAACCAAAACGAAATACCAGACCTGGTTCCCAAACAATATGAAAGGGTTTATCAAACAAGCTTTTTACCTGCTTTGTACTAAAAGGTTCCCGGTTGGTGTTGAAAGCTGTATCTACTTTAAAATTGACACCTGAAAATTTTGAAACGAATGCAAATTGAATATTCCTTTTTTCATCGCTTAAAGCTATAGACGGTTGAAGAAAAAAATCAATAAGGTTAATTTTAGAAGTGCCCGTGGCATGTGTATTTAAAATTTTCCCGCTTCCAAATCCGCCATACGTCTCAAAATGATAATTCTTTGATAATGGAATAACAAAGCCTGCACCTAATTCAACCCGGTTATATTTTGCATTATCATTATTGCCACTATTACCAGCAAGGGAATATCCTCCAATAATACCAATATGTTTTGCAGGCATAAAAGATGCCTTCACCTCTCCACCGGAAAGTTTGGAAGATGTACGCATGAAGGTAAGATTAAGATCACCTTTTTTAGAATGTAATGGAGTGTTAGGAGCAGAAGGAATATAGTAGAAATTTTCTTTTTGCCTTGCTTCTGCTACAATGTAAGGATCAATAACCGGGCCTGTAGGGTAGCAGGAACTGAGATTAAAAGTTGCTCCTGCAACAATGGTTATTAATAAAAAGTTTTTAAGAGTGTGTTTCATGTTTTTAAATTTTATAAGTGAATAACTCTTTTAGAGATTGCTAATCAGTTTTAATTTTTGTGGAAATAGAATTTATAAATATTACAAGAGCAGGTATTGCCTGATATAAAATTGTATTGCCAACTGTTACCGGCATAAACTATCATTAAAAACGTTATTGTAACCAGGGAAAGATCAAATAATTTTGGAGATACGAACCTGCATAAACAGGTTCGTATCTTTTTTAAATCATTTGCATTCAGGTAATGCAGCAGGGATAACTGCTTGTATATTTATTTTTACTCCAACAGTTATTATTTCCTGATCCATCCCATAAAAGATCTACACCCGGAAATGGTAGCCCCGCAGGAACAGCAGTACCATTATTGCTAAGCTCATTCTTTTCAATTATAGCACCATCCGGATTGGGTTCTATATCGGCAAACGCCCCTGCAGGAATGCCAGCAATTAAACCAAGAACTAAAGTGCTAACAGTAGCAATACCTGTAAAATTGTTGCCACTGACTTTGTTGTTTTTCGCTGTGGTTTTATCAGTGCCCACAATAAGTATCCCTGAACCACTGGGAACAAATGCCTCGAAGCCCCCTCCGGGTTCTGCAAAATTTACATGGTTATTATCGTGTACATAATTATTAGTTAAGGTAATATTAGAAGAAGTTTTAATTGTTAAACCAGGAAGCAGCACGACCAATATGCCGGCAACATTATCATAACTATTATTTTTAAAGACCTCTATATTTGTACAATTTTCAATCTCTAAACCATTCACATTAGCATATGCTTCATTTTCACTTACCGTAACATTTGTAGATTGACCAACATAAATGCCGGTATCTGTGTGCCCGGTGGCGGTGCAATGATCAATTTTTTCGTTGTTGCAGAAAACCGGGAAAAGGCCATATTCTCCATTATTGATAGTAGTTACCCTGGATAAAAGAAAATTATCAACGTGTGAAAGGAACACTCCGTTTTCTTTGAAATTTTTTACAGTAACATTCATTAAAACAAAGCCGTCTCCATTATCCAGAACAGTGATACCGTTTTCTTCATCGCCGGGATTTTGTATAATAACGCCCTGTCCGTTTTTACTTAACCCCATAAGCTTTATCCCGGGTTTGTTTACAGTTACGTCTTCATTGTAAACGCCGGGTTCAATTTTAATGACAGCACCGGGCTTCGCTGCATCTACCATCGCCTGTATAGAGCCGCCGGAATGCACTACAAAGTCAGAAAACTTCGATTTTTCTGCAATTGCAGCATCATTGTTTAAAAGGGTATCTCCCTTATTTACCGATGATAGATCCTTTTTGCAGGAGGAAAAAAAGATGGCAACAATTATTGCAAGGCATATGCCTAAAAGATTAATTGACTTTTTCATGATTGTATATTTTATGTTTTATGGTTAAATTTTTTTTGATATTTTAAATTTATAATGATAAAATGCTTAATGCTAATTGCTTTATACTTTACACTTCTTGTAATTAGTATTCAACCCCTTATTTACTATGAACCATACAATGAACAATTGATTTATACTAACAAGTATCCCCTTTGTAAATGAATCTGTAATTTTTACTAAAGGTTTATTTGCCTGTTTGCAATTATTGCCAAACAAAATTGAAAGAGAAAAAATTGTATTAGAAAGAGGGATATGAGATTTTTTGGAGCAGGAACAGTAGAGAATGTATGTGCAGTATTTAGTAATCAAAATCATTTACAGCATGAAACTAATAGCCCCACCAAGCCGATCCCATTAGATAAAGACGTAGGCAATGAGCGATTAGTACGATTTATATTAAAAATAATTTAAAGCTTTTGGTTATATGATTTTTTTAGAAAAAGGGAAAGTGATAAATAAAAAAGTAATTACTAAATTAAACACTTAGCTTTCTCAATAATTACCAAACTTTATTGTGATGGAATCTAATGGCTCACAACAGGTCTTTTTTCAACACATAAAAACACAGCTGCCTCCTCATCTTTCAATGGTAGATGAAGTGGCAGAAGTATTAAATATCAGTAACGATAGTGCTTATCGCAGAATACGTGGAGAGAAGCCAATTGATCTGGAAGAGATAAAAAAGCTTTGTCTTTATTTTAAAATCTCACTTGATCAGATTCTCCACCTCGATTCAAATTCATTCATATTTAGTGGCAAACTGATGAATCCACAAAGTTTTACTATGGAATTATACCTTGAAGATCTATTAAATCAGATTATGATGATCCATTCATATGAAAATAAAGAATTGTATTACCTGCCTAAAGACATACCAATATTTCATCACTTTAATTTTCCGGAATTAACTGGTTTTAAATATTTCTTCTGGATGAAAACCGTATTTGAATATCCGCAATATGCCAGGGCAAAATTTAATATAAGCGACATTCCCATTCAATGGATTAAAATGGGTGAAAAAATATTGGACATATATAATAAATTCCCTCACACGAAATATGGAACATAGAAAATATTAATAACACTATCCTGCAAATAGATTATTACAGGCAAATGAATGTTTTTAATTCAGCAGAAGATGTACTAAGATTATATGAATGTCTTGAAGAAATGCTTGATCATATAGAGGCTCAGGCAGAGGAAGGTTATAAATTCAACTTAAAGGATAAAGAGGTAAATGCCGGAGCACCCTTTAAGTTATATGTGAATGATTATGCTATAGGCGATAATATAATAATGCCTGTATTAAATAACAAGCCAATGGTTTTCCTGGCTCATTCTTTTATAAATTATACGTTTACAAAAAACGATACTTTTTGTGAATATATTTATGAGTATTTTAAAAAAACCATACGTAAATCAACCTTGATAAGTTCAGTAAGTGAAAAGCAAAGGCGGATATTTTTTAATCCTATCAGAGAAAATCTTAGTAAGAGAAAAGAGACACTCCATTATTAGATTATAGGCAATATTTTTATTTTCCCAGGAAGTCAATAGTGCTCCCTTTAAATTTTGAAGGTGATCCATACCGAAATAATAATCATTCAAAATATGTTACAAGTTGCCACTTGCTTGTATTTTTTGCAGTTTAGTTTGTGCGATTTGAAATAGAAATACTATTAAAATCCCAGTTGCAACAACCAAAGTCCCCAAAGTTGGGGGATAATTTAAGTTTGCTGCATGAGGAAACAGAAGTTATTAAGCTAAATACTATTAAATTTTTTAATCCAAAAACTAAAGAAAAAACGAACTTTTTCATTTTATTTAATTTATTGATGAGTGGTTGGTATTTTTTATTAAAAAAGTTATTTAATAGTTTTCTTATAAAAACCGGCATTTAATTCAGATTGTAACTCTTTAGCAGTTTTTGTACTTCCATCATGACTCCATCCCGGTGAGTTGAATAAATATTGTATTCTATGTCTCACACTTTTTGTTTTCCTCAGATCTTTAAATAAATTTTTCCATTCATGAAATGCAATTACAACTGGGTTGAAGGATTTAATGTCTTCAGTAAGTCCGTATTTTGGTTTGAATATTTCTTCCTGGTAGGTTCCAAAGATTTTATCCCATATAATAAGAAAGCCTCCATGGTTTTTATCAAGGTATTCTATGTTACTTCCATGATGTACTCTGTGATGCGAGGGTGTATTAAAAACAGTCTCAAACCATTTGGGCATTTTATTAATGGCTTCAGTATGCAGCCAGAATTGATAAATAACTTCCATAGATTTCATTAACATCACCATACCGGGTTCAATGCTTATTAATGGCATCCATGCCCAGAACAAAAAGTTGCCGGTAAAATTACTTGTCCATGGAACTCTCATTCCTCCTGATAAACAGAATGTTTCTGGTGAATGATGCACTGCATGAGATGCCCAAAGAAACCTTATCTGATGGCTCATTCTATGAAACCAGTACCAGGATAAATCATCTCCTAAAAAGCAAATTATCCATACCCACCAATAGCTGGCAGACAAATTGAAAATATGATATTGATATATGATACTATAAACAAAAACAATCAATCCATTGGTAAAAAAAGAAACTATTGTTGCTCCCAGCCCAATTCCAATACTTGCCAGTATTTCATTTTTCTTTTCTGTTGAATGATGGTGTTCCTTACGCATATAGAGGATCTCTGCTGTTATCAGTAACAAAAAGCCAGGTATTGCATGCAGTAGGATGTTATTATTAAAATGCATGAATAAAAATTTAAGAGATGATTATTACATCAAACATATTTCGCCTGTCAGCCGATTACTAATTGGTTTTTGCAAGAGATAATTTGTGTTTAGTAATGGTTACTTAATTGGCAGGAAGATGCCCGGCACTTTAGATGTTTCAATAATAAACTTGACCAATTGAAATTTTTTGCAACATTTACTAAAACAATCCTTCGTATTATTGTTTTTTGATAAAACTAATTGATGGAATCTAATGGCTCACAACAGGTCTTTTTTCAACACATAAAAACACAGCTGCCTCCTCATCTTTCAATGGTAGATGAAGTGG
>JBPCQG010000032.1:0-11059 GCA_050998315.1 Chitinophagaceae bacterium
GAATGTGACCTAAATGTTTTTTAGAAAAATTAATTTTAAAAAAATTATTTTTTCACAGTCTCACGATGATGCTATGAAAAACTACAGTTGGTATCAAAAAAAAACTATACGCCTTTCAATTTCTTAACAGCTTCAATAATTTTCGGCATCACTTCAAAAGCATCACCAACAATTCCATAATCGGCGGCTTTAAAAAACGGGGCTTCGGGGTCTTTGTTTACCACAACGATAACCTTGCTGCGGTTAACGCCGGCAAGATGCTGAATGGCGCCGGACATGCCAACGGCGAAATATAGATTGGGCGCAATTGCCAAGCCGGTTTGCCCCACATGCTCATGATGCGGACGCCAGCCTGCATCCGCAACCGCACGGCTGCAGGCAGTTGCAGCGCCCAGCAGCTTGGCAAGGTCGGTAATTAAATTCCAGTTCTCGGCACCTTTTAATCCACGACCGCCGCTGATAACCAACTCGGCTTCGCTCAAAGGAACTTCGCCAACAATTTTATTTACGGCAGTAACTTTTACTTTTGCCTGGGGCACAGTTATTTCAGGTTCTATTACTTCAGCAACGCCGTCGCCTTTATTTATTTTATAAGAATTTGGATTTAGAGAAATAATTTTCTTTTCAGTTTTTACTGAAACATTTGCAAATGCTTTGCCGCTGAAAACATTTTTCTTTACAACAAAACCATTGGTGATATCCGGTAAGGCAACGGCTCCGGAAACCAGTCCTGCTTTTAGTTTGGCAGATAACCTTGGGGCAATTGCTTTGCCATCTACATTGTTGGAAAATATGATAACATTTGCTCCAATCCGTTCTGCCGCTTCACTGATAATATTTGTAAAAACCTGCGCATCCAGTTTATCCAATTCATCATTTTTAAAAGAATGAATTCGCTTTAATCCATAAGCGCCAAGTGCAGGCAGGTCATCATTTACTTTTCCAAGTACAATCCCATCAGCAGTTGTACCAAGCAATTCTGCAACCTTAGCGCCATAGCTCGCTGCTTCAAAAGAATTCTTTTTTATGTGTCCTTCACTTTGGTCTAAAAAAATTAATACACTCATATGATACCCTCCATCTCCCTAAAGGGAGAGTTAGTTTTATAGTTTATAAATATGATTAAGCACTTTAAAAAATTGAACACTTGCTTCTCCATTTCCCTCTCCCTTTAGGGAGAGGATAGGTGAGGGTGTTAGGGAATTAGGTGAGGGTTAAAACACTTTCGCTTCCTCATGCAATAATCTCACTAATTCTTCCGGATGGTCTGCCGGAACAAGCTTTACACCTGCCTTAGGCGGGGGCAGTTCAAATGATACAATAGTAGTTAATGAATCTGTCGCAGAAGGATCAACAACTTTTAAAGGCTTTGTTCTTGCGCCCATAATACCTTTCATGTTAGGGATGCGTTGTAATGCAACACCTTTCTGGCAGCTAACTACCACAGGTAATTGAACTTCATTCACTTCTTCACCGCCTTCAATCTCCCGGTTAATTGTTGCTATTGTTCCGTTTAAATCAAATTTAGTAGCAAGAGAAACATAAGGCATATCTAATAATTCAGCCACCAGGCCGCCAATGGAAGAACCATTATAATCAATAGTCTCTTTGCCGGTAAAAATCAAATCGTAATTATTTTGCCTGGCAACTTCGGCAATTTGAGAAGCAATGTAAAAGCTATCCTGGCTGGTTGCATTAACTCTTATTGCCTCATCTCCACCCAAAGCAAGCGCTTTACGAATGATAGGATCTGAATCAGCACCACCAACATTTATTAAATGAATTTGAGTAGAAGCATCAGCTTCTTTTAATTCAATTGCTCTCACTAAAGCATACCATTCATCGTAAGGGTTAAGAATGAATTGGACTCCGGCTTCTGCAAATTTCGTATTGTTATCTGTGAAAGTTATTTTTGCCGTTGTGTCCGGCGTTTTGCTTATACAAACAAGTATCTTCATCTGAGTTTTTTATAGAGTGGCAAAGATAGCAGTTAAAATTATTGTATGGATAGGGTAGAGAAGCTAAAAGAATATTTAAAAATTAATGGGAAAGATAGTTTTCTGCAACATGCACTGGCATTGGAATACATTAAAGCAGGTAATGATGAGGAAGCAAAAAATTTGTTTAATGAAATATTGAGAAGGGAACCAACGTATGTAGGGTCTTACTATCATTTGGCAAAATTGCTTGAGCGTATAGGGGATAACGAAAAGGCAATTAAGATTTATGAACGCGGAATGGAAGAAGCAAAAAAAGCCGGCGATAATCATTCATATAATGAATTGCAGGGAGCGTATGAAGATTTGGTTTATTAAAAGAATTTGGTAGCCGGCATTTGTATTTCATAGCATCATCGTTGTGTCACTCACTTCATCTGCATACCAATAGTTATCTTTTAAAATACAATGAATTTACTTCAACACTTTAAAGACTTTATAAAAAGAGAAAATCTTTTTCAGGCAAAAGATAAATTACTATTGGCAGTGAGTGGGGGAGTGGATTCAGTTGTATTGTGTGAACTATGTACGCAGGCAGGTTATGATTTTGTAATTGCACATTGCAATTTTAAGTTAAGAGGAGAAGAAAGTGAAAGAGATGAAAATTTTGTCAGAGACCTGGCTAAAAAATATGATGCAGAAATATTGGTAAAAAAATTTGATACAGAGAAGTATGCTGAAGAAAACAAGATCGGCATACAGGAGGCTGCAAGAAATTTAAGGTATGAATGGTTTTTTTCTTTAATTGGCAACAAGTCAGCCCGTATGGCTCCCTCGGACAGGCAATCAGCCCGTCCGGATGATCCGGTCGGACGGGTAATCAGCAAAGAAATTGAAGAAAATCTCCAATCTCCAATTGCCAATTGGATCGTTACTGCACATCATGCTAATGATAATACTGAAACTTTACTGATAAATTTTTTTAAGGGAACAGGAATTAGTGGACTAAGAGGAATTCTACCTAAGCATGGAAAAATCATTCGCCCATTATTATTTGCTAAAAAAGAAGAGCTTATTGAATTTGCAAAAAAGAATGATTTAAACTTTGTAGAAGATTCTTCCAACGCATCGGATAAATACACCCGCAATTATTTTCGTAACCAGTTAATTCCTTCTATACAAAAAGTATTTCCCCAGGCAGAGGATAATTTGCTTAATAATCTTGAACGCTTCCGGGATATTGAGTTATTATATGAACAATCAATTCAATTTCATAAAAAGAAATTGATTGAGAAAAAAGGAAAGGAAATTCATATTCCTGTTTTAAAATTATTAAAATCCGCACCTTTATCAACAATCGTTTATGAGATAATCAAAGATTTTGGTTTTACCTCTAACCAAACAGAAGAGGTTATTAAGTTATTGGACAGTGAATCAGGGAAATATATTCAGTCACGTTCGTATCGAATACTTAAAAATCGTAAATGGCTGATAATTACTTCAACTGACACAACTATAGCCGATAATATTTTGGTTGAAGAAAAAGATAAAATTGTCGAGTTCGCGAATGGAACATTAAAATTTCAGAAACTCACAGCAGACACTTCGCAACTGACATCTGACAACGCTGTTGCGATGCTTGATGCAGCTGAGATTTCATACCCACTTCTTTTAAGAAAATGGAAACAGGGAGATTATTTTTATCCTCTTGGGATGAAAAAAAAGAAAAAGCTCAGCCGGTTTTTTATTGATTTAAAATTATCCCTTGTCGAAAAGGAAAAGGTATGGGTGCTGGAAATGAATAAAAAAATTATCTGGATCGTAGGGGGAAGAATTGACGAGCGCTTTAAAATTACTTCAAAAACAAAAGATATTTTAAAGATCAGCCTAAGTTAAATTTTGTTTTCATATAATATTTTATATCGTCAATAAAATTCGTCAATACATCATAATCAGAATAAAGCTTAGTGGCAATAATTATAAAGACAACTCCGAACAATGCTCCCCATATATGTGCGGAATGATTAATATTGTCACCGCCGCGCCTATCCATATATGCAGACAGAATTAGATACAATGGTCCAAAAATGAAACCCGGTATAATAGGGGGAATAATAAAAAAGCCCAACTGGGACAGCGGGGATATCATTATACCTGCGAATACTACTGCGGATACAGCACCAGATGCACCGAGACTTCTATAGTTTTCATTTGTTCTGTTTTTCCAATAAGTTGGTAACAGGCAAACTATTAAGGCAAGAACATACATGAGTAATAGCATGCTTCTGCCATAATCCCCAAAAAATTGAATAAAGCCGGGCTCAACCAGAGCATTCGAGAATAAATAAAATGATATCATATTAAATGCAAGATGCCCAAAGTCGGCATGGATAAATCCACAGGTGATAAACCGGTAGTATTGATTTTTTTCGCTTACCGCAGGTGGATAAAATATTAAATTATCCATCACCTGTTGATTCTTAAAAGCAATTGCAGAAATAATAACTGTAGTAATAATTATAATCAGAGTGATAGAGATCATAGGTAAAATTTTTCAAACATACATAAAACTAGCTATGATGATATTTTTCGTTTCTTATTATAGTACAAGCCCTGTAAATCTGCTCTGCTAAAATTAACCTGACTATTTGATGGGGAAATACTAATTGGGATAAGCTCCATATATAATTCGATCTAATAATAATTTTTTCATCCACACCAAAAGCGCCTCCAATAAGAAAGATCAAAGTTTTAGTGCTTTTGTTGGCATTGAGCTGTATTAGTTTTGCCAATTGTTCCGAAGTAAATTGTTGTCCTTTTTCTTCAAGAACTATCAGGATATCATCCGGTTTTAAAAGACTTAAAATAATTTCAGCCTCACTATTTTTTAAATCGTCTTTAGAAAGAACTGAAGCATTTTTAACCGGGCGAATTAATTTCCATTCAACATTATAATAATGGGAAATGCGTTTAGTAAAGATATCTATTCCTTCTTTTACATATGATTCATGCGTTCTTCCAACAGTCCAAATATAAATTTTCACTTATCCAATTTATAGCAAAAGTGCTAACATCTCTTCAATAAATATTTATTATTTTTGCTGTCCCCAATTTGGCTGCGTAGCTCAACTGAATAGAGCATCTGACTACGGATCAGAAGGTTTTAGGTTTGAATCCTAACGCGGTCACAAAAGACTACCATCGGTTAGTCTTTTTTTTTACAACACAATTTTTGGAAAGAAAAGCAGAAAAGGAAATAAATATTTTACAAAGTTTATTTTTATAGATAGCATAATTTATCTCCTCCTCCTAATGAAAATAATAGTTTTATTTTGGGGTTGGTAAAAAAAGATTTAACATTTGAGAAAAATTTTTCAGCTTTTTTTTATACTTTTTTGACATGCTTTTATTATTTCACACATTCTTTTTTTTATTCAATAAGTTACATTTAATTTTCGCAAGATTGTATTTTTTAAAATAAACATCAATCCGGTTTTATATTTTAGGTATCAATTTCTAATAAAATTTACCTTCTTTATTCAGAGAAAATAAATGTCAAAAAAACATGTAATTTCTAATTAGGTTTTTTCTATGTTGTAGATTTTTTGAAGCTATTATTTAAATTAAAGAGCTATGAAAGAGAAGTGTTCGATTTGCTTATCAGGCAAAATCATATTTGCTAGAATGCTTACTGGTAAAGAATATTGAGGCGTAAAAAAAGCCCCGAAAATCGGGGCTCATATCATTGCTTAATTAAAAGCGAAATTTACCTTCTCCTGGATCCAGCTTTAGATCCGCTTTTTGAAGCAGATTTAGATCCACCTTTTGAAGCAGATTTAGATCCACCTTTTGATCCTCCTTTTGAAGAACCTTTTGATCCTCCTTTAGAAGAACTTTTTGAAGTTGCCATGTTTTTAGAATTTAATTGTTAGTAAATATGTACTAAAAATAAAAACATTTTTCAAACTTCCAAAATTATTTATGATATTTTATTAAGACGCGGGGGGTGCTTTTCAGAAATGTAAATTTTGTGTCTTTACGTTTTCTAAATAAACAATGCAGCAATTTGAAAATATTATGTTGACGCTTCAGCAGCATTTACAGAAATGTAAGTTTTGTCGCCTTTAGTTTTTTTGAATTCCACAACTCCATCAGCAGTTGCAAAAATTGTCCAGTCTCTTCCTACGCCAACATTCTTCCCGGGATGAAATGTTGTACCTCTTTGACGAACGATTATGTTACCGGCAATTGCAAGTTGACCACCAAAGATTTTTACACCTAGTCTTTTACTTTGTGAATCACGTCCATTTTTTACGGAGCCTTCTCCTTTTTTGTGAGCCATATCTTTCTATTAAAAATTATAAATCAATAATTGAGAATTTACGCAAAATCAAAAAACAACTAAATAATATCTGTTACTTTTATTTGAGTGTAATGAGTGCGATGACCATGCTTTTTTCTAAAACCTTTTCTTCTTTTCATTTTAAACGCGATTACTTTATCACCTTTAACAATGTCCTCAACTATTTCTGCTTTTATGGTACCTTTAGCTTCTTTACCTATGCTAATTTTACCTTCGTTTTCCAACATCAATATATCAGAAAATTCAACTTTATCTCCGGTTTTCCCTGTTAGATGCGGTACAAATAAACTTTGTCCTTGCTGTACTTTAAACTGTTGACCGGCTATTTTAATAACTGCAAACATAACTACCTAAATTTAGGAGTGCAAAGGTAGGGTAAAATCAATTAAAATTTACTAATTCTATACAAAAAATGCCAAATGTGGTGAAGCTATTATCTTATTTTGCGGCTTAAAGCAATATTTTGAAATATTTATTACATGTAGTTAAAATAATCTATAGTCTATACGCCTTTCTTGGTTTTTTACTCATTATGCTTTTACTTCTGCCAATATTTCTGGTAGCTTCCTTTTTCGGTAAGGTAAATGGAGGTAATATTATATATAAGGCTTGCAGGCTATGGGCAGATACCTGGATGTTTTTAATCGGCATTTCTCATGAAAATATATTTGAAAGCCCATATAACACTTCAAACCAATATATTTTTTTGAGCAATCATATTTCCTATCTTGATATACCCGTAATGATGAAAGCTATACGAAAACAAAATTTTCGCATTTTAGGTAAAGCTGAGCTTGGCGAAATTCCTGTGTTCGGCTTTATTTTTAAACACGCAGCCGTTTCTGTAGATAGAAGGAGCCCCGAGAATAGAGCACAAAGCGTAATGACATTAAAAGCAATTATTAAAAAAAAAATATCCGTTTTCATTTGTCCAGAGGGAACATTTAATGAAACTCATACACCTCTTAAAGAATTTTATGACGGAGCTTTTAAAATTGCCATTGAAACTCAAACTCCGATTAAGCCTATATTATTTTTAGATACATACGATAGGCTGAATTATAAAAGTATCTTATCACTCACTCCAGGCAGATCACGGGCTGTATTTTTAGAAGAAACTCAAACTGCAACTCTTTCTATAAATGACGTTTCTTTCCTCAAAGAAAAAATCTATAAGCAAATGGAAGACGGCCTGATCAGGTATAAGGCAAGTTGGATAAAACAGTCCCCATGAATCTCCCCGAAGAGGAAGCTTTTGAAACTATCTTTACAATGATGGATAATCAAGCGACGGATATTACAAATCTTTTCTACTTCCAATCTAACAATGCAAATTCATGGGCAGAAGTTTTGTTGCCTTTGGCTATTCCGAAAACATATACGTACACCATTCCACCACATCTTCAATTTGTTACAAATCCGGGTTGCAGGGCTGAAGTTGTATTTGGAAAAAATAAAAAATATGCCGGGATAGTAAAATCAGTTTCTGGCAAAAAACCTGAATACGAAACAAAAGAGATTTTAAACATAATTGATGAAGAACCGATAATTTATCCACAGCAATTGCAGCTTTGGCAATGGATAAGTGAATATTATATGTGCAGTGAAGGTGAAGTAATGGCGGCGGCACTACCAACGCATTTAAAATTAAGCAGTGAGGCAATTATCGTTTTTAATGAAGATTATGGAGACGATTTTTCGAATCTTAATAATGAAGAATATTTGGTGGCGGAGGCATTATTAATTAAAAAAGAATTGAGATTGCCGGAAGTGCAGCAGATCCTTGATGTCAATCATGTGTATCCGCTTATTAAAAGACTTATCGAGAAAAAGGTTTGTTATGTGTGGGAAGCCTTCAATGAAAAATATAAACAGAAGAAAGAAAATTATATTATCCTGAATCCTGAGTATAATAATGAAGAAACATTAAATGAGCTTTTGAATAACTGGGCAAAAGCTCCCAAGCAGCTGGAATTATTGTTAAGCTATTTACACCTTTCAAAAATTGAGGCAGAAGTAACACAAACTTCATTATTAAAAAAATCCGGAGCCACTTCTGCCCAATTAAAAGGCTTAACAGAAAAAAATATATTGTTTATAGAAAAGAAAAATGTTGACCGGTTTGAGAAGTTCCCACAAAAAAGTTCTATTGATTTCGAACTTAGCTCTGCCCAAAAAACTGCATTAGATGAGATCAATTCAGTATTCATCGAAAAGAATGTATGCCTGCTGCATGGAGTTACAAGCAGTGGCAAAACGCAATTGTATATAAAACAAATTGAAGAATATATAAATAGAGGTAGGCAGGTTTTATATCTTCTTCCTGAGATAACCTTAACCGCACAAATCATACGCAGGTTACAAAAAAATTTCGGTGGGAACGTTGCTATTTATCATTCTAAATTTAATAACAACGAAAGGGTAGAACTCTGGAATAAAATTAAGAGTGGAGATGTTAAAATTGTTCTTGGTGCAAGAAGCGCTTTGTTTCTTCCTTTTAAAGATATTGGTTTAATAATCGTTGATGAAGAACATGACAGCTCTTATAAGCAACAGGATCCTGCGCCACGCTACAATGCCAGAGATGCAGCAATTTTTTATGCTTCTCTTTTTAGCGCAAAAGTTTTGCTTGGTAGCGCAACGCCTTCAATAGAGAGTTATTATAATGTTGAAAAAAATAAGTATGGTTTGGTGGAGCTAAATGAAAGATTTGGAGGGATAAAACCTCCGGATATTGAGATTATAAATACCAGGCAGGTGGCGGCATCTAAAATAAGTAAAGTGATATTATCACCCCAGTTAAAAGTTGCTATTGAAAAGGCGGTGATCAATAATAAACAGGTGATTTTATTTCAAAACCGAAGGGGCTATTCCCCTTTTTTAATTTGTGGAACATGCGGCTTTATTCCCCATTGTAATAATTGTGATGTTACACTAACTCTGCATAAATTCTCAAATAAATTGCATTGTCACTATTGCGGAAGCAGCTACACTAAACTAACCACCTGCCCTGCATGTGGAACTGTAAACTGGATGGAGAAAAATTTTGGGACAGAAAAAATAGAAGAGGAATTACAGAACGAATTTCCTTCTTTTAAAACAGCAAGGATGGATATGGATTCAGTGCGTGGTAAAACTGCTCATGATAGTTTAATAAAATTATTTGAACAGCATAGAATGGACATTCTTGCTGGAACACAAATGGTAGTAAAAGGACTTGATTTTGAAAACGTAAGTCTTGTAGGTGTTTTAGACGCGGATGGGTTATTGAGCTTTGCAGATTTTAGGGCTAATGAAAGAGCTTTTCAATTAATGGAGCAGGTTAGCGGACGGGCTGGAAGAAAGAAAGAACAGGGAAAGGTGCTTATACAGGCAGCAAAAATAAATCACCCAATATTGTTATTTGTTCAGGAGCATGATTATAAAAGGTTTTATGATTTCGAGATCGAAAACCGTAAAAGATTTTTTTATCCTCCATTCAGCCGCATAGTAAAAATTATTTTAAAACATAAGATGAAAGATGTTGTGATTGAGGCTGCGAATAGATTAGGGGATGCACTAAAAAAGGATATGAAAGATTTTGTAACCGGACCTGCAGCACCAGTAATTAACAGGATTCGCAGTTTATACCTTATGGATATCCTTATTAAATTACCAAAGGATGCAAACATGCTTCAACAGTATAAAAAAGTGATTTTCAATCATTTTAACTTGTTGCATGCAGAAAAGAAATTCAGGAGTGTTGTACTTATAGCAGATGTCGATCCTATGTAGCCCCCTTCAAGCCCCGTCCGAAGGTGTCATCCGGGTGGCCCTTCCCCTTAGATCAGGCTTCTAAGAGTAATTTTTTTATTTCGTTATACTCAAAAATACGAAAGCCTAATTCTGCTTTTTTGCTTTCAGCTATCATAGCATTTGCAACGTCTTTAGCTTTAATTGGATGATACTTATTTAAAGAACCAATAAACATAAAAGAAAATGCCTGCATAATAAACTGGCCAATTTTTTCTGCCGGTCTCCGTTCCTTCCTTTTGCCTAATAACATTGATGGCCTGAAAATGCTGATACTATCAAAAGCAAATTGTTCAATATCTTTTTCTGTTTTACCCTTTAATTGTAAGTAAAAATTAGAAGATGATAGATCAGCACCTACTGATGATACAATCAAGAATTTTTTAAAAGCCTTTTTTATCCCAATCTGAGCTGCATGTACCGGGATATCATGGTCTACTGTTTCATATGCAACCCGATCACCTTTTACTTTTTTTTGTGTTGTTCCAACACAGCAAAAAATTATATCCCCTTCTCCAAAATTATTTGTATAATCCTTTATATCATTAAAATTTACCAACATCTGTTGCAATTTTGGATGATTGAATTCTAATTTACGTCTGACTAAAATTCTAATGATGCTGAAATGATTGTCCTGCAGTATTTGTTCCACTAAATGATTACCTATCAATCCTGATGCTCCAATAATGACTGCTATCTGTTCATTCATATTTACTATTTTGCTGTTGATTATACAAGTTCAGCAAAATTATCCGCTCAAAAAGTACAACACATTTGGTGTTGAAACTTATGCAAGATATTTTTCAACCTTTTCCTCAATAGAAGAATTAGAAAATTCTTTAACGCTCACCCACAAACTACAAACTACAAACTACAAACTATTTATTCTGGGTTGTGGCAGCAATATCTTATTTACCAAAAATTATGAAGGACTCATTTTAAAAAATGAAATTAAAGGTGTTAATAC
>JBPCQG010000055.1:0-11091 GCA_050998315.1 Chitinophagaceae bacterium
AGGAAATACTTATGTAGCTATTATTGAATTTGGTGAAAAAGTTAAAGCGAAGTCTGTTGTGTATTTCGGACAGAGTGCTGATCCGGCCTCTCCTCATTACTTTGACCAGGCGCCTTTATATGCTGCGGGTAAATTTAAGGAAGCATATTTTTATAAAGAAGATGTATTAAAGCATGCTGAACGAAGGTACCATCCGGGGGAGTATGAATGATGCTTGCTTTAGAAGTTGTTATCAGAACAGTGGTAGCAATGGACGGCTTTTGCAAAGAAAAGATTGGATAAACTGTTGGAAGAAGCAAAGGAAAGAATAAAGCAATCAAAATAGTTTGATTTTTTATTTCTATGCTACCACATATTCTCTTTTACTGCCGTATGCTACATCAAGAAATTTTACTAAAATTTAAAAAAAGCCCATGAGAAAAAATTTTATTACTCGCAAAATATTTTGCTTAATATTATTACTTGCAAACTTCTTTTCCCAAGCCCAGAATACACCATCAGAAAAAAATACTTACGTTTTCCCCGGCAATGATTGGGAGTATAATAAAAACCCTTCTTTGCAGGGTTGGGAGGCTAAAAAATTAATGGCTTTAACCAATTTCATAATTGACAGCTCTAAGACCACCGGCATGATGGTGATACAACATGGCAAAGTGATATTTGAATATGGTGATTTGCAAGAGTTAAGCTATATCGCATCTGCCCGCAAAAGTATATTGGCTATGCTTTATGGCCCCTATGTAGAAAACGGTAAGATCGATTTAAATAAAACCCTGGCAGAACTGAACATTGATGATATAGGAGGCCTTTTGCCTGTTGAAAAAAGCGCAACCATTAAAAATATAATAACATCAAGGTCAGGGGTGTATCATCTCCCCAGTTATGGCGGAGACTGGACTAACTTTAAACCAAACAGGGGTTCGGTTTTGCCCGGCAGTTTGTATATCTACAATAACTGGGATTTTAATATAGCAGGTTACATTTTTGAAAAATATGCCGGAATTGATATTTATGATGCCATTGACTCCATGCTGGTACAACCCTTAAAATTTCAGGATTGGAAAAGAGAGGCCCAACATAAAGAGGGAGACAGTACCGTATCAAAATATCCCGCCTATCCAATGTGGTTTTCTACAAGAGATATGGCAAGGATAGGATATCTGATGCTTCGGAATGGAACCTGGGATAATAAACAGATAATTTCAACCAACTGGGTGCAATTGATTACAAGCCCGGTCACATTACTCAAAGAAATTAATGCGTATCGAAAATTTCCATATTCTTTCCCTTATGGCTATGGATATATGTGGTGGGTTTGGGATGCGCCTTATAATACAGGCTCATTTGAAGGCGCATATTCTGCTGAAGGTGCTTTCGGGCAGTTTATAACCATATTACCAAAGCTGGATTTAGTAATTGCCCATAAAACAAAAAGTGAATATGGAAGACAAACCAATCCGGCTATTTATTTACAAATTTTAAATAAACTGGTGGCAGCCAATACCCCGGGTTCTTTCGTTGTTAATACAAATAGCCAAAAGGAAAAAATAACCGAAAAGCATAAAAAGGAAGTCGTGAAGAAATATACCGGTTATTATGAAGATGCATTAGCTCCCCAAAGATTTTTATTAATTGCTTTAGAGAACGATACTTTGAGGAGGATTCAATTGAGAAACAATTCCAGTACACCGCTGATTAAAATTTCAGAAAATTTGTTCAGGTTTGATGCAAATTCACTTTTAAAATTTACGGATTATAGAAATGGTTTGTACCATAGTATAACCATGTGGGATGCCTCTGGTAATTTAACCGGAGGTTCAAAAAGAGTTCAATTAATAGATTCATCTGCGGTTGATCTTAATGAATTTACAGGCTATTATTATTCTAACGAATTGGAAACAAATTATCATCTGGAGATAAAGGGAGGCAAATTATATTTAACTGATACACCCATTAATCACAGATCAAATGTTTATCCCATAGCGAAAGATGTATTTATTTCTCAGGAACAAAAACTTCGTTTTAGCCGTTCCGGTACATCAAAAAAAGTTATTGGATTTATTCTCGAAACAAAAGGGCCAAAAAATATTCAGTTTTTAAAAAAATAATCTCAGCCTAAAATTCTTTCCGGAGCGGCATAGGTTGAGATGAATAATGATACTTTATATGAAATTTAAAAAAAGCATACTCATTTTTATTTCTCTGATTCTTTTGTATTCATGTAAAACTTTGTCTCAATCCACTACCGGGTATAAAATTGAAATCATTACAACCACAGCTACCCATGGAGTTGCTACAGATAAAAACGATAATGTTTATACTTTTTACAGAGCAGGCAGAGGTTGGGAACCTGAAGCAAAAGAGACTCTAATACCACCTGTTATTTTAAAGTATTCTAAAGAAGGTAAATTAATTGATTCCATTGGCGCAGGAATATTTGTTTTACCCCATATGATAACAATTGATAACAAAGGAAATATTTGGGCAGTGGATGTTGCGCTGCAACAAATTTTAAAACTGGATAACAATGGTAAAATCTTGCTGAGGCTGGGAGAAAAGTTTAGCGCAGGCAGCGATTCTTTACATTTTAATTTGCCAACCGACATTGCATTTTTAAAGGACAATTCCTTTTATATTTCGGATGGTTATGGTAACTCAAGAGTTGTAAAATTCTCAAAAAACGGTAAATGGCAATATTCCTGGGGGAAGAAAGGTGATCAACCCGGGGAATTTGATATACCACACAGCATTTCAGTATTTAATAAAAAAGTGTTGGTTGCTGACAGGGAAAATTCACGATTGCAAATATTTGATTTTAAAGGGAAATTCATTACTCAGTTGAATGTAAAAGATAAAGTGGGGAGGCTTTTTGCCGTAACAGCGGATAAAAAAGGACGGCTATATTTAACGGGGGATAAAGGCACTACCATGTTAAACCCGGACTTACAGGAAATAAAAACATGGTCAGAAAAAGGACATGATATAGCCGTAGATTCCAAAGGTGTTATTTATATTGTTGGAGGAGGGGGATTTAAAAAGATTTCACCACTCCGTTAGAAATTAGAAAAAATAGGAACTGCTGATGTAAAAACCTTTCATCATGCGGCATTTGAAAATTTGAAGTAATCCATTAATAAATGCAGTGGTTGCAAATGGAAGATTGTTGCAAAGAAAAGATTGGATAAGGTGCTGGAAGATGCAAAACAAAAAGTGAAGAAATAAAAAAGATTTTTATATCTTCTCCATCTCTTCACTTACAAAATCCATCAGCAATTTTAAATTTAAACACAAAATAATTCTATTACTCCTTCCAAAATACTACATCCTGCAGCGCTGCTGCTTTAAAAGCTTTAGATACGTGCTCAAAATTTACAACATCTACCTTAAAAGGAATTATTGACCCATTCAGCTTTTCTTTAACATCGTCTAATATTTTTGTATTAAAATCTTTTCCGGGAATAACTCCAATGTCCATATCTGCAAAGCGATGATTTTGTTTTGTGACACGGCTGCCGAATAAAAAGATTTTGCAATCTGAATCTTTTAATTCTTTCAACACAATTTCTTTTGCCAAAAGTTCAAAATCTGTTTTAAAGGGTGTGCGATTCAATGGCATCGCATGTATCCCGGATGGCTCTTGCATAATCTGTAAGCTTAGGGTAAATTAAATCAAACATCTCAATCTTATAAACATGGCTTAATAAATTCCTGCTTTCTATAGCATCCATTAAAATAAGATACGTTTCTTCGTTTATTGCTTCTTCAGCAAAAAATGCCTTGATAACGTCTTTGGGATATAAAAAAATCGTTTCTCTTTTTACCTCAAAATATTTCTTAAGCGTTTTCCAAAGCAGCTCAATTGTATATTCAAACTTTTGTATTTGCCCGTTCTTAATAACGTCAGCTTCCATATCTGAGAATTTGGCAAGATCTATATTTAATGATTGCTCAAAAGAGGAAATTGCAGTTGAGAGATCAGTGAATAATAAAGATAAACGATTCCCATTTTTCATATTTGCAAGTTAGTTATACTTTTGATTTAGCATTCATTTTACTAGTTTCATAATTACTACACCTCATCAATTTATGAAAATCATTCTTGTTCTTTTATTTCCGTTGCAGCTTTTAGCGCAAAAAAACATCAATCCTTTTTAAAAACGTAAACATAATTGATATAAAAAACGGAACTGTAGTATCAAATCAAAATGTTTTAGTTGAAGGGAATCGCATCAAAAAAATAAGTTCAAAACAGGTTGTCGTAAATGGCGTAACAATAATCAAGGGCACCGGCAAATTCCTGATACCGGGGCTATGTGACTTTAATGCTTATGCTTTGCAATATGAAAATGAAGGAGTACCTGCATTTAAATTGATGCTGGCAAATGGCGTTACATCTGTAAGAGATTTGTTACCTCCCCACAGTCCTGCAGAAGCATTTCAAATAAAAAAAAATATTGGAGCAGGAAAAATGCTTGCACCCCGACTTTATTTATCAGGAAAAACGTTGATTGACAGGTTGCCTTTTCAAAAACAAAATGAAGATAAATCTTACTTAGTAAAATCTACATCAGAAGCAGCAAAGGCAGTAGATTCTATGGTTTATTGGGGTGCTGATGTTATTGATATACGTAGTATTTTGAATGAGCCAATGACTGCTTCTGATAATGGAATTGATGCATTTGCACATTTATCTGACTTGTGGAGAGTTACTTCTAAAGGAAGAGAAAAGCTGTTTGATTTTTCTGCTAAGGACAGCATGCGGTTTGTTTCAGTTCCTGATTTTTACAATAGAGTTTTAGCTTCTCTGGGTACTATTGATACTGCATATTTCTACTCCTTAATAAGTACATTGAAAAAGAACAATACCTGGATGTGTTCGGGTATAGCTTCTTTTATGCCTTCACTAAGATGGTTTGAGATTGGTGACACAAGCAGAAATAAGTTTCGTTCCAATAGGCAAAAACAATTAATGGCAAGTGAGGTAAAAAAAGAATCCTTAATAACACTTGCGTCTACAAGAGCAGAAAAGCCGACTATTTCATATATCATTCTGGCAATTAAATCAGGTGTGCCTTTACTTGCAGGAACGCAAATGGAAGATTTTATAACACCCGGCATGTCTTTACACGATGTTCTTTATTGGTTAGTTGATGGCGGATTAACCCCTGCAGAAGCATTACGTACGGCTACTATAAATCCAGCAAGGTTTCTTAATAAGCAAAAGGATTTAGGCACGGTAGAAGTAGGTAAACTTGCCGACCTTGTTTTATTAGATGCAAATCCTCTTGTTGATATTTCCAACACAAGAAAAATAAATGCAGTGGTGGCAAATGGAAGATTGCTTACAAAGGAAAGATTTGGATGAATTGCTGAAACAGTCAAAAGAACAGGTGTTGAATAAATAAAAAGTTAACCAAAATCTATAAAAATAATCTTATGCGAATATTTCTCATCGTAGTATTCTTTTTACCACTCCTTTTAAAAGCCCAAAAAATTCTTTTTAAAAAAGTAAATATTGTTGATGTACAGAAAGGAAAAGTAATTGCCAACCAAAATGTCTTTGTTGAGGGTAACCGCATAAAAAGAATCAGCTCAAAACCTTTTGCTGTAAAAGGTGCAACTGTAGTAAATGGCACAGGAAAATATTTGATACCCGGGCTTTGGGATATGCATACGCATACTGATGCATTTGATAATTTTGAACAAAGGGGACTCCCCTTATTTATTGCAAATGGAGTTACCGGAATAAGAGAAATGGGTAGCGGTGATTATAACTGGAAACGATGGCGCAATAGCACCTCGGTTCAAAGTCCCCGCATTGTTGCCTGTGGAAAGATTTTGGACGGAGCCAGGAACCATGGCTTAGTCCCTGAACGAATAACTGTAACAAACCCTATTGATGCTGAAATAGCAATTGATTCAATCGAAGCACTGGGTGCAGATTTCATTAAAATTCATGACTGGCTGTCTGAAGAAGCTTTTATGCAATTATGCAAAAAGCAAAAACAAAAAAGCTAAAGGTGGCAGGGCATGTTCCTGTAGTTGTGGATGCACGAAAAGCCTCTGCTGCAGGGCAGGCATCTATTGAACATTTAGGAAATAGTATAGGCGGATTTCTTGTGGAATGTTCAAAAAATGAAAAGGAATTAAGAGCCGAAAGGCTTCATCTTGCAGCAATACCTATTACTGCTTCCATGTATGCTACTACACTAAGAGCTGAGTTTAAAAATAAATTAATTAATGCATTTGATGCTGCCAAAGCGCATGATCTTGCAAGCATCATGGCAAAAAATAAAACCTGGCAAACACCGACTCTTACAGCATTAAAAATTTTTTCCTCAATTGCAGACAGCAGCCTTGCTCATGATCCAAAATTTGAATACCTCCCTGCGCAGTTGCAAACTGTTATTAGAAAGAGTCCAGGGAAATGGTGGAGTCAATTTACAAAAGAAGATACCGCATCCTGGCGAAAATTATACGAACTACAGCTAAAGATTGTCAAGGAACTTTACAAAGCAGGCGCTCCTTTTCTTGCAGGTTCTGATAATGGAGCCGCCATTATGATTTTACCCGGATTTGGTTTACATGAAGAATTATCGCTTTTAGTTTTAGCGGGTTTGCCCCCATTCAAAGCTTTACAGGCAGCAACGATTAACCCTGCTGTTTTTCTAAACAAACAGAAAGAACTGGGGACCGTTGAAGTTGGCAAATTGGCTGATCTTGTTTTATTAGATGCAAATCCATTGGAGGACATTTCCAACACAAGGAAAATAAATGCTGTGGTGGCTAATGGAAGGTTATTGCAAAGAAAAGATTTGGATAAGTTGCTGGAAGATGCACGGGTGCAGGTTAAGGGCAAATGAAGAATTTATTCTAGGACTATTTACTTTTTTACAAAAAATTATGATGAAAAAATCAATTCTCTTGCTGCTCCTGATGCCTTTAATCCTCCAGGCACAGACATTCAAAAAAACTGAACTTGACATATTTGTAAAGGAAGCTTTTGCGCAACAAAAAGTTGCCGGTGCGTCTGTGTTGATAGCACAAAATGGAAAAATAATTTTAAACAAGGGTTATGGATTTGCGCATTTGGGATTTAGGGTGCCAGCCACCCCGCAGACCAAATATTTTATTGTAGGACCAAGTACTCTTGTACTGGCAACAGCTATTATGCAGCAGGTGGAAAAAGGTAATTTGTCGCTTGGTGATGAAATAAAAAAATATTTACCTGATTTTCCTCTACAGGACAAAAAAGTAACAATCAGGCATTTGCTTACTTCCACATCAGGTATTCCGGATTATCATTATTTAGGCGATCCTATAGAAGGACAGGCCTATCAACCTAAGGCTTTAGATGAAGTAATTGACCTTTTTGCGAATAAACCATTTCTGATGGAACCGGGAGCTAAATTCGATTGGTCCATTTCAAATTTTACTTTGTTAACAGCTATACTGGAAAAAATTACTAAACAACGATACCAGGATTATCTTAAAGAAAATTTTGTTGCTCCACTTTTGCTACAGGAAACTGAATATCTTGATCCAATAAAGTTAATACCAAACTTTGCAGACGGATATCATTCGATGGATACTTCACTTTCGACTGCTACGGGATCATTATTGAAATATGATTATTCACTGCGGCTTGTTAGCACAACCGGAGATATATATAAACTATGGGAGGGTGTGAGAAAAAATAAATGCTTACTGCAAAAAGTTTTGATTTGATGACAAGCAGAGATGAAGCTAAAAAAAATAATTCAGGAGATTTTGGCTATACCCTTAGATTGGGCAAAGAAGATAATTTTGAAACAATCGGAATATCAGGGGGTTTGCAAGGCTATAGTAGTTTTTTATACTATTATCCTCAAAAAGACGTGACTATTATTGTACTATCAAACACAAGCGGTCAGATGGCTTCTGCAATCGGGAGACGGATTGCCCGTAATATGTTGGGGTTAACTCAGGTATCTGCAAGGGAAACTTCAAAAAAATTAATTGCTGACCTTCCTGTATTAACTACAGAAATCTTGAGGATGACAGGTACCTATGTTGTACAGAGAAAACCTACTGAAAACAGCGCCCCCTCAAAATTTAATTTATTTAAAAGAACGCTGAGGGCATTTGTGGAAAATGATCGGTTAATGATACAAAGATTTGGCGAATTACCACTACCATTATTAAAACAAAATGATGAAAATTTTATGGTAAAGTATGCCCTTAGTACATTGTATAGTTTTAAAACCGAAAATGGGGATATTGTTATTAATATAACTAATCCCGGTACTGTCAGTACAGGAAAAAGGATTGGAAATGCTGATGTAAAAACGTTTCGTAATGCAGCATTCGAGAATATGAAATGATTCAATAGAAATGCAGTTTTGGCAAATGGAAGATTGTTGCAAAGAAAATTTGGATAAGTTGCTGCAGGATTCTAAAAACATCGTAAAGAAAAAATATCATGAACCATGTATTTGCTTTATCTGCTTTAATTGCATTTACAGCTTCTCTTAATGCACAACAAGGAAAAATTGTTGAACAACTCATTTATCAGTATCCGGATTCCAGTTTAGCAATACTCACGGCACGAGATACCGGTTTTCTCACTATGCAAACTAAAACGGAATTAAAGGCTGTAACTTATCTAAGTGATGGGCTTAAAATCAAAGGCTATCTTATTCAGCCTAAGGCTTCAGGAAAATATCCATGCATCATTTTGTGTCGTGGCGGTAGTTCGCTCAACTCTCCGCCTTTTGATGCTGCTGATATTGCACAGATGCAGACCTTTGCCAGTTGGGGATATGTTGTTTTAGGTACTCAATATCGTGGTTCCATTGGCAGTGAAGAAAGGGATGAATATGGAGGAGCTGATGTAAATGATGTGTTGAATGCTGCTTACTTATTTGATCAGGTGCCAAATGCAGATACTTCAAGCATTGGATTGTACGGATTCAGCAGGGGCGGTATGATGGTTTATCTTGCATTAAAAAAATCGAAACGCTTCAAAGCTGCAGTGGTAAACTCCGGGGTAGCAAATATATTTACCCATCTTGCTTTGCGGCCCGATGCAGCGTCACTTGAGAAAAAAGTATATGCTACCCATATTCCTGATTATATCACCAATAAAGAAGCAGAATTAAAAAAAAGATCTGCTGTATTTTGGGCTGATAGCTTAAGCAAAAGCACACCTATACTTATTATGCAGGGAAGTGCAGATTGGAGGGTAAATACAGAAGAAACTCTTGAGCTTCTGGAAAAATTTTTTAAAGCAAAGCAGCCAGTTAAATATATTTTGTTTCCAGGTGCTGTTCATGGTTTATTTGGCGAGTACAGAAGAGAGATGCACGAAAATATAAAACTATGGTTTGATGATTACCTGAAAAAAAAGAAGCCTTTACCAAATATGGAAAAGCATGGTCGGTAAGAGCTTCAACAATTTATTTTTCCATTAATTCGGCAACTTTTTTTTAGAAATACTTCGCTTCACGAAAAATTCAGTTTTGCCAGATTATTAAAATTCAAAGCGCCGTGCTGTTCCTGAAAAAGAAATTGTGAGCTGATTTGACCTTATGTATTTAATGATTTAAAAAACTTTAAATTACAAATCGTTCTTCAAACCAGATTGATCAACTTTATCAACGCTTATGAAAAAGCTATTACTCTTATGCATTTTTACTACCGGGATATTTTATTGCCGGGCACAAATATTTTCAGATAATCAATACAGAAACCTGGGAATACTTGAAAAAGAACTGCAACAGGCGAAAACTCCTGATGAAAAAACGAATGCGCTTATTTCCCTCTTTCATTATCATTCCCGGCATAATGATTCATCCAATATAAAAGCTGTAGTAGATTACAGTGAACAGCTTGAAGTTTTTGCACATCAAACCAATGATCCGGAATTGATTGCAAAGGCTTATTTTAATTTATCGATTACAATAAATAAAGAGGATTTAAAAAGCCGTATTGATCGTCTGTACGCTTTTTCAAAACTGCATAAACTCAGTTATTATCAAGCTTTAGCCAAAGTTAGAGAGTCGGGTTATTACTTCACTTATCAACCCGATCAAAATAAAGCTAACCAATCTTTAAATGAAGCAATTAATCTTACCAAGGGTTTAAATGATTCTCTCAAGACTGTTATTTATTTTTTTGCAGGTAATTCATATAATGAAATGAACAATCCCCTGCAGGCTTTGCAACTTGCTTTCGAGGCAAATGAAATCGCAATAAAAATGCGCAGTTCGTTTTTGATGGCAATTAGTAATAATTTATTTGCCAGTATTTATGCGAAACTGAAAGATTATAACAAATCAATTGAATATAGATTAAAGGAATTGCCATTGCTAAGGATGATGAACAAACCTCATACTCTTGCAGTAAGGCACGCTAATGTTGCACGAGATTACTTTTTTTCAAACCAGCCGGTACTTGGTAATTACCATCTTCAGGAGGCGTACAGGCTTGCTGATTCCATACAAGGAAGTAAAAGATTGTATAATCAAATCACCGGTACAACGATTGTGGGATTAATAAGCTCCAATTACAAGGAAATATTGAAAGATTTTTTAAAAAAATACCGCAGGCATTTTTTTATTTTCCCCGGGTACCAATTATTAGATAATACATTACTTGCAGAGGCTTACGAAAAAACAGGCAATATTGATTCTGCACGGCACCTGATAAGTAAAGCAGGTGATTACTTGTCGGGCAATGTAAGCGCAGATGACCGCAAAGAATATTTCTATACTTTGGCATTGGTGGCAGGCCATGATAAGAACTGGAATGTAGCTGCGGAAAACTACAAGAAATCATTACAGATAGCCCTTACCCAAAATAATCTTACAGATTGCATTCAGGATAATGACAGTCTGATAAACACTTTGGTAAAACAAAATATGTTTCAGGAGGCGTCATATTATTACAAACTTGGCGACAGCTTACAAAGCGAATTAGCCAAACAAACGGACAAGGAAGATATTACCCGCCAGGAAGTTGCTGCTTTTGAAAAAGAAAAAGAGCTACAGGCTCTTGAAAAAGAAAAAGAAAAGAACCAGCGGCATAACCTGCAATATTTGGGTATTACAT
>JBPCQG010000066.1:0-10566 GCA_050998315.1 Chitinophagaceae bacterium
TGTAACTTTTCTATTACCTTCTCACCGGGGGGAACTATTACCATTACTGACTATTTCCCTACAACTACTGGTTCTAATTGGGCTTATGGTAAAGCCGGAGGAACGCCTGCTGATTCAATATTGATAACAGTTATTCCCTACCAATTAACAGTTGGTGCAAACACTTTTTCAACTTTCACTGTAGATTATATTCCTGGGATAGGCAAGCCGGATTCATTATATTTTAGAAAGCCGGGGGGAGATTATTATGAGTACTTTAATACACAGCATTTTTTTGGATTTGACGGACCAGGCACACCACCTTATGTAGAGTATATTTTTCTGAAAGATAATGTGCCACAGGGCACAACCTGGAATTCTCCAAATATGGTGGGCTCATTCGGTGGAACTTCTTCTACAATGTTTATTAAGATGACATTATTTGAGAAGGCAACAACACCTGTTACAAGTGGGAATGTTACTTCCTCCGATGTATTAAAGGTTAAGTATGAATATTTATTAACTACTGCCCCTGCAACACCTTTTTATGTTGAAGAAAGATGGTTTGCAAAAAATATCGGATTAATTTATGATAGTTTTAATGATGGTACAAAAACTAATACTTATAATATAGGGAGATACCGGATATTCTAATATGCACATTTTAAGCTTTTACTTAAATAATAATAATCATTACTTATTATTTTGAAGTTTTAATCGTAGCCCCAACGGCTATATCTCTTTCTTCAGTTAAATAATTTTGAATGATATCAATGATATGAAATAATTTGAATTTATCAATAATTCAATTCTTACTAAAATTTCATAAAAACATTCTCCTTGCTGGTTTGATTTTTGCCTACATTTATAAATAATCACTTTATATTATGACTGCAACAAAAATTACTGTGCTAAGCAATGGCTCCCTGAAAGTTGAAGGAGATTTTGAAATTGTAGATAAGGAAGGGAAGGCTTATGATCTTGGGGGAAGGGAGATCGTTTCTATCTGCCGTTGCGGACTGTCTAAAAATAAACCTTTCTGCGATGCTTCTCATAAAGGGCATTTTGAGCATGAAGCAATTGCCTTCGCTCTTCCTCCGAAGATCAAACAATAATGGTAATACTGATAAATTTTTAGTAGATTTTTATTTCTCTTTTATTTGTATTCATCAATCCGCCAACGTCAAAAAACTCGCTGGCATTAACTACTTTACCATTCTTATTAAAATCGTAAGTGCCATAAAAATTAAGTAAGTAAAGTAAAGGGGCAGTTATCTTTTTTATTATTTACACACATTCAAAGCATGCAAATATCAGGGATAGGCCACAGTTTCTAAATTCAATACCTGGTGCAAATGATGTTTAAGATGCTTTATATAATCCTGCGCCAGCCACTCTATGCTATGCAATACTTCGCTTTGTACAGTCCGTTGCGCTATATCATCAGAAGTGTTCTTTAAAATATCCGCTATCTGTTTATTTAGTAAATACCAAAGCTGGATAAGATTTTGAGTATCCCATTGCTGGTAATTATTTATAGAAACCCATTTATCCTGGTTATAAATTATTGTTGGACTTTCTTCATATTGTGCAACAATGAACCGCCGAATATTGTTTTCCGCAGAATCTATCATATGACCTATTAATTCTTTCTTGCTCCATTTTGTTGGAGAAGGCTTGTATATCCACTCATCTTCTGTAATCGAATTTAATTGCGAGAGATACTCAATCATAATGGTTTCTGCTTCTTTTGCAATGGTGATCATAACGACGATTATTCTTTTGAATGTATTTATTTTATTTTTTATATCAATGTTTTTGCAAATGGTTGATTAATAATTTATGATTAGTTTTAAACCATATTACTCAGGGCTTAAAGAAAAATAATGTGATATCACCTCTTGTCATAATTAAGCCCACATTTCATTTTCCAGTGATCCCTTTTCATTTGATATAAAAGATTGCATAATACCGGTAAACAAAAACATCATTAAATCTCAACTTATTTTTTTTGCATTAGTAATTCCTCCTCGTATGATGCCAACGAAAAAAAAATATAAGAAATATTTAAATTGCAACTACCGCACAGATTGGTATCCCCCTAACACACCTTTTTTCGACATTACAATTTGCCAAAGCTGGTTATGCCGGGCACGGAATGAGCCGGCGTTGGAAAGCAGATAATACCTCCACATGCGGTAAAAGCGTTCGCCATATTCATTTTTAAGTTCATCCCAGTGTTTATCAAAATTATGAAACCATGCCATAAGTGTAGGATCATAATAGGTGCCGAAATTGTGAAGATCCTCTACTAAAAAAATATGTTCTATTGCAGTCCCAATTTGCTTCATTGATGGCAATACACACTTTGGAAAAATATATTTATCAGTAAATGGATCAATAGAAGTTGTGGAGTAAGGATGGCATACTGAATGAAGCAAAAATAATCCATCATCATTCAGGCAATCAGAAACCTTTTGCATCAATGTGCGGTGGTTTTTGGGACCAACATGTTCGGTAAGACCAATAGCTACGGCATGATCATATTTTTCATTTACATCTCTGTAGTCCTGCAGCCTGATTTCTACATCAAGTCCTTTGCACATTTCCTTGCCCAATTCAACCTGCTTGGGTGAGACTGTAACACCGGTTACTTTAGCACCGTATTTTTCGGCAGCATATTTTGCAAACGTGCCCCAGCCACAGCCAATATCAAGAACATGCTGTCCTGCCTGCAGCTTTATTTTCCTGCAAATCAAATCAAGTTTATTTTCCTGTGCCTGGTCAAGGTTATCAGTATCTTTCCAGTAACCACAGGTATATGCCATCCGTTTATCCAGCATCAATTGAAAAAGCCTGTTACCGATATCATAGGAACGCATGGCATTATTAGCTGCCTTATCTTTTGCCTGCATGTTAAATATTTTTGCAAACAATATTTGCATCGAAGTCTCAAAACCGAATTTCGCTTTTTTATATAAATCCGCTCTTAGTACCCGGTAAGCAAACACATCTAACTGTACGCAATCCCACCAACCATCCATGTACGATTCTCCCAGCCCAAGTGTCCCCTGGCTAAGCACACGTTTATAAAAGTCGTCATTGTGAATTTGAAGATCCCACGGATCGGGGCCGTTAATTTTAATGCCTGCTATTGCTAAGATATCAGATATGTTTTTTTGCAAAGTTTTTGTGCTCATTTTATTTAAATAGAATAATTAAATGCGTTTAGTTTAGAGGTTCAAAGTAATTCTTTATTGTTTACAGAGAATTTGTAATATCTGGTATTTAATTATAAATATCGGGTATGATTGTTTTACTTCATTCAATTGCATTAACTCAAACCAACGGAATTAATAAAACTGGGCAACAAGATAAAAAGATTTAAACATCATTTACACGTTTTTAAATTAGAAAAATTTCCTTTTGTCTATAGTTTTAAAAAAGGGTTACATGGTTGTTTAAATAAACAAAGCGTAGTATGCAGTGATAAAAGTTTATTATGTTATGCCTATTCTTTGTTTGCCTCCATGTAACGGTTTTTAAAAGACAAAGCCAATAGCAAGGTGTGCAGTAGGTTTAAACTGAAGTTTAAAATTCCAGAAATTATTTGAAGTGGGATCTATTAAAATTAGTGGATCAATTCCAGCTGAAATGAAGAGGTTATTTATTTTTTGAAAACGGTAGCCAATCCCCGGGGTAATATAGATCTGCTTATCTGAAAGATCATTTTTATGTAAAAATGTTTTGTAATCTTTTAAATAAGGTGTGATACCAAAGCTAAATTCAAGGTGATGTTGTAAACCTTTTGTAAATGCACTTATTGCAATAGGAATTGAGAGATCATGAGATAATAACGAAAAGCCTGCCCGCCAGCTAAAAATTAGTTTCTTACCCTGCTTAAATATCCTACCATAGTTTACGGAATAGTATAGGCTTTTGCCACCCCCCTCAATAAAAAAAGAATTCTTTTTTTTAAATATAAGTGTAGTATCAGACGCAATTATTTTTGAAGAAATTGAAAGTAACACTAAAAGCAGCAGTATATTTTTCATTTTAGTAAAGTACCACAAAGATATTGTACGGTTGTAGATACTGTACAGTTTTAAAATATTAACCCTACGATATATTAATTACAGATGACTAACAGCATTTGGTATTTTAATAAACTAACAAGTGCCTAAATGGTACTTTAAAAACGATCATAGGCAATAAAAAAAGCAACTTAAATTAATAAGTTGCTTGATAGATATTTTATGGGATGTAAAAATTCTTGTTTAAAAACTAGCCAAATAGGCCGCCTTTCTTTAACTCACGGGTACTTTCACCAATCTTAAATCCGTTTTGATAAATTTGAATAGTATAATTTCCCTGTTGAAAATTTCCTGGTGTAAATTGGAATTCAACGCTCTTTCTTTTAGCCGTTTCAAGCTCAACCGGCAGTTTTGCAGTGAAAGATTTATCGCCTTCATCACGGGTGGTAAATGTGCCTGAATTTAAAGCTTCTGTTGATATGGCCTTACCGTCAGGTCCTAACACTAATACATAAATATCAGTTGTACCTGGTAATGCAATACGGTTATCAACATCAAAAGAAATTTTTAATTTATCAACACGCTTTGCAGTTGAAGTAATTTTTTCCTGTCCGTTACCTCTCAATTTTACAGGGGTAATAGAAATGTTTGATGCATTTAATGTAGAAGCAATATCAACTTTCTTTTCAAGATCCTGTTTGGCAACCGTAGTCGTCGTAAGATCCTGATTCAACTTTTCTTTTTCTTCAGTTAATGTTGTTTTTTCCTGAGTTAATACAACTTTGTCCTGCGTTAAAGTTTGATTGTCCTGTGTTAATCTGGCAACATCAGCCTGCATGGTATTTATTTTATCGTTAAGACTGGCGATAAGTTGCTTAGCCCTATTTAATTCTGCTGCCGTGGCATTTTTCTTATTAAGAATGCTGCGGATCTCTGCTTTTGTTTTACTAATCTCGCTATTGCTCGCAGTTAATTTTCCCTGTAGACTGCTGTTGAGGGTTTTAATTGAATCTAAGCGTGATAGTGAAGCATCAAAGCTTTGTTGAACACTGCTTTTTTCATCAGTTACCTTAGCAATTTGTGTTTCCTGCTGTTGGATAGTATCAGTTGATTTGTTTTTATCAACAAATAAATATCCGGCTGTTCCTACAAGAAGAATAGCTAAGACCCCAATAATCGCATTTCTATAATCTTTGCGTGGGGGATAATGTTCAGTGGATGACTTTTCAAAATTTGAAGTACTCATGTTGTAAGTTTTTTAAGTTTAAAATAAAAGGTTAAGGGAGCCTAACATAGGTTATTTCAAATAAATTTTATTTTGTAATTTGTTTATTTCGGGGGGGTACTCATAAAATTCCCATAACCATGCCAGAAGAGCACATTTGAGGGGAATGATGTAAAGTTTTTTGATAAATGCTCTTATGACATTGAGTCACATTATACTTCATATGTTCAAAAAAGAAGTTAAAGTTTTTTAACAAGGGTGGGCAGAATAGTCACATATGGGGGTAATAAAAATAAAGTAGCAGTCAGATTTTAAGATAAAAGAATAGCCCAATCATATGGAACGAAAATTTGTAACTGGATGTTGGAAAGTAATCCGGCATTTAATGTTTTACATTTTCATTCTTTGAATTGTATCAGGCATGGTATAACTATTATATCAAATCAAAAAAGAATACTCGAAGTTTAAAGTCAAATAAATCTGATGTTACTTAAACATATTTGTCCACATATATGTTCTGATAAACTGATAATTTTACAAAGTAATTTTATAATATGGTTCGTGGAGAAATGGAGCAAGGCAGGGATTCTCTACATATCATAAACTTTCCATATATTCATCATCTCAAAATATTTATCATAAAAAAATATACACAATGCTAAAAGAATTATTCGATCTCGTTAAAGGAAACGCTGCAGAATCTGTGATTAATAATCCCGATGTGCCTAATGAGCATAATGATGCTGTAGTAGCCGAAGCTACCAACACTGTAGCTTCCGGCTTGCGTAATGTAGTAGCCGGCGGCGGACTGCAAAGCCTGTTATCTTTATTTGGCAGTGGCGGTACTGACAAGAAGAGCTTACTCAGCAATCCTATAGTATCCATGATGATGGGGCACTTTGCCGGAAAACTGATGAATAAGTTTAACCTGAATAACAGTCAGGCTAACAATTTGTCGGGGAACCTTATCCCAAATGTTCTTGGCAACCTTATTAACAAAACTAATGATCCCAACAATTCCGGATTCTCCCTCGAAAAATTATTGAGTTCTATCACGGGCTGTAAAAGTGAAGAAATTGCTGGTAGTCAAAACTCAGGCAGCGGTGGGTTAGGGGGTTTGTTAAAACAATTTGGAGGTGGCGGACAAGGAAGTGGAGGAGGGCTAATGGACATTGTAAAAAGTCTTGCCGGGGGAGCACAACAACAACAGCAAAAGAATGGTGGCGGAGGATTGCTTGATTTGATAAAAGGATTTATACAGTAGAGATTACTATTCTAAAAATTTTAGTGTAGAAAAAATAAAAGCTGCTTCAAGCGTTTTGAAGCAGTTCTCTCTTTTTAATATTCTAAAAAGTTATTCAAATTTCGTTGCAATTTATTTAGCGATATTTTCGTCGCACATTTTATTTGAGGTGCATTCATTGTGGAACACAATATCTTTATACTCGCCACTCAGAGGGCGATTCTCTAAATTGTAAGATTGTTTCTGCATCATCAGAACTTATAATACCTTCTTCTTGTGCAACCATAAGAATGATATCTAAATTACAGATGCTGTCATGTTTTACATTCTGGATTCTAAATAATTCTCCTGCTTGTTTAAATCCATAAGTCATAATGCTTAAAAGACAAACAAGTTCTAATCCTTCATCTTTAAGTCCTTCTATAGCCTTCATACTACTGCCCCCGGTAGAAATATGATCTTCGATTAATAATACCCTATCACCTTCTTGAAATTCACCTTCTACTCTTTTCATGAGACCGTGTTTTTTTCTTTCCTCTCTTACGTAAATAAAAGGCAACTTTAATCTATCTGCTGCCAATACTCCATAGGGGATGCCGCCTATAGCCACGGCAGCAATAATATCTGTTTCATTAAGGTAGTCACTAGTGATTATATTACTAAAGGCAGATATTACAGCGTCTCTTATATCTACTTTGGAATTTATTATTCTATTATCACAGTAAATGGGAGACTTTATTCCAGAAGTCCAAATAAAAGGTTCATCTACATTGAATTTAACAGCTTTAATTTCTAATAGAAATTTCGCAATCTGGCGGGAAAGGTGGAATCTTTTGGAAGCTGACTCATCTTGCATTGTGAAAGTCATATTTGTTGAGAATAATAATGTTTAAAAAAAAAGTTGAACTCAAATGTATCAAGTTAATTTAATTCCCATTTTCGATAATTCGAAAAATGGTGTATTACCACTCACTGCTAATGCCAAGCAGCCATTAAATCTTCTTTAGTTAATTAAACTTTCCGGCAATATATTCAGCTAGATTTTCATCACTCATTTTATTGGAGGTGCTTTCGGTTGTGATGGTGTTTTTAAACTGGGGGGTTTCTTTCATGTAACGCATTAACTGCTCCTGTGCGGTGCCGGTACCGGTTAGATGGACTTCCTCAGCGTTTTGCATAAGCGCAGTTATTTCTTTAAAAAATTTTACCTGTAATCGTTTAGCATCATTCTGTGCATTTTTTTCATTGGAGTTAGGTTGTGCGCCGGCATTTTCAACATGACCAACTACACTAAAACTTTCTACATCTGCACCTGCTCTACCTATTACTGTTGCATGATGGTTATCCATCCATATACCAAATTGTTTTTTGTTCTTTTGAGACATAATATTTATTTAGCTGCAAGGTAGCTAAAACCGTACCCCGAATAGGTAAGAAGATATTTTTTCGATTAACGACTTTCAATTGTCTTCACTTCATAGCCCTGTTTTTTATGTCATAGAAAACATGGCACGGGAGAAGTACTTATCAAGTGAAAAGAAATGAAAGGTATCTATATTTTCCTTCGACAGATGAGGATAACAGCGCCGGATTCAAAATTAACGGTAGGAATTATGCCATACTATTTATTTAATAATCAGTTTTCGTAAACCGAAAGGAATAAACAAAGGGTTGCAGTACCAAGCCATGTGAAAGTTCAGTAGCAACAGGGTTTTTCACTTTTATGACCGCGATCTTATTATTGATTAAATGTAATGTAACGGATGAACGGATTGATTTATTTGAGCCCGCATTCATTATGGTATCACCAGCCTTTCCACCATCTGGCTGATCTTCTTTTAAAATTTTATACGTTTGAGAACCAATAGCAATGTCTTCGGCGGTGATTCTCATTTCCTCCTCTAATAAACAGGAGGAGCAGCCGGCAAATCCATTGAATATGGTCAAAAAGGAAGTGTTATTGGTTTTAAAATAATAAAATTGAAAGTAGCTTTTGATCTTAACTTTTTTTTCATCTAGTGCTTCAATCTTCAGGTAGCCTCTTGTTGATTCTGCCTTTGGGTCAACATCTATTAGCTTCCAATCACCTGCAAAAGTTTCATTTAAGTTTACCGTTTTATTGTCTGTTTTGCTTACTTCTTTATTGTCTGTTTTGTTTACTTCTTTATTAATTGGTTCGTTTACTTTTTTATTTCTGGTCAGAATCTTTACTTTATCATCCGTTTTTCCAATCCTAAGGTTATCTATTTTTGATGTTGCTTCTGGCTCAATATCAACCAATGTCCTATTTGCTGTAATAGTATCAATTGGGCTTACTATTTTATCATTTGACCCATGTATTGCTTGCTTATTTTTTGTTGTATAAAAAATAGCCGCCGCAATTATAATTACTAAGGAAGTGATTATTAATATATGCCTGGCGTATTTTGTATAGAATGGTTTATCAACTTTGCTCAACAATTTCCCGTCTTCCCGCTGTAAGACTTCAGCAGTAGTATTGCCTTTCAGTTCGTTGATCAAGAGAACTAATCCTGAATTATAATCTTTAGTAAAATCTATATGTTGTAACCTTTGCAGGCGAAAAGGGGTTTTACTGTCCTGAACAATAAGAGGTATCACCTTTTTATGTTGACCTAACGCATAATATACTTCGTCGAGTACATTGTTGGAGCTTACTGATTTTTCCGTTTCTACAAACAATAAGCAATCACAGGTCTCCAGTGCTTTTTCAACCTCTATGTCCCATTCTGATCCCGCCCTGATATCCTGTTGGTCAATCCATACATTAAGGCCTTCCTTTTTAAGATCGAGCGCAAGCTTTAAAGCAAAATCTGAACCGTCAATTCTTGAATAACTAAAGAAGATTTTTTGTAACATCATTTGGCATATGGTTACCCGAATGTACAGTTAAAAGTGAAAAATTAAAAAGAAGGATAAACTATAGCTTTTCGTTTATGAATGGCACAAATACCTCATGCTAATTCTTTCATTAAATAAAGTTATTTATTTTATCCTGTAATATATTCTTGCTAATGGCTGCCAGATAATCGGGCTTCAACATGTTCATTTTGTCGGGTTGTTAGTTTAACGGCGACCTGCAGCGGATAGCAGAACTGAATATGGCATGTATTTAATACGGTTACATGTTCAGCATTGGCTTCTATTGTTTGAAATAACAAATAGTTACGACACGGTTTATAAATAGGTTTGATCATCTCAGTACAAGGCCATGAGGTAAAAGGTTATGCCATTATGCCAATCATTTAGATGTTCTAATTGATTTTGGAACTTCTGAAAAAAATATTAATCAATTGTTAGCAATGCTAAAAGATTTATAGCATATAGGATTGTAGAAAGGTTTTTGTTTCACTTCAAGATCTCAGGTAAGAGGTATAATTTTTTGCAAGTTGCCAGGTAAAAAATAATTCGCTTGTACATGAGCTGAATAATTTAGCTTCATATTTATCACGGATAGTTTTTTTAATTTTTAAAAAATTTAGCATGCAGGCAAGTACATCCAGGGTAGAAATATTTAGTGATGGTGTTATGGCGATTATTATTACAATCATGATACTGGAACTTAAACTACCGGAGTTAAATAAAAAACAGGATGCACAGGATATAAAGCATCACCTTATTGAGTTACTGCCCCATTTTGGGGCATACGTATTCAGCTTTATTATGATAGGTATTTTGTGGACCAATCATCATAATCTTTTCCATCTTCTGGAAAAAACAGATAATTTTTTATTAGGACAAAATCTTTTCTTTCTTTTTTGGATGAGCCTTATCCCATTTGTTACTGCACTGATAGGAGCAAATCCCACACTTCCCCTTTCTACTGCTTTCACGGTTTTATAATGTTAATGACAAGCCTTTCATTAACATATATACGTTCCCATACATTTAAAAACAGACTTGTGCATACTGATGAGGAGACGGAGGACAATAAGAAAATTGAGAAAATATTTCTGAAAAGTAAACGACATAGTTATATTGCCAGCGCTGTTTATTTATTATCTGTACCCCTGGCTTTTGTAAATGTATATTTATCTTATGCATGTTTTATTATTCCTGTTATTTTG
>JBPCQG010000085.1:0-12069 GCA_050998315.1 Chitinophagaceae bacterium
AGCTATCATAGCATTTGCAACGTCTTTAGCTTTAATTGGGTGATACTTATTTAAAGAACCAATAAGCATAAAAGAAAATGCCTGCGTAATAAACTGGCCAATTTTTTCTGCCGGTCTCCGTTCCCTCCTTTTGCCTAATAACATTGATGGCCTGAAAATGCTGATACTATCAAAAGCAAATTGTTCAATATCTTTTTCTGTTTTACCCTTTAATTGTAAGTAAAAATTAGAAGATGATGGATCAGCACCTACTGATGATACAATTAAGAATTTTTTAAAAGCCTTTGCTATCCCAATCTGAGCTGCATGTACCGGGATATCATGATCTATTGTTTCATATGCAACCCGATCACCTTTTACTTTTTTTTGTGTTGTTCCAACACAGCAAAAAATTACATCCCCTTCTCCAAATTTATTTGTGTAATCATTTATATCATTAAAATTTACAAGCACCTGCTGCAATTTTGGATGATTGAATGCTAATTCATTTCTAACCAAAATTCTAATGATGCTAAAATGATTGTCCTTCAGCATTTGTTCCACTAAATGATTACCTATCAATCCTGATGCTCCAATAATCACTGCTGTCGGTTCATTCATATTTACTATTTTGCTGTTGATTATGCAAGTTCAACAAAATTATCCGCTCAAAAAATATAACACATTTGGTGTTGAAACCTATGCAAGATATTTCTCCACCTTTTCCTCAACAGAAGAATTAGAAAATTCTTTAACACTCACCCACAAACTACAAACTACAAACTACAAACTATTTATTCTGGGTGGTGGCAGCAATATCTTATTTACCAAAAATTATGAAGGACTCATTTTAAAAAATGAAATTAAAGGTGTTAATACAATTCATGAAGATGAAGATCACATTTATGTAAAAGCAGGAGCGGGAGAAAACTGGCATCAGTTTGTAATACACTGTATCAAAAACAATTTTGCTGGAGCAGAAAATCTTTCATTGATTCCCGGAAACATTGGCGCTTCACCTATGCAAAACATAGGAGCTTACGGAGTGGAGGTAAAAGATATTTTTTATTCATTGGAGGCATTTCATTTAAAGGAAAAACGGGTTGTAAATTTTACTTTGAACGATTGCGAATTCGGATATCGGGATAGTATTTTTAAAAACAAATACCGGGATCAATTCATAATACTTACTGTAACATACCGTCTTAATAAAAAACCTCAATACAATATTTCTTATGGAGCTTTAAAGGAAGAACTGGAAATTGCAGGAGTTAAAAAATTAAGTATTCAGGCAATTTCACAGGCTGTTATTAATATTCGCAGTGGTAAATTACCTGATCCGGATACTATTGGCAATGCAGGAAGTTTTTTTAAGAATCCTGAAATATCAAATGAAAAATTTCAAGTTTTAAATTTTAAATTTCACAATATAGTTGGGTATAAATTAAATAATGGAAATGTAAAACTTGCAGCTGCGTGGTTAATTGAGCAATGCGGATGGAAAGGTTTTAGAAGGGGAGATGCAGGTTGCCATGAAAAGCAGGCGTTGGTTTTAGTGAATTACGGAAACGCCTCAGGCAAAGAGATACATCAGCTTGCTAAAGAAATAAAACAAAGTGTAAAGGAAAAATTTGATGTGGAGTTGCAAATAGAAGTGAATGTTACTTAAAATCTTCATCATCCAATTCCTCCTCACTAAAAGATTTTGTCCCCAGATTTAGCATGCTTCCCATCAAATCTTTGAATTCTATTTTACCTTCCAATACTTTTTTACTTATAAGAGAATGTGTTGCTAATCCATGCAAAACAAATTCCATCAGCAAAGCATTTTCCTTTGCATTGGCATTTGGGAAATATTTTTTTACAAGACCATACAATCCGTCAACTTTATAAAGCAGTTGCACTTTATCATCGTCCTTACTCTCAAAGAAAACATTTAAATGGTTGCCTGCATCAAACCAACGTGTAATAGCACGGTAAGGGCTTTCATCAGCTACGCCGGGTACTGTTTTTTTCTTTTTAAAAGTTTCAGGATTAGGAAAATATTTTGAGAATTGCGTGCGTATTGCTTTCTCCATTAAATTAAAGGCAACCTGGTACGGACCTTCCTGTTCACCTTCATAAACCAATTCAATTTTTCCTGTGATGGAGGGAATAATTCCTGTAAGATCGCTTATCCAAACCTGTGTTTCCTTTTCCTGGTTAATTATTGATCTTCTCTCGGCAGCGCTGATAGCGTTTTCATACGCTGCAATTGTAAGCCTTGCAGATACGCCACTTTTTTTATCAACGTATTCACTGCCCCTGGCTTCAAATGCAACCTGCTCAATTAAACGTTTAACAAGATCGCTGACCTTTACTTTCTTTGTTTGATCTTCATGTACCTGGGCTTCCTGTTCAGTAATTAAAAGAGATGTTTCAACTGATGTTGGATAGTGCGTTAATATCTGGCTTTCTATCCTGTCTTTTAATGGTGTAACAATTGCTCCCCGGTTTGTGTAATCCTCAGGGTTTGCAGTAAACACAAATAATATATCAAGGGGCAATCTTAATTTAAAACCTCTAATCTGCAGGTCTCCTTCTTCTAAAATATTAAAAAGAGAAACCTGTATTCTTGCCTGCAGATCAGGCAATTCATTTATAACAAATATGCTTCGGTTGCTCCGTGGAATAATTCCATAATGAATTACTCTTTCATCTGCATAATTTAATTTTAAGTTGGCTGCCTTTATGGGATCAATATCACCAATGAGATCTGCTACGCTTACGTCAGGTGTTGCTAATTTTTCTCCGTAACGTTCACTGCGGTGCAGCCATTCAATGGGAGTTTCATTTCCTTTTTCTTCCACAAGATTTTTTGCATACCGGCTAAGTGGTGCAAACGGATCATCATTTACCTCACTACCTGCAACAATAGGAATGTATTCATCCAGCAGGTCTGTCATCTGCCTTGCCATTCTTGTTTTTGCCTGCCCACGCAATCCTAAAAACAAAATGTTATGCCTGGAAAGTAATGCTCTTTCAGTATCAGGAATTACAGAATCTTCGTATCCTAAGATACCGGGAAACGTAACTTCCTTTTTGCTGATCTTTTTAATCAGGTTTGCACGAATCTCTTCTTTGATACCCTTTGAAACGTAGCTACTCTTTTTTAATTCGCCGAATGTTTTAATAGTTGTTTGAATGGTCTGAACCATGATTTGGGTAGATTTTATAGATTAACAGGATTTGGATATAAAATAAACTTTTGATTTTCTAATCTTTTAAATTGAAGGCTTGTAGAGCCGAAATTGAGAAGTAAGCCAATTTGCATATTGTATGCTTCAAGATAATTTTTTGCTTGAGCAAGATGAACATTTTCTAATTGAATGATAGCTTTTAATTCTACCAGTATTTTATCTTCTACAAAAAAGTCAACTCTTCTTTCACCAATTTGTTGACTCTTGTAATATATTGGCATACCTAATTCTCTTGCAAATTTTAAGCCTGCTTCTGCAAATTCAATTTCTAAAGCTCGTTGGTAAATTACTTCCTGAAAACCATTTCCCAGGGCAGCATGCACCTTCATAGCAGCGCCAATTATCTTCTCTGTTATCTCTTTGTACTTATAATTTGTCTGAACCATGATTTGGGTAGATTATTGGATTAAAGTGATTGAGATTATATGGTTCAAAGTTTAAATTTTAAATTCTTTCTAATTAATCTTTTTAATCTCCCCAAATCATGGTTCAGAAATTAATAAACCGTCTTTCTTTTCCCGCTTTCAAAGTCTTTAAAAATAAAAGCGCCTAACCTGTCAAGCGAAGCGAAGAATGCTTTGCCGTTATTTGTTTCAGTAAACTCTGTTACAAACCGCTGTAGATAAGGATCGCTTGCAATCATAAAAGTGGTGATAGGAATCTTTAATTTCTTACACTGTGCGGCAAGATTCATACATCGGCTTAAAATTTTTCTATCAACTCCAAAACTATTTTTATAGTAACGCTTACCCACTTTTAAGCAGGTAGGCTTGCCGTCTGTTATCATAAATATTTGTTTATTAGGATTTTTTCTTCTTCTTAAAATATCCATTGCCAGTTCCAGACCTGCTACAGTATTTGTGTGATAAGGGCCGACCTGCAAATAAGGAAGATCTTTTATTTCTATTGACCATGCATCATTTCCAAATACTACAAGATCCAAAGTGTCTTTAGGATATTTTGTAGTGATGAGCTCGCTCAAAGCCATTGCTACTTTCTTTGCAGGTGTTATTCTGTCTTCCCCATATAAGATCATAGAGTGAGAAATATCGATCATCAATACTGTGGATGTTTGCGCTTTAAAATCTGTCTCTCTAATCTCAAGATCATCTTCATGCATTTTAAAGCTATCGATACCATGGTTTATCTGTGCATTGCGGATGGATGCTGTAAAATCAATCTGTTCTAATGTATCTCCAAATTGAAAGGGCCTTGTTTCAGGATTTATTTCATCCCCGCCACCGGGCTTAAAAGTATTGTGATTTCCCTGCTTTGTTTTTTTAAGCTTACCAAAAATTTCCTCAAGGCTTTTTTTTCTTATACCCTGTTCTGTTTTAGGTGTTATTTTAATTTCACCATTTGGTTTATTGTCATCAATATATCCTTTGTCTTTCAGGTCTTCAATAAAATCACCGATGCCATATTCCTCATTAGTAAGATCGTATTCTTTATCTAATTCTGTAAGCCAGCTCAATGCTTCAGCAACATCGCCGCTTGTATAGGTAAGCAATTGCATAAATGCATCAAGCAGTTTGTCAAAAGGAGATTTGCCATTTTGTTTGGGATCGTATTTTGAAAAATTATGACCAAGCATAGAGGAATTCCTGATTTTCTAATTTATGATTATAGATTATTTGAAAATATTCAGAGATGCAATTTACGAAGAAAGTGACTGTGCAAAATTGATGGGCATTGTTAAATTGTATGAACTATGATTTAGTTAGATTATCGGATTAAATTGTCTGAACCATGATTTGGGTAGATTATCGGATTAAATAGATTAGAGGTTTGTGTTTCAATATATTTTTTTCTTATTAATCTTTTTTATCTACCAAAATCATGGTTCAGAAATAATTTTTTATTTCCTTTTTGGATTTATTGCATCTGCCTTATTTGTATCTGTTAGCTTTGGTAAATTATTGATAACCGGTTTTTGAGATTCAGGAGTACTATCCGGCTTAGGAGCTTTAAAGAATTGATCCATTTGCTGCAACTGCTGTAATATCTGCATGGCTCTTTGATTATCACTAACCAGTGCTCCCTGTTTATCCTCATTAAGTGCATTGAAATAAGCAATTTCCTGTTCAAGATCTTTACGAAGACTGGTATAAACTTTATCAGCCAAAAGTGTATCCCCTGCTTTATATGCAGCTAAAAGAAATTGTCCTGATATCTGGTTATGCCTTTGATCACGGGAAACCATACCGTAAGGAAAATTTTCCTGCAGCATCATTTTATCACATCGTTCCAAAAGTTTTTTTGCATCTCCTTTTCTTTCATTATCCGCTAAGTTAATAGCTGCTATTGAGTACTGCATCCTGATGGTATTAAGGTGTCTCCGGTTTTCCTCGTCAAAATAAACACCATGCTTATCTGCATTGCCAAATACAAATTTGTTTAGCATTTTATCTACTACCCAATTGCGGTTAACATCACTGTTTTTTAAAGGAACAAGACGGTACGTTAAACCATCTGTTCTTAAATAAGACTCAAAGCCTAACTCATTATAAGGTGATGTAAAATAAATGGGACGTTTCCATTTATTAGCTGCAATAATATTGAGTATTGCTGCATCATTTTTGCCAATAACATTTTTTGGGATGGTGAAGGTTAGCTCGCTTACTACGCTGTCCTCAATATTTACAGTTCCGTTTTTACGAACAAGATCAATATCAACAGGAACCTTTACATTTTTTGTTGGATAGATGTTCAGGTATTCTTCCTGCCCCTGCGGTAAATACATTTTATTGGGGTCATCACTTCCTGCATAATCTTTAAGTAATGTATCAAGACTCATTGGTTTGGTTTGATCTACTGTTGATCCCGGCAATTCCGGAAAGAAATAAACGGCATCTCTTTTACTTCCCAATATCTGGTCTGGTGTCCAGATAAGATCTATAGGATCGCTTTGGTTTATTTTATATCTTAATTCATTTACGTACCAGTCAGTTCCCAACAAACTGGAATTGATTACACGAACATCCCTTCGTATACCTTCCACCTCCTGTGCATACCACAAAGGATAGGTATCATTATCTCCAAATGATATTACGATGGCATTGGGTGCACAGCTTTCCAAATAATTAGTCGCCATATCTCTTGCCAAAACTTTTTTACTGCGATCATGATCATCCCATTCCTGGCTTGCCATTAATATAGGAACAGCCAATGTACATACAGCGGCCGCAACATAACCTGCAATTTTATTATCCATAAATTTGTTAAGCTGCTCTTTTACAAATAATACACCCAACCCTATCCAGATAGCAAATGCATAAAATGAACCTACGTATGCATAATCCCTTTCACGTGGCTGGTTGCCTGCCTGGTTTAAATAAAATACTATGGCAAAACCAGTAATAGTAAATAGCAGACCAACAACTAAAGTGTCTCTTCTATCTTTTTTATATTGATATATCAAACCAAGTATTCCTAAAATTAAAGGCAAAGCGAAGAGTTTATTATTTGCCTTGTTGTGTTTTAAACTATCAGGCATTTTACTTTGATCGCCAAGCCTTATATTATCTATAAAAGAAATTCCGGTTTTCCAGTTCCCATCTCTTCTGTTACCTACATCTATCCCCTGTATATCGTTTTGCTTTCCTGCAAAATTCCACATAAAATACCGCAGGTACATCCAATTGGTTTGATAAGCTAATGCAAACTTTATATTATCTGCCATCGTTGGTTTACCGTCATAGGCGCCGCTTTGAGGATCCTTTGTTACATTGTCAGTAAATCCAAGATAGTACTCCGCATGTTGCTGATCATTACTTGCATCCCACATTCTTGGAAAAAGATGCTTGTCCTCCGCTGCATATTCTGTAACATATTTTCTCCCTTTCTTTTCATATTTGTCTTTCCCTCTTACATATGTATCTACAGCTTTTTGTTCAGTAACTTCCGCAGTAAAATCCTGTCCATATAAAATAGGCCAATCGCCATATTGTTCACGGCCTAAATAGCCAACAAGGCTTACAGGATTATCAACATTAAACATATCAACAGAGGGATCGGCATTAGAACGAATTAGAGTGGTATAATATGTAGAGAAGCCCAGTAGTATGAATGCAAAACTCCACATAGCCAATTTTAAAAAGTTCCAGTTTCTTCTGTTGGCAATTCTTAATGTGTAAAAAATAATAACACCAAGTAAAACAAAGAAAAAGCTAAAGCCAAAGAAGAAGGGCATTCCCAAAGAGTTTTTAAAAAATATATCAAACTGACCTGCTAATTTAATTGTCCATTGTATCATAGGTACCTGAACAATGCCCGTAACAATACAACCAATTATAAAAGCATAAATAGTTCCTTTCCGGGTAACCGTATATCTTTTAAAATAATAGATTATTACAATTGCAGGGATAGTAAGAATGTTTAGTAAGTGAACGCCAACGGCTAAACCAATGAGGTAAAAGATCAAAATCAACCAGCGGTCTGCTCTTGTAAAATTTCCTTTTATGCCTTCCTTTTTTTCTATCGTTACTTCATGCTCCCATTTTAAAATTGCCCAAAATACAATAGCAGTAAAAAAGGAAGACAACGCATACACCTCGCCTTCAACAGCGCTGTACCAGAATGAATCAGAAAAAGTATAGGCAAGAGCGCCAACTGCGCCTGCAGCCATTATGCTGAAAACCTGGTTGTTTGTTAATACGTCAGCATGATTTTGAACTATCTTTCTTGCGAAGTGGGTTATGGTCCAAAACAAAAACAATATGGTAAACCCACTGGCTAATGCGCTCATAGTATTAACACCAACTGCTGCATGATGTGCATCAAGAGGAATAGTAAATAACCTGCCAAGCAATACAAATAACGGTGCACCAGGCGGATGCGGAATTTGAAGTTTATAAGCACTTGAAACAAATTCTCCGCAATCCCAAAAACTGCCTGTAGCTTCCATGGTCATTAAATAAACGGTAGAAGCAATAAGGAAAACCGCCCAGCCTGTAATGTTATTGATCTTTTTAAAGCTCATATTTGGTTTTATAAAAGAGCAGCAAATATAAAACTATGATGCTTAGAAATACAACCACTAAATTGTTTTGTTGAGAAAGGAATGTTAAGGTGAGTTGATAGTTTATGGGCGATAGTTGATATTGAAACACATACTTTTGCGCCTTCATGAAAAAAGCATTTATACAACTACATATTGCTGTTTTTTTAGCCGGATTTACTGCGATATTAGGTAAACTGATAACGCTGCATGAAGGCATGCTGGTATGGTACAGAATGCTGATAACAGCAGTTACATTAATGCTCCTTTTATATTTTAGAAAAGAGCTGCAAAGATTATCGTTAAAAAATGCTTTCAAAATTTTTGGCGTAGGAGCTATCGTTGCATTGCATTGGCTAACTTTTTATGGAAGTATAAAATATTCAAACGTTTCAGTTTCACTTACCTGCTTTTCTGCTATCGGATTTTTTACTGCGTTATTGGATCCGATAATCATGAGAAGAAGGATAGATATCATTGAAGTTTTCCTCGGGGTGCTTGCCATCGCAGGTATTTATTTAATTTTTGATTTTTATCCTCAATATAAAACCGGAATTATTTTTGGAATTATTTCAGCTTTGCTGGCAAGTTTGTTCCCTATTTTTAATAAAAATCTTTTAGATCAATTTTCTTCCAAAACTGTTACGCTGTATGAAATGTGCGGCGGGCTTGTTGCTCTAACTTTTATTATGCCATTGTACATAAAAATGTTCCCCATAACATATTTTTTCCCCACCATCAGCGACTGGTTTTGGTTGTTAGTGCTTGCGTGGCTTTGTACTGTATTTACCTTTATCCTTGCATTAAATGCGCTGAAAAAAATTTCTCCGTTTACAGCAAATCTTGCCTATAATCTTGAACCGGTTTATGGTATAATACTGGCTTTTATCATCTTTAAAGAAAATAAATATTTAAGCGCTGGTTTTTATTATGGTTTGGGTTTGATATTGCTTGCAGTGATATTGCAAATGTTGAGAGTTGTATTAAAAGCCAGGAGTGATAAAAGGGTTGATATGCAAAGCAAATTCATCAACACCTGAAAATATTTTTTGGCAATCCCACTATCCTTGCCTGCAATATTTATCACAGCAATACGTTATCAAAAAGGTTGAAGGCTATAATTTCGGAAACAACTTAAAATCCTGATATGCTAAAAAACCTTATCCTCCCGTTGAGCATTTACCGGTTAAAAATAAAAGGGAATGCTGTAGAATGCCGAATCAAAAAATTGGAATCCCGCAGCTATCTTGATCTGCAGGGAAGAATAGAAATAATACATTTGAAAAAGACACTGGCTAATTTACATGAAAAGGAAATGGCTCTTCATTTTGCTTTAAGCGCTTAAATTTTTATTTTTAAGATCAAAAATTTATTCAGGCATATTAATAAATAACTGTATTTCCTCAAGCAATTCTGTTAAGGCAAAAGGCTTCATTATGTAGCCATCGGCACAATTATCATCATATGCTTTTGAAAGCTTGTCGTGTGCAGACAGCATTATTACAGGGATGTTTTTAGTTTGTTCGTTTTCTTTCAGCTCCCTGCAGATATATCTTCCATCCAAAGCCCCTAAAAAAATATCAAGAATTATAATATCAGTTTTGTGTTCATCTAATATCTCTTTTACATTTTTGCCGTCAGAAATAAAAACTTTGAATCTTTTTATTTCCAAAAAACGCCTTGCAGCTTCAGCAAGGTCCAGATTATCTTCAACGATAAGGGACCGTTGGTTTATTAATCACACGAATATTTTAGAAGTAGCACGAAGGTATTCTATTTTTTAGCCGTCACTATTACAGAAGTTAGTTACATTTAAACACGAAAAAATTCTGAATGACATCAACACATAAAGTTCCTAAAAAGATAACCGCAATTTTAGCAATCGTCTTCCTGCTGCCTGCATTATACATTTTTGGATTATGGATAAATGTATTTAGACAGGATCTAACTCCGGCACAAATAATTTCAGAATTTACCGATCATTTTCCATCCTTTATAAATAATTATAAAATGATAATATATTTATCAATGACTTTTTGCATTATAGCCATTGCATTGGCAGCTAACAGTTTTAGGCAGCGCTTAGTTTCCTTAAGACTTGCGATGTTGTTTACTGTAATGATTGCATCCCTTATTTTCTTCGTGAATGTATTTCAACTGATATAATGTTTTTTATAATTCAGTCGTTTTATATTTATGATTTTTTCGACTATAAAAAGTAATATTATGCGTAAAGAACCTGAGTCGTCCTTAGAGGCTTTTAATTATTTTGAAGCATTATTTCGGAAAACGAAACAGAATACAGTTTTGCTAATGGATGCGGAGGGAATTATAGAAGAAATAAATACTGCCTTTACTAAATGCTTTGGCTATGCTGACAACGATATTATAGGCAAGCATCTTAGAATATTATTTACAGAAGAGGATCAAAAAAAAGGTTTACCGGAAAAAGAAATTAGCAATGTGTTACAACGTGGTCAATGTATGGACAATAATTACCTGGTAAATAAAAATAAAACTATTACCTGGGTATCAGGAGAATCAATTCTTGTTGAAAATGATAAAGGCGATAGAAGTATTTTAAAGGTGATACAGAATATTCATGCTCAAAAAACTTCTGAAGATTCTTTAGACCGGATGAATGAGTTAAATGAAAGTATTCTCAGATCGATAGAAGATGTAGTGATTGTTTTAAACACCGAAATGAAATTAATAAAAGCTAACAAAAACTTTTCAAAATTATTTGCGCAGGAAGATGATATTAACGATATTGATTTTATAGATCTTATAAAGCCTTACGATACTGGCGGTGACCTTAAAAATAAAATACAATCAACTATAGCTACAAGAAAGGGATTTGTGAACAAAGAAATAGAAATTGAAACCGTTGCAGGAGAAAAAAGAGTATTCGATATAAGCTGTACCCCGATGGAAGATAATGCAAATATTTTGCTGGTGATTCATGATATAACTATCCAGCGTTACTCAGAAAGGCAAAGGGAAGATATATTAGGTTTTGTGGCACATGAGCTAAGAAACCCGCTGGCAAATATTGTGTTGTGTAATGAATTAATGGATGAAACACTAAAACAAAATAATCATGAAGCAGCAATGATTTTTCTGGCAAGAAGTAAAAATAATGTGATGCGACTTAATAAAATGATTTCAGAATTATACGATGCTACAAAAATGGGCTCAGGAAATATGAAACTGGAGACCTCAGAATTTAATTTTGAAGAAATGATTAAAGAAGCTATTGCTACAATGGAGGTATTACATCCCGATTATACTATTAATGCAAAAGGTAGTGCTGATATATTAGTGTGGGGTGATAAATACAGGCTGATACAGGTTGTTACCAATTATTTAAGTAATGGCATTAAATATTCCAAGGGCAGTAGTGAGGTTGAACTTAAACTTCATTATGATGATGAAAAGATAACTGTGTCAGTTACAGATAAAGGGCTTGGTATTTCAAAGGATCAGTTGCCTCATATTTTTAACCGTTTTTTCAGGGCAGAAAAAACTAAAAATCTTGAAGGTGTAGGTCTTGGATTATATCTGTGCCGGCAGATAATTCAGGCACACCATGGTAAGGTATGGGCTGAGAGTAAAGAAAGCGAGGGATCAACCTTTTACTTTTCCATTCCACGTTAATTAATATATGGCATGCAGGTTGTTAAATATAAGAATTAAATAAAAGCGATGCGAAAAATATAGTAGTTAATAATGATATTGATGGAATGTCGCTATTGCAAAAATGGCTTGAGCGGAAAGAGTATGAAGTTAGGGTATTCCTGTAAATAGACGATCTATAAAAAAGGGTCTTAAAATTTCAATTAATTTTTTTTA
>JBPCQG010000104.1:0-7159 GCA_050998315.1 Chitinophagaceae bacterium
TGGAAAGTGTTTCATTCAATTTAGTAACCTGCACGGGAAGATGACCGGTTTCTGTTTCGATGGCTCTTAATCCTAATCTGAGCTTTGCTAAAAAACTGTTTCCGTTACCGCCAATGTTTACTAAAAGAGCAAGTATTTGTGTAACAAAAAATATCAATGCACCTACAAAGATGAGTACCAGAACAGTTGTTAGAATAATTAATAAAGTATACATCTACATCGATTTTTTATGTTCTAAGACACATGAAGGGCAACCGGGACAACTTCCTGCATGTTTTTCAATGGCAGCAGCGCCTCCGATAATTTTTACAGCTGTATCATAAATTTTTGATACCACCTGGTTTGTTACGGTTAAATAAATAGGTATCTGGATGGTATTGTTTGCCACCAGTTTTCCTTCTGTCCATATTTTATGTACACCACCTAAAATTTTACGTGCAGTATTGCGAACCATAATGAGAAGAATAGCAACAACAATGGTTACTACCAAACCCAATACAAGAGAAATAATCCATACCCTTGTCAGGGCTTCTTCGCTTACATTTTCCATTATGTTTGTTTTTCAGTTTCGTGGAATGCATTTGCCACTGCACCGGCACTTCCTAAAATTGTATCTGCTTCATTTAATATATCAATTGCTTTATGATTTGTGTTTTGCAGCTCCCAAATGCTTATAGTATTTTGTTTAATGTTTACTACAATTCCTAATGCTGCATTTGCGAGTTTTAAGATGCGCCTTGCGGCTACCCAAATTAAAATAAGCAATGTAGCCGCAATAACTACGATAGCGCCGGCAATGGCAAGTGCTATATAAAACTCCCTGTAATATTCAGCATCATTCATATTATTTCTGTTTTACTTCTTCCATAGCTGCTCTGGAAGATTTTGAATTTTTTGGTTTTGCACCCGGACGAACGCTGTGCATAACCTGGATCTTACTATAAAAATAATGTGTAATTTTTTGTAAAGTATTTGCTTCTTCCACATGTCCCCAACCGGATGGCACATGATTATTCTTATTCCATAAAACAGTTCTGTTGGCATACATCATTGAAAATCTGCGGAGATTACGAATAAAATAGCCGGTAGTTCTTGATGTGGTGGATGATACAATTGTGCCCGGAGGTTTTGTATAGAACGGAGAAAAATTATCCGGGAATCCTGGCATAGTGCAACCAATGCAAGGTGCACCTACGTTCATACAACCACCCACATGATTGAGTGCACCTCTTTTATTTATATTACATTGTACAACAGGTCCCCAACAGCCAATTTCAACAAGACATTGTTTATCTCCAAAATTTTTTGCAAAGATTCCTTCTTCATAAAAGCCACCACGGGTACAGGTTTGGTGAACTGTATCGGTGAACAGCCAGGCTGGTCTGCCAAGACTATCAAACTCAGGTAACGGACCAATCCCTTGTAAAAACATCAACACCGCAGCAACCGTTTCTGTAAAATTATCTCCCTGCGGTGCACAGCCTGGAATATTTACAACAGGCAATCCAAATGTGCTTCTGTAATTTTCTCCTAAAAAATCCATTAATCCCATAGAGCCGGTAACATTACCTGCAGCAGCAGGAATACCACCCCATGTAGCACAGGTTCCAATTGCAATTACGGCTGCTGCATGGGGAGCCAACAAAGCCATCATATCAGCAGTAGGAAAAGGTTGTTCTTCTCCATCAACTACCCGCTTGCCCAATGCTACCCAATAACCGCCGTTCTCATCATTTTTTCTTTCATCCGGTATGGAGCCTTCATACACCACAACAAATTGTTTCCCCAATTTACCCTGCATCGCCAAATGAAAGGGAGCCATAAATTCATCACCGGCTTCAACAGATAATACAGGATGATGTAAATTAATTCTGGGTAAACCAGGCATATTGCCTGTCATTAATGATTCGGCAGACGGAGCAGTAGCGCCTACAGTGGAAACGGAACATCCATCACAGCTCATTCCGGCGAGCCAGAATACATGTATCTCATCAAGAGCATCTGCCTGTAGGGTTGGCTGTGAAGTGCCATTGGTATTGAATGGAGGCTGTGGAAAATCTTTACCGTTTGATGCTTGCTGTAAGGATACCATATTGGTAATTTCAATAAAGCTAAAAGCATATTTTTACTAATGATGAGATATTTTTAGAAAAGATTTTCTAAATGTTGGTTATCTTTTAAAACTCAAATTGGCATTTTGCCATTTAGAATCGAAAAATAAAAATTGAAACATACAAAATCATATATACTTGACAGGGCATTGAAACTGTTTAATAAAAATGGTTTTGTGAATGTACGCCTGCAACACATTGCTGATTTTGGTGGTATAAGTGTTGGGCATTTAGCTTATCATTTTAATCATAAAGATTGCATTGTAGAAACTTTATACGATGAACTAAAGCAGGCACAGGAAACATCTTTATTTGAATTTAGAATGGCGCACTTGTTTGAAGAGATCAACCGACAATTGCGGGATATATTTAAATGCCAGAAACATTATTTGTTCTTTTATCTGGATACGCTGGAAGTATTGCGTGCCTATCCAACTATCAAAGAAAAACATCAGCAACATATTGCCTGGCAGATACAACAGATAGAATGGATGTTTAATTATAACGTGGACAGAAATACTTTTCTGGCACCCGTGAGGGATAATCAATACAAACAACTTGCATGGCTTTTTTGGATGACAATGGATAACTGGATCTATTCACGACAGATAAACGGTCTTGATCATTTGAATGAAGATGATTTTATCGCAGACCTCTGGTCACTAATGTTGCCCTGCCTTACAGAAGAAGCTCATGAGGAATTAAAAATGTTGAGCGCTAATTCAAACCTTCGCTTTTAATAACGATTTATTATTTTGAAAAAAATACGCACCTGGCATATACATATACAAGGGCAGGTACAGGGAGTTGGATTTCGCCCATACGTTTATCAGCTTGCACAAAAATATCAATTGAAAGGATGGGTGAATAATTGTAATGATGGCGTTCATATTGAATTGAATGCGGATGAAGATGTTGCAAAGAATTTTTATCATGAGGTGATTTCAAATGCACCGGAATTATCGCATATTACTTCGCATAGCATAAAAAAAATTTCAGCTGTTTATTATAACGATTTTCAGATTATTACAAGCGGCAGTGAAGAAAAACCTTTTCTTCTTATCTCTCCTGATTTTGCGATGTGTGATGAGTGCCGCCGGGAAATTTCCGACAAAACAAATCGTCGTTATAATTATGCATTTACTACCTGTACGCAATGCGGTCCACGTTATTCAATAATCAAGCAACTGCCTTATGATCGGGAGAATACTGCCATGGAAGTCTTTAAAATGTGCAGAAAATGCAAGGGGGAATATAATGACCCCACAAACCGAAGGCATTTTTCACAAACGACTTCCTGCCCTGATTGTCCGGTTGAAATGGAGTTATTTAAAAGTGAAGGAGAATTGATTAATAAAAAAAATGATAATTTTATAAAGCAAAGTATTAAAAATGAACTCCAAAATATTATTTCAGGAAAGAAGCAATCTGGCAAAGGAGAGAATATCCAAACAACAGCCCGTTTCTTACGCAGAAGCAAAGATGCAAGTGGAATGGCTGAAGAAAAACAATTCTCAAAAGAAGAAGAAGAGATTTTAAAAAAGTTTATCAGAGAAAATAAGCCCTTAGAAAACTCAAAAAGAATAATCAATAAAATTTGCGAATTATGGAATGATGGAAAAATCGTTGCCATTAAAGGTATTGGCGGTTACCTCCTCACCTGTGATGCTTCAAATGTAAATGCGGTTAAAGAATTACGCAAAAGAAAACACCGTCCTGCAAAACCATTTGCTTTAATGTTTCCGGATATAAATAATTTACAAACCGAAGTACAAATTAATGGACAGGAAAAAGAAGAATTAGAAAGCGCAGCAGCACCGATTGTCCTTTTAAAATTAAAGCAGGATGCTCCTACAGGACTGGTTTTAAATGAAATTGCCCCAAAGCTTTCAAGTATTGGCGTGATGCTTCCATACATACCGTTGTATGAAGTGCTGCTGCAGCATTTTAAAAAACCAATTGTTGCCACCAGTGGAAATATCAGCAATGCACCAATAATTTTTGATGATGATGTTGCTTTAAATAAATTGAAAACGATTGCTGATTATATTCTTGTTCATGATCGTAATATCATTGCCTCGCAGGATGACAGTGTGGTGCAATACTCCCCATATTCTAAACAAAGAATTGCGTTAAGACGTGCCAGAGGTTTTGCTCCTTTTTATTTAAATAAAAAATTGTCGCTTCCACAAAAAACTATTATAGCAACAGGCGCAATGATGAAGAGCAGTTTTACAGTATTGAATCAGCAAAATATCCATATCAGTCAGTATTTAGGTGATACCGATAATTATGATGCACAAAAAGATTTCGAAAACCATCTCAATCATTTTCTAAAATTATTTAAGTCAAAGCCTGAAATAATTCTTGCTGATAAACATCATGGTTATTTTTCAACCCAATTAGGAGAAAGATTATCGCATAAATGGAATATACCATTAATAAAAATTCAACATCATGAAGCGCATTTTGCTTCGGTATTGGGAGAGCACAACCTGCTTGATGAAAAAGAGCCAGTACTTGGAATAATTTGGGATGGTACAGGCTATGGCAATGATGAACAAATATGGGGAGGAGAATTTTTAATTTACCATCAACATACATTTTCAAGAGCAAATCATTTTAATTATTTCAATCATTTTCTAGGTGATAAAATGGCGACAGAACCAAGGCTCTCTGCTTTTTCTCTTTGTAACGAGATAGAAGCAGCAGCATCTATTCTTCAACCAAAGTTTTCAGCGGAAGAATGGAATAATTATAATCAACTTATTAAAAAAAATGAACTTAAAACCTCCAGCACCGGAAGAATTTTTGATGCTGTTGCTTCGTTGCTAGGGCTAATTGATAAAGCAAGTTTTGAAGGTGAATCTGCGATGTTGCTGGAAGAAGAAGCACTCCAATTTTTTAGAGACGGATTAAATATCCCCGATGAATGGTTACAAAATGATACATTGGAAAACATTTTATCTCCTCAGCACTTGATAAAAAAAATACTTAATAAGATTGAAGAAGGAAAAGCCAGATCAGAAACAGCTGCATGGTTTCATGTACAACTTGTTTTGGCAATTCAAAAAATAGCAATTAAAAATAATTGCCGCAAAATATGTTTTAGCGGAGGCGTTTTTCAAAATGGATTGTTAGTTGATCTCATTGTAAAAATTCTTGGTGATGAGTATGAACTGTATTTCAATAAAGACTTGTCTCCAAATGATGAAAATATCTCTTTCGGGCAATTAATTTGGTTTGCAATTAGTGAAAAAGCAGCTATGCAAAAAAAGGTGTAAATTTATTTCCGATCATTATAAAACTGCTTATTCATTCTTAAGAAACAAAACATGTGCTTAGCCATTCCGGGTAGAATAAAATCAATCGAACCTTTTAAAGAAGGCTACATGAGTATGGGTAAAGTTGAAATGGGCGGCATTGTAAAAGAGATCAATTTGCAATTAGTGCCGGAAGCAAAAGAAAATGATTATGTGCTTGTTCATGTTGGAGTGGCAATTAGCATTGTGGATGAAGAAGAAGCCAAAAGCTCTCTCAAATTTTTACAACAAATGAATGAACTTGATGAGTTGTATAATTCTCCGGTTGACGAGACTATTACTAAAGAAGAGTTAGCCAAACAAGGTGATGTGATCATAACAAAAATAATGTCATGAAATACTTAACCGAATACCGGGATCCTGTATTGGCAGCACAATACCTGGATGAAATAAAAAAAACCGTAACCCGTCCGTGGACTATTATGGAGGTATGCGGTGGGCAAACGCATAGTCTGGTAAAATATGGTTTGCTGCAAATGCTCCCTAAAGAAATCACGATGGTGCATGGTCCGGGATGCCCGGTTTGTGTAACACCAACACACTTAATCGATCGGGCTATTTATCTGGCATTAGAAAAAAATGTGATCATGTGTTCTTTTGGGGATATGCTACGTGTACCCGGCTCAGAAAAAAGTTTATTGCAGGCAAAAGCCGAAGGGGCTGATGTACGCATTTTATATTCGCCGCTGGAAGCCGTAAAGTTAGCGCAGGAAAATCCTGATAAGGAAGTAGTGTTTTTTGCAGTAGGTTTTGAAACCACAGCGCCAGCCAATGCATTGTCAGTTATTCAGGCACACCAGCTTGGATTAAAAAATTATTCAATCATTGCTTCGCATGTGTTGGTGCCACCGGCAATGGAAGCATTATTAAGCGATCCTGAAACAGTGGTGCAGGCTTTTCTGGCTGCCGGGCATGTTTGCACTATAATGGGAAACAGTGAATATTATCCCATCGTAGAAAAATATAAAGTGCCAATTGTTGTAACAGGTTTTGAACCGATCGATCTGCTGCATGGAATTTTAATGGTGGTGCGGCAACTGGAAAAAGGCGAATACAAAATGGAAAATCAATATGCCAGGGTGGTACGTGAAAGAGGTAATATCCCGGCGCAGGAAGCCATTATGGAAATTTTTGAAATAAGCAACCGCATGTGGCGAGGTATGGATGTTATTCCGCAAAGTGGACTGGAGGTAAAAGAAAAATATGCTGCTTTTGATGCCACGAAGAAATTCGATGTGCCTTTGAAAGAAACAAAGGAAAAGGAAAGCTGCATTGCAGGTGCTATAATGAAAGGATTGAAAAAACCACTGGACTGTGCCAACTTTGGAACCCTTTGCAAACCTTCAAACCCACTGGGTGCCCCGATGGTTTCATCAGAAGGATCATGTGCAACCTACTATCATTTTTATTCCGCATTGAATGAAGTGGAAAAGGTGGAAGCTTAATAATTAAACAATCCCTGCATTTCAATATTATCTTCACCTTAGTTTTGCCTTTCACATATCCTTCAATTATTGAAGTCGTAAGTGGTTGTATTAAAAAGTTGTAATAAAATAAGTTATAGCTTCAATTAAACTTATTAATTATGTACCAGTCTTACGCTTTTAATCCTCAATATAGTTCTTAGAATGAAAAGTATTTTTTTGCTTTTAAGTATATGCATTATGCTTTTAATGCAGGTTTCCTGTGAAAAAGATACCGCATCCACACCTGAAAACGATACTT
>JBPCQG010000067.1:0-6954 GCA_050998315.1 Chitinophagaceae bacterium
AACCAATGCCGCCATGAAGGAAAGCCATGCACATGATATTGAAATAACAAGAGAGGCGCCTAACTATAGCAGGTGAACAATTTTGTCTGAACCATGATTTGGGGAGATTAAGAAGATTAAAAAGAAAAAATAAAAACATTTAATCCTTAAAAAATTGTGCCTAACAAATCATGATCCACATAATTAATCCGGTTAATCCTGTAATCCTAAAAATCATGGTTCAGAAATTACTCTTTATTTCTTATTTCTTATTTCTTATTTCTTATTTTACTTTCTCTCAATCAGATTCATGTCATCTTCGTATAAGCCTGCTTACAGGTAGCCCGGGCGAGGAATTATATTCAACTTTTGGTCATAGCGCTCTTCGTGTAACCGATTCGGTTAGTAATGAGGATATCGTTTACAATTATGGGACTTTCAATTTTGATGAACCCGGGTTTTATAGAAAGTTCGTTCGCGGTAAACTGATGTATTATTTATCTACAGAAGATTTTAATTCTTTCAAACAATCTTTTCAGCAGGAGAACAGGGGAATGACGGAACAGGTATTAAATATTTCATGCAATGAAAAACAAAAGATAACTCAATTGTTGCTGCAAAATCTTATGGGTGAAAATAAATTTTATAAATATGATTTCCTTTTTGACAACTGTACGACCAGGGTCCGTGACCTGTTAGAAAACTCGGCAGATAGTCCTCTGCATTTTATGCCTGTTGTAAAGAAACCCGCAACCTTCCGCCAATTTATTTTTGAATACATGGACTATAATAATAGCCAATGGACCAAGCTGGGTATGGATATTTTATTAGGCAATAAAACAGATGAAGTGATGAATAACAAGGAAGCCATGTTTCTTCCCGATTATTTACTCAAAGGTTTTGACAGCGCCAGAATTGCAAATCAACCCGTGGTTGAATCTAAAAATATGCTGATCAATTTACCGGATAAAAAAGTTAAAAAAAATATCTTTACCACTCCCTTTTTCATTTTTAGTTTATTGCTAATTATAATTTTTTTAATGAGCCTTTCTAAAAACGAATCAATAAAACAATTCTTACGGAGCTTTGACGGATTTCTTTTTTTTATTACGGGGTTTGCAGGAATACTAATGCTATTTATGTGGTTTGGTACCGACCATGTAGTGTGCCGGAACAATTATAATCTTTTATGGGCATGGCCTACACATGCCATTGCTGCATTTTTTGTTCATAGCAAAAAACGATGGGCAACAAAATATTTTTTTATTGCTGCGATATTATATGCCTTAATATTTTGTGTGTTGTATTTTGTGCCACAACACATCAATAAAGCTTTAATACCAATTATTTTACTACTCATCTTTCGCAGTATTGCAAATGGCAAACAATAGATCTATTCAACATAAAAATAAAAGCATTCACTATCGTGTGTTAGGAAAAGGCATGCCTGTAGTACTTATACATGGCTTTGGAGAAGATGGAAACATATGGAATAAACTCATTAAAGGTTTGCAAAATAATTTTTATTTTATTATTCCTGATATACCAGGCAGCGGAAAATCGGAATTATTGGATGGTGATAATGTATCAATTGATGATTATGCAGAAGTAATAAAAACAATCATTGATAATGAACTAACAAAAGTCTCCCCCATGGGGGAAGATTTAGAGGGGGCTGTGGCTGCTTTGATCGGTCATAGTATGGGGGGATACATTGCACTTGCTTTTGCTGAAAAATATCCTCACTTATTAAATGGCTTGGGATTGTTTCATTCTTCTGCTTTCGCTGATGATGAAGAAAAGACACAGACCCGGTATAAAGCAATAGATTTTATAAAAGCAAACGGCTCATATGCATTTTTGAAAACGTCTATTCCCAATCTTTTTGCTGATAAACAATATTTAAAGGAGATGGAAATTTTAATTGAAGAAGGAAAAAAATTCAATCCGGAAGCATTGATACAATATCACCAGGCAATGATAAACAGGCCTGACAGAACAGGGGTATTAAAAAACTTTGAGAAACCTGTACTTTTTATTATCGGGGAAAAGGATAATGCCATTCCATTACAAACCTCTTTACAACAATGCCATTTACCCGCCATAACGTATGTAAATATTTTAGAGATTGGACATATGGGGATGATTGAGGAAAGCAGCAAATCATTTCAAGTGATTGAATCTTTTTTACAAAACATTTGACGATTATTTACAATTCCAAATGACCACAGGTTCTTTTTAAACAGCTATTTTGTGTAATTTGGAGTCTTATAATCTGCGCCACTATACAACATCGGATGAAGAAATCTTTTTTTATTTTATTGCTTTCACTTTCGTGCTTTGTTTCTTTTGCTCACCATACTAAAGGCGGATGGATGCGCTATGAATATTTAGGGCCCGGTATTATCGATTCCACCAAACTTCGATATAAGATTACCTTGAAAGTTTACATGATATGCACGGCATCACCGCAACAGATAGATAATCCTGTCAACTTTACTTTTTTTGATGGAAATAATCAGTTTATTGAAACTGTTTCAGTACCGATAGTTAATCAGGTAAACATTCAAAATTGTACTGCCCCCCAATGTAACCCATGTATTTCTCCTATTCCGGATATATGCTATAAAATTGTTACTTACGAAATAATTAAAGAATTATCGCCATCACTTAACGGATATACAATTTCTTATCAAAGATGTTGCAGAATTGATGTGTTAGCTAATGTACAAAGCAGGGGTGATAATGTGGGTGATACGTGGACCATTAGTATACCTGGCACACAGAAAGGAATTACGTTCCCTCAAAATTCCAGTCCTGTTTTTCCCACTAATGATACAACAATTGTATGCGCACATAATTTTTTCATTTTTAAATTCGAGGCTACAGATTCCGATGGTGATTCGTTATCATATTCCTTTGTTCCTGCTTATGATGGTACGCCGCCTCCAAATCCTCCAAATCCACCTACAGCAAGTAACCCTCCATACAATACTGTACCCTATATAAGCCCGTTTTCAGCACTACAACCCTTAGGTTCAGGAGTTACAATTAATCCGGCCAATGGTTTAGTTAGTGGTATCGCTCCTGATATTGGTGAATATGTTATCACCGTTTTGGTTACCGAATATCGAAATGGAATTGTTATTGCCTTCTCCAGAAAATCATTACATATAAAGGTGGCATCCTGTAATCCTTTAATTGCAAATTTAAATCCTGTATATACATTTTGTGATTCATATAATGGATCATTTAGTAATAATGGCACAAATCCACCTAATGCAACTTATCACTGGGATTTTGGTGTACTTAACAAAACAAATGATACCTCCAACCTTGCTAATCCAACATTTACTTATCCTGATAGTGGCCTATATAAACTTACTCTTGTAGTTTCATTAAACGGAAAATGTTTCGATTCTGCAACTTCTATTGTAAAAGTTTACCCCGGCTTTTTTCCAGCCTTTACTTTTGCAGGCCAATGCATAAATACGCAAATACAGTTTACTGATAAAACACAAACTACTTATGGGGCGGTAAATTCCTGGTCATGGAATTTTGGAGATGCTCCAACATCAGCAGATACTTCTCACATAAAAAACCCACAGTACTCCTACCCGGTAGCGGGCAATTATAATGTAAGCCTTTTAGTTACCAGCAACAACGGCTGTACAGATACAGTAACTGCAAGTATACCAATAAAAGACAAACCAGCCTTTACGGTTGCCCATGATACATTGATCTGTTCTATTGATACACTTCAGTTGAATTCATTGGGTTCAGGAACGGTTTTTTGGACACCCAATTATAACATCAATAATCAAAATAATCCATCACCATTAGTAAGTCCGGATGTGCCAACGAAATACTTTGCAACACTTAGCGATCCCTTTGGCTGTAAAGCAACGGATTCTGTTTTGGTAGATGTAAAACAATTTGTAACAATTGATGCCGGCATGGATACAGCTATTTGCCAGGGAGATGCAATACAGCTTAATGCGATAAGCGATGCATTGCAATATAGATGGTCTCCGGCAGCGCCCCTGGATGATGACAGGGTCAAAAATCCAATAGCAACACCATTACTTACAACAAGGTTTTATGTAGTTGGAAATATAGGTAAATGCCAATCAACAGATTCAGTAACAATAAAAGTCACACCATATCCCCGTGCTTTAGCAGGAGCAGATACCAGTATATGTTTGGGGAACGCTGTTCAACTAAATGCCGGCGGCGGAAGCATATACACATGGTCGCCAACTTTCTTTTTAAATAATCCTAACATACCTGATCCCATTACAAAACCCGACAGAAGTATACAATATATTGTTACTATTCGTGATACACTTGGCTGCCCTAAACCTGTATTTGATACAGTTGTAGTTCGTGTACAAAAAATTATTGCAGATGCAGGACCAAGAGATACTTTTATCGTTATTAATCAACCCTTGCAATTAAATGCAATGGGCGGGCAGTTTTATTTATGGGCACCTTCAACAGGATTAAATAATAATGCTATAGCAAACCCTGTCGCAACACTGAATGATAACATGCAGTACGTAGTAACAGTAAGTACTGCCGCCGGATGTTTTGCAAGCGATACAATAAGTGTAACCGTATTTAAAGTTTTGCCGGGGTTATATGTGCCGAATGCATTTTCCCCGAACGGCGATGGCAAAAATGATGTGTTCAGACCAATAGCCATTGGAATAAAAAAGATAACTTATTTCAAAGTCTTCAACCGTTGGGGAACATTGCTATACTCCAATGATAAAACTGCTTATGAACAGGGTATAGGTTGGGATGGAAGATATAAAGGTAAGCCGCAGGATTCTGGTGTATTTGTGTGGATAACAGAAGGAGTGGACTATCTTGATAAAAAAATAACACAAAAAGGAACAGTAACATTAATAAGATAGTTTGTAGTTTAAAGTTTGAAGTTTGTAGTTATCCTAACATTCAGAATCCTTTAAGCAATTAATCCTATAAATCATAATTCAGACAATTAATCCCATTAATCTTTTAATCCCATAAGTCGTGGTTCAGACAAATAGAACAATATTTATTACAGGCGCTACATCCGGTATAGGCAAAGCCTGCGCAGAAAAATTTGCAGCGACAGGCAATAACATTATTATTAATGGCAGAAGAACAGATCGTTTAAGAAAACTAAAAAATTCCTTACAAAAAGATTTTAAAGTAAAGGTGTTTGATTCCGTTTTTGATGTTCAGAATAAAGAAGAAGTTTTTAATGCCATCAATAATTTACCTGAAGAATGGAAAGCAATTGATATTCTTATAAACAATGCCGGGCTTGCCCTGGGCAGGGATTACTTTGATGAAGCAGATCTTGATGATTGGGAAACTATGCTACAAACAAATGTAAACGGTTTATTGTATGTGAGCAGGGCAATACTTCCATTTATGACAAAAAGAAACAGCGGGCATATTATTAATCTTGGCTCAGTTGCAGGAAAAGAAATGTATGAAAAAGGAAATGTTTATTGTGTATCTAAAGCAGCTGTGGATGCAATTAGCAAAACAATGCGTATAGATCTTTTACAGCATCATATAAAAGTTACTGCCATTCACCCCGGCGCAGTAGAAACAGAATTTGCTTTGGTAAGATTTAAAGGAGATAAATTAAAAGCTTCTGACACCTACAAAGGTTATACACCTTTAACAGCAATGGATATAGCTGAAACTGTTTACTACACAGCTTCTTTGCCACCGCATGTATGTATAAATGATATTGTGATAACAGCTTTATCGCAGGCGAATGCTATTTACTTTAATAAGGGTTAACCCGTGTATTTACAGTGCAATAAATGATGTAATACTTACGTTTATTCAATGAGTGTTTTTACTTTTTATTTCTGGATAAGATGCTTTAATATTGTTCCAGTATTCAACCTTCCAATGAAAAACCTTACTATAAATCACCTATTAATTTTTTCCTTTTTTCTCCTACTTAGTTTTTCTGCAAAAGCCCAAAAAGGATCTGACGTTATACGCCAGGTTTCCTGCTTTGATTCCACACTTAAAACCCAGGCTGACAGTTTAAAAATGGTTTTATACAACCAGGGTTTTGTTGTAGTTAGAGAAGCAACTATGACAATGGAAAGTGAATACGAAATGCCTGTGATTGTTCCGTTAAATGAAGGAAGCTGGTATCACATTGCCTTCATTGGAGATATTACATCAAAGTTATATGAAGTAAGGATGTATGATTTTGATGAAAAGCAGGTAGTGTATCAAAAACATTATGGAGATGGTATGGAAAGCAACATCATAAACTATTCTTTCATACCCAAATTTTCTGAATACCACATGATAAAGCCTGTACAGGTAAATAAAAAGAAAAAGAAAAATATCTGTGGTTACTTTATCATATTTAAAAAAATAAAGTAAATTTCTGAACCATGATTTGGGTGGATTAAAAAGATTAATAAGATTAATAAGAAAAAAAATAAATTTTCATAAAACAATAACCTTTAATCATTTTAATTCGATAATCTCTGCAAATTAATCTTCACATATTTGCACTCCGAAATAAAAAAATTTATCATTCGCTGCCGACGGTAAAAAAGATGCAGTAATTATTGTTGCTTAAACCATGCGTATAACCCGGTTCGGGAAGAAGATCGTTAGCTCAAATTTTTATTCCCCATAACTTCCTTATCTCTTATTTAAAATTCCTTATTTCTTATTTGCCTCTCTTATAAAATAAGAAATAAAAAAATAAGAAATAAGAAAATTGAATAAGATTTTTACTGCGCCAAGGATATTCTTACCTGCATACCTGCCCTGGTATTAACTGTTGGTGCTGCCGAAGAAATATATGGAGTTACTCTTCGCTGATCAAAATAGAGTTCTACATTTATACGATTATTAATGGAATAATCTATCGTTGGGCTAAGGGTCATTTCTTTACTTCCTGCTGTTGCAAATGCACTTTGCTGATCGAGCCTGCTG
>JBPCQG010000220.1:0-18448 GCA_050998315.1 Chitinophagaceae bacterium
AAACGATGAATTTATCCATAAACCCCAACCCCTAAAGGGGCTAAATTTGAATTATAAAACTAAAATGCAAGATAAGAAACGATTCTTTCGGTAATTAAAAAATATTGGAATGGTAATAACTTTTGGCCTCTATTATTATTTAAAAGAATGATTAAATTTGGTTAAAATAAAAAAATATGATGGATAAAGAGCTTCATCAACTTATTAATACTTGTGATAATGAAATTTTATTGGCTGAAGTTAAAGACATATTGAAATCAGAAGAAATAAAAGATTGGTGAGAGGATTTAACTTCTGAAGATAAAAATCTGGTACTGGAATCTGAAATGTATTATAAATGAGAAGCAGTGACGAAGTAAAAAAAATCATTCTTGACAAAGCTAATTCTGACAATAGGATTAGAGCTGTGCTATTGAATGGCTCACGGGTAAACATCAAGGTTGAGCCTGACCAATTTCAAGATTTTGATATTGTTTATATCGTTAACCAAATTGACACTTTTACCTCTGACCATAGTTGGACTTCAATATTTGGCGACAGACTAATTTGGCAACTTCCAGATGAAATGACATTTGGTAAAGACGAGGACGATGTAACATATTTATTTCACTACCTAATGCTGTTTAAAGACGGCAATAGAATTGATTTATCCTTATTTCCGGTAGACAAGTTTGAAAGTGATTTTGAATTTGATAGCCTGACAATTGTTTGGTTGGACAAAGACAATTTATTTGTAAACATTGAACCACCAAGTGACAAAGACTATTTGATTAAACGACCAACAGAAAAGGAATTTATAGATACTTGTAACGAATTTTGGTGGGTATGCACATATGTTTCCAAAGGGCTTTTACGGGACGAAATAACCTATGCAAAAGAAATGTTGGAAGATCCAGTTAAACAAATGTTTATGAAAATAATTGAATGGTACATTGGGACTAAAACAAATTTTTCTGTTTCATTTGGCAAAGGTGGAAAGTTTATGAAAAAATATTTAACAGCCCATGAGTATAATACAATATTGACAACTTACCCAGACTTTAAACCCGAAAATATTTGGACATCGTTATTTGTGATGACTGACCTATTTAGCGAATTTGCGGTACACGTTGCAGAAAAATTAAATATCAAATACAACTTTTACGAACAGGAAAACACAGTGAACTATTTACGGCAAAAGTATAACGACAGAAAATAAACTGCAGTAACAAGCGGTTTGTGCAAGCGTGAAGACGCAAGTACAAATTGAAACATACTTCGATAGCTTAATTTTTACAAATAAAAATGCTCAATAGCTTTCTGATGTTGAACGGAGCTCCGATAGCTATCGGAGCCAATGCAATCCCATCAGGGCTCAAGTGCTTGCTACCAAAAATCTTTTTTCTTTTTTAAATTTACCCCATCAACCCTTACCTTCGCTCCCTGATTGAAACCTAAATATTATGGCAAACGTTGGCAAGATAAAACAGATAATTGGGGCGGTGGTGGATGTGCATTTTACAGGTGAGAATAAGCTGCCTGAAATTCTTCATGCACTTGAAATTACCCGCCCGAGTGGTGATAAATTGATATTGGAAACCCAGCAACATTTGGGTGAGGACAGTGTTCGATGCATTGCAATGGATGGTACCGAGGGCTTGACCCGTGGAATGGATGTAGTTGATCTGGGTTCAACAATTTTAATGCCTGTTGGTGATGAAATAAACGGACGATTATTTAATGTAACAGGAGATGCCATTGATGGTTTGCCGCAGGTAAGCAAAAAGAATGGTCGCCCCATTCATAACAAACCACCCTTGTTTGAAAATCTAAGTACAGCTTCTGAAATTTTATATACCGGCATTAAAGTTATTGACCTTATTGAACCTTATGCAAAAGGTGGTAAAATTGGTTTATTTGGTGGTGCAGGTGTAGGTAAAACGGTGATCATTCAGGAGTTGATAAATAATATTGCAAAGTCGTACGCTGGATTATCAGTGTTTGCAGGAGTAGGTGAAAGAACCCGTGAAGGAAATGATTTAATGAGAGAAATGATTGAGGCAGGCATTATGAAATACGGCGATAAGTTTATTCATAGCATGGAAGAAGGCGGATGGGATTTGGAAAGTGTGAACATGGAAGATCTTAAAGATAGTAAAGCAACTTTTGTATTCGGGCAGATGAATGAACCGCCGGGAGCAAGAGCCCGTGTGGCTTTGAGCGGATTGACAATTGCAGAATATTTCCGGGATGGTGATGGAACGGGAAAAGGAAAAGACATTTTATTTTTTGTTGACAACATATTCCGTTTTACACAGGCAGGCTCTGAGGTATCGGCGCTGTTAGGTCGTATGCCTTCAGCAGTAGGCTACCAGCCAACGCTGGCAACTGAAATGGGGTTGATGCAGGAAAGAATTACTTCTACCAGAAATGGTTCTATCACATCTGTTCAGGCGGTATATGTTCCTGCGGATGATTTGACGGATCCGGCTCCGGCAACAACTTTTGCTCACCTTGATGCTACAACAGTATTGAGCAGAAAGATCGCTGACCTTGGTATTTATCCTGCAGTTGACCCGTTGGATTCTACTTCCCGGATTCTTACTCCTCAAATTGTTGGTGATGCTCATTACGATTGTGCCAACAGGGTTAAATTAACTTTACAACGATATAAAGAATTACAGGATATTATTGCCATTCTTGGTTTGGATGAATTAAGTGATGAAGATAAATTAACTGTTAGCCGTGCAAGACGTGTTCAGCGTTTCTTATCACAGCCTTTCCACGTGGCAGAGCAGTTCACAGGATTGAAAGGTGTATTGGTTCCGATAGAAGATACTGTCCGCGGATTTAATGCAATTATGGATGGAGAAGTTGATGAATACCCTGAAGCGGCATTTAACCTGGTGGGTACCTTGGAAGATGCCATGGAGAAAGGTAAGAAAATGATAGAAGCGGCAAATGCATAAAGCCTATCCTATCCTTCCCGAAGGGAAGGGAATGAAGGGAGATTATGAAGGCTTACTTGATGATAGATATTTTGAAGATGATGTGGAAGAAATATTGTTTGGATTTGTAAGTTGTACCGTCCCTCTCTGAAGGAGAGGGATAAGAGGGTGAGGTTCTTTTGGTTGCCGGCATTTGTTTTTATGGCGTCATCGTTGTGTCACTCACATGTACCGCATACCATTAGTGAACTTTTATCAAAGCGAATAGAAACACAAAATCATTATTAACTAACAAACTAAGTTCTCCCTTTAGGGAGACAGAGGGTATGACATTAGAAATATTAACACCCGAAAGAAAAATATTCAGCGGAGAAGTATATGGAGTACAGCTTCCGGGCATTGATGGCTCTTTTGAAGTATTAGAAAAACATGCGCCGCTGGTTAGTGCGTTAAAAGCGGGCAAGCTTAAAATATTAAAAGATAAAACATCATTTGCACATTATAATATACAAAGCGGATTCGTAGAAGTGATAAATAATAAAACTACTGTATTGGTAGAAGGTGCGACGGAGGAATAATTACTTCACCTGCCTTTTCAATTGCAAACAACTCCATGCTGTACAGGGAATAAACAAAAGCAAAAGTAAAGTCCATAAACTTCCGACACCGCAATAAACAGTTATCGTAATTCCTAAAAGGTAAATTGGATAAAGAGTAAATAATAATCCAACTACTATTGAATCATAATGATCCTTGGCTCTATTCTTAATTAATATAATAACCGGGTAATACAAAGGGGCATGTAACAACCATCCAATAATTGCGGGAATAAAAAGCAATATTTTTTTTATTAATGATTGCCGTACAAAAAATATTTTTTTGATTTTTTCTTTGTCGGAAGCCTTTGCTTCTATCACCAGGGTTTTTAACTGTGGCTGTAATTTTAAATTGAATGCAGTAATCGCTTCACCTGCAGGCATGGCTTCATTAAAACTTTCTTTTTCAATTATTCCTCCAAAATTCAGAATAACATTTTTACCAAACATTCTGAATGAGCTATAGTTAATTCCAAGAGGGATAACTTTTAACGGTATTCCCTGCTGCCATGCACTAATAGCCAATCTTGCTGTACCTTTTTTTAGCGGTCTTAAATGCCATTCGTTTATACATCTGCCTTCACTAAAAATTAAAACAATTCCATTTTTTTTAAAAATATCAATACAGGCAGAAAAGGTTGTATAATTATTTTCAAGGTTTTCAGCCCCTTCGCTTATCCTGTAAACAGGCAACATATTTAAAGAATACAATAATCTTTTATAAAAATTATTTACAAATGCATCACCTCTTGTCAGAGAATAAATAGGATGCTTAAATAGTGTTGCTAAAATAACAGCATCTAAAAAAGAGTTAGGGTGGTTGGCAGCTATTAACAATGGACCATTGCTTTGCAACAGTTCTATTTTATTAATAATTATCTTTCTGCAATAAAAATATAAAGCCAGCTTTGCAGGTATCTTTAAAAGAGTATAGAGCAAACTTTTTGCGGCAAGATAATAATAACTATGTTATCGTACGGACGGCTTGCGAGTTAGCAAATTTCCCTTTTCGGTGGGAGATTAGTGGACTTTATTTCCCTTTATATTCCACATAAACCTTTTTACCATTCTTCATATAATATCTGCCACCCTGGGCACCTATATAAACTGCTTCGCCATTAGGACCCTTCATCCGGTTGTCAATATTATCGTGGTACTTAGCAAATGCAGCTTTTATTTTATGTTGTCTTTTTGAATGTGCTTTCTGAGCAAAAGAAGTTGCAGTAAACAAAAACAAAGTAACAACAATCACTAAATTTTTCATCTTTATTATTTTTATGTTTAGATCAATTTAATTGTGGATCGAGCGGAAAGTTAATCATCATTTCATAATCGCCGCCTAAATGTTTTAAGGAATCTTTCCATATCTCTTCGGGATTTTTATTAAAAATAAGTTTTCGTATAGCATCAACTGTAAGCCAGCTTTTTTCTTCTAATTCACCGTCTAATTGCCCTTCACTCCAACCACTATAGCCTATAAAAAATCTTATCTTATTAAAATCAATATCATTATTTTTTACATACGAAACAAGGCTTTCAAAATTACCTCCCCAGTAAACTCCATCAAGCACTTCTTCACCGCCGGGTATCAGCTCAGGATATTGATGCAAAAAGTGTATGGTATCTTTTTGTACAGGACCTCCATAATAAACAGGAATTTTATACTCTTCCAGCTCAGGAATTAACTCCCCTAAAGTTTTAGGAAATTTTTTATTCAGCACAAATCCAAAGCTTCCTTCTTCTTTATGTTCGCAAAGAAAAATTACGCTTCGGATAAAATTTGGATCCTTCAAAAAAGGATTCGCAATTAATAAGGTGCCTCTGGCAGGTGAAATCATAATTCTAAATTATATTTATTTCATGAAGTGTATCTTGCTTTATCGAATTTTTTTTAATTTTTTTCTAAAAAGGTAATACTTAGTTAAAATTGTTTTAACTATTCCTACATTTTTTTTAAGGGTATTACGGGGGTTAATTTTGTAATTCATGAAGAAAGTATTTCCCATCATAACTATTCTCATATTTCTTTCACTTATAGGATTGATTTTCTTTCAGGTTCTCTGGATAAAGCAGGTATTAAATGATAAAGAGCACCAGTTTGAAGAGCAGTTAAAAATTGTTACTGCAACCGCGGGTAGTGACTTAGTCGAGCAGAAAGGAAATTTATCTCCTTTCAATAATAAAAAAATCAATGATGTACTTTCTCCTCTAAATGGATTTCCCTTAACTATAACACATAAGCTTAGTCGGGATGAAATAAGATCAAAAATTAAAAATGCGTTTGAAATGCACGGGTTTAAGGAAATACCATTTGAATTTGCGGTAACACCAACTTCAATGATTGGAGAGCAGGTTGAATCAGACAATTTTGCCAGGTTATATCAGGATACTGTAAATAACCTGTCATTAGTATATCCCTTAATTTCCCCAAGTGGCAGCATTTCAGAAAGCTTATCCCCTGAGGAAATGCTGGTAATTGTTGTTCCCGGTTTAAAAAATATTGTGTGGAAGCAAATGTCGTGGATGGTTTTCGGTTCTGTTTTGTTTACTATTTTAATTTTTGCAGCATTTTTTATTACTTTAAAAGCTTTACTCAAACAAAAAAAATTAAGTGAAATAAAATCTGATTTTATTAATAACATGACGCACGAATTTAAAACGCCACTAGCTACTATTTCACTTGCTGTAGATGCTTTAAAAAATGAAAAGGTAATGCAGGATAGAATTAAAACAGATTATTTCACAGGAGTAATTAAAGAAGAAAATAAGCGAATGAATAAGCAGGTTGAAACTATACTACAGGCTGCATTGTTGGATAAGCAACAAATACAATTAAATTTAAAAACCTTACATGCACATAACTTAATTAATGCTGCAGTTAATAATATAAAATTACCTGTTGAAGAAAAAGAAGGTAAACTTGAAGTTAGCCTGGAGGCTACAAATGATTTGATTTCAGCGGATGAAGTTCACTTTACAAATCTTGTAAATAACCTGCTGGATAATGCTGTAAAATATTCTAAAGATAATTTGATGATTAAATTATGTACGCAAAATATTAATAATCATTTTCGTATTAGGATTGAGGATAACGGCATCGGGATGAATAAAGAAACACTACACCGCATCTTTGAAAAGTTTTATCGTGCACATACGGGTAATCTTCATAATGTTAAGGGTTTTGGTTTAGGATTAAGTTATGTGAAAACACTGATAAATGCACATCGCGGAAAAATAAAAGCGGAAAGTACTTTAGGAAAAGGAAGTTGCTTTGTTATTGATATGCCGCAAAAAAATTTAGGTTCCTCCGAAGAGTAAGCCTTAGATAAAAATTTATCTTTTAGATAATGGCACAACCAATTTTAATCCGCTCCAAATATCACTTACCGCACATACTTTTACATCAACAAGATCATTCTGCAATGCATAATCTCTTATAACATCTTCAGTGATATCTGTATAGATTCCTGAACTTTTTTTATACCATGATACCCAGATAACTTTCATTTCTTCTCTAATTCCCAATTTTTTTAAAAGAGGCGTGCTTGAATATCCTTCTGCCATTTTTATTAAGTTAAAAAGCAAATCCTCTTTTAGTGTTAACTAAAGTATGTGTATAAAAAGATTTTTACAAATTAGTTGCTCAAGTGGGAAAAAGTGTTATTTTGTGGAGATTATTACCAAAAATTGCCTAAACCCTTAATAATGATAGGCTTTATAGGAGAATTTGAATCCACATTAGACGCAAAGGGACGTTTCTTACTTCCGTCTGCAGTTAAAAAGCAATTACCTGAGGGTGGATCGGAGCATTTCGTAGTAAATCGTGGTTTTGAAAAATGCCTGAGTTTATATCCGATGAAAAGCTGGAAACCTATTTTTTCTGAAATAAGTGATCTGAATGATTTTGAACCTAAAGTTCGGCAATTCAGGCGTTATTTTTTGAATGGCGCAATACAGGTTGAATTGGATAGCGCCAACCGTTTACTTATACCAAAAAATTTAATGGAATACGCAGGATTGGAAAAGGATATCGTATTGGTTTCGGCAGTAAATAAAATTGAAATCTGGGATAAAAATAAATACCAGCAGTTCTTTGAAACTTTTTCACCTGAAGCATTTAGCACTCTGGCTAAAGATGTTATGGCGAGTGATAAAAAAAATGAACTATAATCTATGCAACAAGGCATTTATCATGTGCCGGTAATGTTACAGCAGGTTATAGAAGGATTAAAAATTAATCCATCGGGGGTATATGTGGACTGCACATTTGGGGGTGGCGGGCACAGCAAAGCAATCTTGGATAAATTGAATGCAGAAGGAAAATTAATTGCTTTTGACCAGGATGAGGATGCAAAGAAAAATTTGCCTCAAGATGATAGAATAATTTTTGTTCCGCAAAATTTCCGTCACCTGCAACGCTTTCTCCGATTGCATAAAATATTACAGGTTGATGGAATACTTGCAGACTTAGGAGTTTCCAGTTACCAGTTTGATAAAGCAGATCGTGGATTTTCAACCCGTTTTAATGCAGCAATGGATATGCGGATGGACCAACGACAGTCGTTGCTGGCAATGGATGTGTTGAAAAATTATTCTGAAGAAAAGTTGCACAAAATTTTTGAGCAATACGGAGAGGTTACCAATTCAAAAACATTAGCCAGAACAATTGTGCACAAAAGAAGTACAACGTCAATGCAAACAATTGCTGATTTTAAAAATGCTGTGTATGGTACAGTTAAGGGCAATCCTAGTAAATACTTTGCCCAGGTTTTTCAGGCGTTACGAATTGAAGTGAACGATGAAATGGAAGCGCTTAAAGAAATGTTGTTGCAGAGCGTTAATGTTTTAAAAGAGGAAGGCCGGCTGGCAATCATCACCTTCCATTCTTTGGAAGACAGAGTAGTAAAAGGTTTTTTTAAAGGAGTTGTTGATGACAAAACTGATAAGATCTACGGAACAAAGAACGAAGGTCTATTTCACATTATCACCAAAAAACCAATAACTCCCGGCGAAGAAGAGATCAAACAAAACCCACGATCAAGAAGCGCAAAGCTTCGAATTGCAGAAATGAAAAAGCTTAAAAAATAAAATAACTATTAAGAATTAATGTCTCAAAATCCGCTAAAGAATTATAAAAACAAAATTTTCAGTCCCAGGAAGGATTGGAGAAAGTGGCTTTACTACCGCTGGATTGTCAAGAATATTCCCTTTTTTTTATTTACTGCTTTACTTACGGTTTTGTATATCGCCAATGGTCATTTTGCTGATAAGAACATTCGGAAAATTAATGCGACAGAAAAGCATATAAAAGAAATGGAGTATGAATTTAAAACTGTGAAAAGGGATGTGATCTTCAGAAGCAAAGAAAGTGAACTGGTAAAAGCAGTTGAGCCTTTGGGATTAAAAGAACTTGCCGCTCCTCCGATGAAAATCGGAGATAGTACCAGAGAGAATTAGTTACGAGTCCACAACTTATGGATGATATGACACAATTAAATTGACTTATATAAAACTAACCGGGCCAAATTGGATATAAAAAAAGATATATTATGGCGTGTTTATCTCTGCTTCCTTGGCATTATTGTGCTTGGAGTTATAGTGTTAGGAAGAGCTTTTTATATTCAGCGCATACAGGGAAAATATTGGACGGGTATGAGCGACAGCCTGCATTTAAAATACATGCCTATAAATGCAGAGAGGGGAAGTATTTATAGCGAAGATGGTAACATGCTCAGCACATCTATCCCTGTGTTTAATATCTATATAGATTTTGGAGCAGATGGATTGCGGGAAAAATTTGGCAAAAGATTTTATGATAATATTGACTCACTTAGCATGTCGTTAGCCGGCCTTTTTAATGATGCATCAGCAAAGGATTACAAAAAACAATTATCACTCGCTTATAAAAATGAAGACAGATACTATTTGCTGAAGAGAAAAATATCATTTGAACGATACAAACAATTAAGAGATTTTGTTTTAGTAAGGGAGGGAAGAAATAAAAGCGGGTTTATCATCGATGTTCATGATAGCAGGGTAAATCCTTATGTATTGTTAGCTAACCGTACAATATGCCTCTCCCGTGGAGATACAAGTAAAAATGTTGGTCTTGAAAGAACTTATGACAGTTTGCTAAAAGGTCAGACTGGTCAGCGATTGATGCGTTACATGGCAGGTGTGTATATCCCAGTTGATGGGGCTGAAATTGAGCCTGAAAATGGGAAAGATATTATCACTACCATAGATACATATATGCAGGATGTTGCTGAAAATGCACTGCTGAAAATGATGGTGACGAACAACTCTTTGCATGGTACCTGCATTGTAATGGAAACAACCACAGGTAAAATTAAGGCTATTGCTAACCTCGGTAAGCGCCCTGATGGAACTTACATGGAAGATTATAATTATGGTATAGGTAAAAAAACTGAGCCAGGTTCTATTTTTAAATTAGCAACCCTATTATCTCTATTAGAAGATAAACACGTTGATACAAATACCATTGTTGATTGTGAGGGTGGCAGCAAGCTTTTTTATGGATTAAGGATAAGGGATTCACATTTAGGATCCGGAAAAATTACGGTTAAAGAAGCTTTTGCAAGATCATCCAATGTTGCCTTCGCAAAACTTGCAGAAGAATATTATCATAACAACCCTCGTCAGTTTTATGATCATTTACATCATTTAAGATTAGATACAGCAACAGGAATTGATATAGTAGGTCAGGCTTCCCCTCTCATTAAAAAACCCGGTGGAAAATTTTGGGGGAAAACCACATTACCTTTTATGGCTCATGGATACGAAGAACTCGTTACTCCTCTGCATATGCTGATGGTGTACAATGCTGTTGCCAATAATGGGAGAATGATGAAACCTTATCTCGTTAATTCAGTGAGAGAAATGGGAGTTGATATAAAATCTTTTACACCTAATGTATTGGTAGAAAAAATTTGCAATGATGAAACGTTAGGAAAATTAAAAGCCTGTTTGCTTGATGTTGTTGAAAGTGCACATGGCACTGCTCACAGCTTAAAAACAGACCTGTATTCTTTTGCAGGCAAAACGGGAACAGCCGTAACGGCAATGGATAATCACGGTTATAATAAAGCAAATAAAATTTATCAGTCTTCTTTTATTGGATTTTTTCCTGCAGAAAAGCCAATGTATAGTATAGCAGTAGTAATACAAAATGGTAATGAATCAAGGCTTGCATATGGCGGAGTTGTATCAGCGCCAGTGTTTAGAGAAGTAGCTGATAAAATTTATGCGTCAAATGTTTCTAATTATCCTTTTTTTAAATCAACACCTATTAATGATAGCTCCTCTTTTAATTATTATGGTTTAAAAAATGATATCAATAATGTTTTGAGTGTTTTAAATCTGCCTTATTTGGATTCAGCGGCAGCGGGTTATTGGAGAAGTATAAATATGTATGATAATAAAATAGTTCTAAATGAAATAAACAATCCTTCGGCTCAGTCTGTAGTTATGCCACGGGTTTTGGGATTAGGTTTAAAAGATGCGGTTTATATGTTGGAAAATTATGGATTAAAAGTTATCGCCGGCGGCAGAGGAAAAGTTATTTATCAATCATTGCAGGAGGGGATAACATTTACAAAAGGACAAACAATAAATATACAATTGAATTAATGGCTTCATTGCAAAACATATTGTATTCAGTAAATATCAAATCAATAGTGGGTAAAAGCGTTGATGCTGTAAATGATCTGCAAATAGATTCTGGAAAAGTTACTGCAGGCTCATGTTTCATTGCCATTAAAGGAACGAATACTGATGGGCATAAATATATTAATACCGCCATCTCAAAGGGTGCTGTTGCTATTATTTGTGAAACTTTCCCCGATGAAATATTGGATAAAATAAGCTATATAGCTGTTGAGAACAGTGCTGTAGCTGCAGGAATTATAGCACATAATTTTTACGGGCAATCATCTCACAAAATAAAATTAATTGGTGTTACCGGCACTAATGGAAAAACTACTGTTGCTACACTTTTATTTAAATTATATACTGCGCTTGGGTATAAATGTGGTTTAATAAGCACAGTGCAAAATCAGATCGCTGATGAAATAATTCCCTCAACACATACAACACCTGATGCGGTTAGTTTAAATGAGTTACTGGCAAAAATGGTTAATGCATCATGCAAGTATGTTTTTATGGAGGTGAGCTCACATGCATTAAATCAGCAAAGAGTTGCGGGATTGAATTTTACGGGAGGCATATTTACCAATATCACACACGATCACCTCGATTACCACAAAACCTTTGATGAGTATATTAAAGCAAAGAAAAAATTCTTCGATGGGCTTTCTTCGTCTGCATTTGCAATATCTAATGCAGATGATAAGCGGGGAGCTATTATGCTTCAGAATACAAAAGCAAAAAAATATTTCTACAGCCTTAAAACAATGGCTGATTTCAAAGGAAAAATTTTAGAAAATAGTTTGACCGGTTTATTAATGACTATTAACGAAATAGAAGTTCATTTTAAACTCATTGGCATTTTCAATGCTTATAACCTTCTCTCAGTTTATGCAACAGCAGTTTGTTTGGGAGAAGAAAAGCAAATTGTTTTACAGGTATTAAGCAGTTTAACAGGTGCTGAAGGAAGATTTGATTACATGGTTTCTCCCAAACAAAAAGTTATCGGCATCATTGATTATGCTCATACACCTGATGCATTATTAAATGTTTTAGCTGCGATAAAAAACTTACGACAGGGGGAAGAAAAAATTCTCACGGTTGTAGGATGTGGTGGTGACAGGGACAAAACAAAACGCCCTGTTATGGCCGAAGTTGCCTGTGAGCATAGCGATAAAATATTTTTTACTTCTGATAATCCACGAAGCGAAGACCCAAATGAAATAATAAAAGATATGGAAGGGGGAGTGAACATTACATGCCGCAAAAAATGTATTTCAATATCAGATAGAAAAGAAGCCATCAAAACTGCAGTTAGCTTTTCTAAAAGAGAAGACATTGTTTTAGTGGCAGGTAAGGGACATGAAAAATACCAGGAAATAAAAGGGACTAAATATCCTTTTGATGATAAGGCAGTATTAGCACAAATGTTTGAACTATTAGATAAATAAAAAGACTGAGGTCTGTCGACCGTGGTCCGCTGACATAATATGTTGTATCACTTATTTGATTGGCTCACAAAAAATGGAATAAAGTTTCCCGGTAGCGGGCTATTCCAATTCATCACCTTCAGGGTGTTGCTTGCTGTGATATTGTCATTAGTGATTGCAACAGTTTTCGGTAAAAAAATAATCAACTATTTAAAAAGAAAACAAATTGGAGAATCTGTTCGTGACCTTGGCTTAAAAGGAGAAAAGCAAAAGACAGGTACGCCAACAATGGGTGGTATCATCATCCTACTTGCTATTCTAATCCCTACATTATTATTAGCAAACCTTGAAAAAGTTTATGTAAGGCTGATGATATTAAGCACGATATGGTTAGGAGTTATAGGCTTTATTGATGATTACCTCAAAATAAAAGCTAAACGTATCGCTAAAGAAAAAGGAATAGATTATCACAAAACAAATGCTGATGGACTGGCAGGGTGGTTTAAAGTTTTTGGCCAGGTAATGCTCGGAATAATAATCGGTACAACACTTTATTTTAATCAGAGTGTTGTTGTTAAACGAGAAATAGTGGCAACAGGAATTGAAGATACAACATCATCCATGCAAAGAGGCGAGAAAAAAATAAAAGAAGATACAGTTTTTGCAGATGGGAAAATTCACCGTTTTGTAACCGTTAAAACACCAATAACAACCATTCCATTTGTAAAAACACACGAATTTAATTATGCAAAGCTGCTGCCTGAAAGCCTGGAAAGCTACACTTACATTTTATATATACTTATTGTAATATTTATTGTAACAGCAGTTTCAAATGGTGCTAATATCACTGATGGACTTGATGGATTGGCAACCGGAGTAAGTGCATTGATCGGTATCGGGCTGGGGGTGTTTGTATTTGTTAGCGGCGACGTGAGGATTGCTGACTATCTGAACATAATGTATATCCCAAATCTTAGTGAGCTGTCAATATTTGTCGCTGCATTTGTAGGGGCATGTGTTGGCTTCCTGTGGTATAACGCTTTTCCGGCACAGGTTTTCATGGGTGATACAGGCAGCCTTGCATTGGGAGGTATAATAGCATCACTGGCAATTATCGTTCGTAAAGAATTGTTGATACCCATTTTTTGTTTTGTGTTTTTTGTAGAGCTTTTAAGTGTCATGTTCCAGGTTAGTTATTTTAAATACACTAAAAAAAGAACAGGTGAGGGAAAGAGAATTTTCCTAATGAGCCCCTTGCATCATCATTACCAGATGCTGGGTTATCATGAAAGCAAAATTGCAGTAAGGTTTTGGGTGATCACAATTTTATCTGTGGTTACAGCAGTGGTAACATTAAAATTGAGGTAATTGAAAGTAGTGATTGAGAAACATTTTCGGTTTTAAGATCCAGGTCCTTCAAAGCTAAGGAAAACGAAGAATTCTAATATCTGTGATAACTAAGAGAACCATTAAATTTTATACCATTGAAGAACTATTTTTTTCTTAAAAGTAAACAAATGGATGAAGCAAAAAATCGTCATACTGGGAGCTGGGGAAAGCGGCGTGGGTGCGGCTTTACTCGCTAAGCAACATGGATATGATATTTTTGTTAGTGACTCAGGGAAGATTAATGCACTTCATAAAAACGAGCTTGATTTAAATAAAATTGAGTTTGAAGAAGGACATACTGAAGACAGAATTTTGAGTACGGCGCTAATAATAAAAAGTCCTGGAATACCGGAAGAGAATGAATTAATAAAGAAGATAAGAGCAAAAGGAATAGAGATAATAAGCGAGATAGAATTTGGATACAGGTATAGAGGTGATAGCAAAATAATAGCAGTAACCGGCAGCAATGGAAAAAGTACAACAACGGCATTGATTTATCATATATGCAAAACAGCGGGCATTAGCTGTGCTTTGGTGGGGAACATTGGTTATTCATTCGCAAGGCAAATAGCAGAAGATCCTAAAGATGTATATGCAGCAGAAATAAGTTCTTTTCAATTGGATGATATAAAAACTTTTAGACCGGATATAGCCATACTGTTAAACATAACTGAAGATCATTTAGACAGGTACGAACACAAGTTTGAAAATTATATCAGGAGTAAATTCAAAATAACAGAATATCAAACAGAAAAGGATGTTTTTATTTATTGCCAGGAAGATGAAATAACTATGAAGAATATAAATAATTATTTAATCAGATCTAACCCATTACCATTCCGTATGAGTAAACCACTGCCACAAGGCGCATATACATCAGATGCAAAAATGCATTTAAAATGGAAACTGGAGGAAGTTACGATGAGTATTGAGGATTTTGCTATAAAAGGGAAACATAATCAATATAATACAATGGCAGCAGGGCTTGCAGCAGTTGTAATGGATATTAGAAAAGAAATAATAAGAGATGCACTTCAAACATTTGAAAGCCTTGAGCATCGCATGGAGTATGTGGCTACTATTAGGGGGATTGAGTTTATTAATGATAGCAAAGCTACCAATGTAAACAGTACATGGTATGCTTTGGAGAGCATGAACCATCCCACAATTTTGATTTTAGGTGGCATAGATAAAGGAAATGATTATTCTTTTATAAAAGAGCTGGTAAAAGAAAAGGTAAAAGCCATTGTATGTATGGGTGTAGATAATAGGAAAATTCACGAGGCATTCGGAAACGAAGTGGAATTGATCGTAAACACTAACAATGCAAAAGATGCAGTACAGTCTGCATATCATTTTGCAAATAAAGGAGATGTTATTCTGCTTTCCCCCGCATGCGCAAGTTTCGATCTTTTTAAAAATTATGAAGATAGGGGCAAACAATTTAAACACGCCGTAAAAGAATTATAACACTAATGCTGATTAAAAGATTAAGTGATGAAAAGTAAAGAACAAATATTCAAAAAGTAAAAATGCCTGACTTCCCTCTCCTTTGGAGATGGACAGAAGGTGAGGTTAAAGAATGGATACATTAAATAAAAACAAATTCTACAGTTCCCCTTTTTCCCGATTTGATTCGGGATGGAGAGGCGCAGGAAGTGAAGTAATTAATCGTACTAAAGGCGATAAAGTGATCTGGGCAATTGTTATTTTATTAACCCTCGTCAGCATTTTAGTTGTGTATAGCAGCATTGGTTCATTGGCTTATAAAATGAATAAGACTACTGAAAGTTATTTATTCAAACAAATAGCATTCATCGTACTGGGCGTACTTATCATCTACTTTGCACACAGAGTGAACTACACCATATATTCAAGAGTGGCAACGATTTTATTCTTACTGTCGATCCCACTCTTATTTTATACATTAAACTTTGGAAGCAGCATCAACGAAGCTAACCGCTGGATAAAATTGCCCGTTATCAACATGACCTTTCAAACTTCTGATCTTGCTAAGCTTGCGCTTTTCATGTACATCAGTAAGCAGCTTAGCAGAAAGCAAAATGTGATAAAGGATTTCCAAAAAGGATTTCTTCCACTGATTATTCCTGTGATAATTATTTGCATGTTGATAGCGCCTGCAAATCTTTCAACAGCATTGTTAACCGGCGGCACAGCTCTTATGCTAATGTTCATTGGAAGAGTAAAAACAAGGCATATTTTATTAGTTGTTGGTGCGGCATTAATACCTCTCATCTTTTTAGTTGTTGTTTCCAAAAGCTATTATGATAAGGAGCATCGTAAAACAAAAGAATTACCATCAATGTTAACCATTGGCAGAATGCCAACATGGATAAAGCGTGTACAGGATTTTATGTATGCAGATAAAGCGGATGTTTCTTACCAGGTTCAGCAGGCAAAAATAGCAATTGCAAAAGGTGGATGGTTTGGTAAAGGCCCGGGTAAAAGTGAGCAAAGGAATTTCCTGCCGCATTCCTACAGCGATTTTATTTATGCAATTATAATTGAGGAATATGGTTTGTTCGGAGGCGCTATAATCATGTTCATTTATTTGTTGTTTCTGTTTCGAAGTATAAGGCTTTTTCAAAGATGTCCTTATGCGTTTGGGGCATTCCTGGCGGTGGCACTAAGTTTCACGTTGGTGATACAGGCTATGGTTAATATGGCGGTGAATGTAAATGTGTTCCCTACAACCGGCGTCACTTTGCCGTTGGTGAGTATGGGTGGTAGTAGTTTATTGTTTACCTGTTTTGCTATCGGCATTATTTTAAGTGTGGCTCGCAACGTGGAGCAAATGGAAGGAAAAACTGTGATGGTTGATGCAGTTGAACAAGAAAAAGATTATGTAGCCAGCGGTGGTGCATAATTAAGCATCGTTGTGTCACTCACTTCAACGGCAACAACAACTTGAACAAAAAAAGAAAAATTATTTGAATAATTGAATAAAAATTAAAATAGAACTTTCTTCGAAAGTCTCTCCCTTTAGGGAGAGATTTAGAGAGGGTATTAGCTTTATGAAAAATGAAGATTACATAAAATCTCTGCAGGAGACTCCTTTAAAAAGTTGCAGAGGGTGTCGCATTATCATAGCCGGTGGTGGAACTGGCGGACATATTTTTCCAGCCATCGCAATAGCCAATGCATTAAAAAAGCTGCAACCGGATGTAGAGATTTTATTCGTTGGCGCTGAGGACAAAATGGAAATGGAAAAAGTACCGCAGGCAGGTTATAACATTATCGGGCTATACATCGCAGGTTATAACAGGAGTTCTTTGCTTAAAAATATTTTGCTGCCTTTTAAGCTTACAAAAAGTTTTACCCAGGTGAGAAAGATATTAAATGATTTTAAACCAAACGCTGTAGTGGGGGTTGGTGGCTATTCAAGCTTTCCTGTTGTTAGGTTAGCACAAACAAGAGGTATTCCAACATTCATCCATGAGAGTAATTCATTCGCCGGTAAAAGCAATAAAATTCTTTCAGAAAGGGCAACTAAAATATTTGTTGCATCGTACGGCATGGATAAATTTTTTCCGAAAGAAAAAATTCTTATGACAGGCAACCCTGTAAGAAATATTTTATCAGAAAGCAAAATAACAAGAAAAGAAGCATTGGAATTTTTTGGATTAAAAGAGGAAATGAGAACTGTTTTTGTAATGGGCGGCAGCCTTGGAGCAAAAAGTATTAATACAGCAATAGAAAATAATCTTGATTTTTTTAAGAAAAATGATCTGCAACTTATCTGGCAAACAGGCAAAGAATATGCCCGGGCGGCGGCTGGTGCTGAAGAAGAAAGAACAAATATCTGGACCAATGCTTTCCTTAATAATATGGAATATGCGTATGCCGCAGCAGACATAGTAGTATCCCGTGCCGGGGCTATGGCAATTGCTGAGCTATGTGTAGTTGGCAAGCCTGTAATTTTTGTTCCTTATCCCCATGCGGCTGAAGATCATCAAACAGAAAATGCTAATGCATTGGTATCGCAGCAAGCCGCTATCATGATAAATGACAGGGACGTTGGCGATAAATTAATTAATACAATAGCTGCATTAGCAAACGATTCAGTAAGAGCAAATGAATTGAAAGAAAATATTATTAAGATGGGTAATGATAATGCTGATAAATTAATTGCGGGTGAAATTTTGAAAACATTAAATGGTTGATTTAAAAAACATATCAAGGGTTTATTTTATTGGCATAGCGGGCATTGGTATGAGTGCCCTGGCAAGATATTTTTCTTCAAAAGGAATTACAGTAAGTGGCTATGATAAAACAGAAACAAATTTGTCAAAGCAATTAGAAAGTGAAGGAATAAGTATTCATTACACTGATAATATTAAATTATTGGATAAAGATGCTCAGTTGATAGTATATACACCTGCAATACCAAAAGCGCATAAAGAGCTTATTTATTACCAGC
>JBPCQG010000241.1:0-3277 GCA_050998315.1 Chitinophagaceae bacterium
GTTATGGACAAGATAACAATATCACCTTTTAGCAAAGTAGTATTATTTGCAGTTCTGTGGTTTGTAACCTACACGATTTGCTTTCTGACCCTTAAAAAATTATCACCTGACAAGACAACGGGAATAATTCTTTCGTTTCTTCCCGTAGTGACGTTTGCCCTTTTTATTTATAGTATCATCAGGGGAGTTACTTCAATGGATGAAGTGGAAATAAGAATTCAAATGGAAGCTGTTGTCATTGCATTTTCACTTGCATTGTTAACGATTATGACCCTGGGATTACTCGACCTCGTTGTAGTGGTAAATAAAGAAGATTGGGTTACAGACATTTAGTACCCTATTTCGCAATATTTTACTTCATCGGAGTTGTCATTTCAAAACGTAAATACATTGACAATGAAAAACACGATTAAGGTTGAAAGAGCAAAAAAAAATTGGACACAGGCAGACCTTGCAGACAAAATTTCCGTATCGAGACAAGCCGTTAATTCAATAGAGACCGGCAAATTTGTTCCTTCGACTGTTCTGGCTCTTAAAATGGCAAAAGTATTCGGGACAACTGTGGAAATTATATTTCAACTTGAGAAAAGTGACTGACCGATAGACATACCAGCCGCTAACAAATAAGACTTCGTCGGGCACGCAGTGCCAACGATGAAGTCAATGTTGTACTGAACCGGGCTTTATAAAGGTGATTGATTATCAGTTATGGGGATTGCGATTTTGCTTTTTAGAAAAGCATGGAACCGGAATCAAAGAGTATTCCAACAAAGCATGGATTTGATTGTCAGGATTCATTGTCAAATCATTGTATTTGCAGACACTTTTATAGCAGTTACGTTTTTGCTGGTTTTTGCTTATTTTTTTATTGCCTTGCATAGCATTGCCTCACCCATTTTTTTCAGTTTAGTTTTTAACCTCTTTAGCACACACCTGTGCAATGCACTCCAGTAAGTCTACAGCCAGTTGTTTCCAGTCAACAGGTGGCCCACGCTGGGTAAAGCGCATGACGGTTTCCATCGTTTCTTTTTTACAGCAGGGACATTGCTTTGGATTATACCGCACAGGTGAAGACCGGATAGTACCAGCAGCATATATCAGTTGAATCGGTGCAGGTAATTGTGCCTTTATAATCAATGCACTCTTTTGTTTTGCACTGCTGCTGCATATACCGTAATGGCGGATGCGCACAAAACTTTTTGGCAGTATATGCAATGAAAACCGACGTATAAATTCCATGGCGTCCAGGGTCATTTCTTTTTTTACGCTTCCATGCCTGTAATCTTTGTAACTAAAAGTTACCTTATCTGCCTGATGATTATTTATGCGGTGATTACTGATGGCTATTTTATGCGTATAACGGCCCAGATATTCTATCACGCCTGGCGGTCCTGTAAAGGGGCGTTTGGCATACACTACCCACTGGTGTTTGTATAACCGGTTGATAAAAGCCCTATCCATTTGCTGTGGCAACTCTTCTTTGAGTGCAGCTATAAAACGGCCACGAAACACCTTGCTCATGGCCTTTACACTAAAAAGGTATTTGCCTTCACTTTTTGCCTTTCTCCATTTACCCTGCTTTGTTAGTCCGCCACCCGGCACTATACAATGCAGGTGCGGATGCAAGGTCATGGTTTGTCCCCATGTATGAAGTATGCTTATCATACCGGTTTGTGCGCCTAATAATTTAGGGTCGTGACCAAAACTATTAAGCACACTCCATGCCGTTGTAAACAACAGGTTGTATAAAACTTCAGGCTTAAAGAGGCATAGCGTGTTGAGCACATCGGGCAATGTAAAAACCACATGAAAATAGGGCACGGGCAGGAGTTCGTCTTGTCTTGCCTCGATCCATTTCTCACGCTCTGAACCCTGGCACTTAGGACAGTGCCGGTTACGACAACTATTGTAGCTTATGCGCAGGTGGCCGCATGATGTGCATCCGTCAACATGAGATCCCAATGCAGCACTGCGGCAACGCCTCACTGCATGAAGGGTTCTAAGCTGCCATGTGTTCAAGCTGCTATGCTGCACAGCAGGCCAATGTGCATTCAACACATGAGCCACTTCAAATGCAGGCTGCATTACTTAATCTGGTTATACAAGCTATCCATCGGACTAAAAGCCATGTTTACTGAAGGGCGTGCCAGGTGCAGGTACACCATGGTAGTATTTATATGTGCATGACCCAGCAATTCTTTTATGGTAAGAATGTTTACGCCTTGCTCCAGGAGATGTGTAGCATAGGTGTGCCTGAGTGTGTGCAGCGATACTTCTTTTACTATGCCTGCTTTCTTTACAGCCTGCGATATGGCCCATTGTGCACCACGCTGAGAGTACACGTTGCCATCATTGCCTTCAAACAAGTAGGTTCGTGGCTTCTCGGCATCTATGTATTTGCGTATGCCTCTTGCCAACATAATACCCATAGGCAGCATGCGATCCTTTTTGCCTTTGCCCTGGCGTACATGTATCATGGCTCTTACGATGTCCACATCACCAAGTCGAAGGTTGCGTACTTCGGCACATCTGAGTCCGCATCCATAACAAAGACCGATAAGCAGGCGATGTTTCAGCAGGTCGCATACTTTCAATAAAATTCTTACTTCATCTGCATTGAGCACCACAGGAAGTTTATCGTTACGCTTAATAGAAGGAAGGCTGAACTGCTGGTATGGTAAGCCGCGAAGCTTGCAGGCATAGCGCATACCATAAACCGTAAACTTAAAGAAGGTAGCAGATGGCGATCCGTTGGCCTTCACAAGATGGAGGTAGTCGAGCACCTGTTCATTGTCCAGTTGTGTTGGAAGCACCTGGTAATGTAGGGCCAGATGGGCAAGGTGCCGCGAGTAATTAGTGAGGGTGCTTTTACTTTTACCACTTACATTAATAGCTCGTTCAAGCTCTTTGTAAAGCTGCTCAAAACCTGTTACTTTGTTAATGGCTTGTTGTACTAAAGTCTTGTAATCACTGGCATCCGTACGCAGCCCGGTAGGCCGTTTTGTTGTTTGCATAAAATTGTTTTTAGTTCATGCAAAACAAAGCCTCTTTATTCTTGAAGAGGCTTACAAACTACCGTTAGGTTTAGTACAACATGCGGTTTTGCAATAGGCTGGCTGACGGAATAAATATCATCAGCAAATCGCTCATCAGCGTCAGTTATCGGCTGGACATTACAAATTGGGCTTTAGTAATTATCTTCATCATCAGTAAACAAGTCGGCTTTCGTTTCCGGCTGACCGAACACAGAAATCAGCCCATCGCAAAGCCGTTAACC
>JBPCQG010000266.1:0-20262 GCA_050998315.1 Chitinophagaceae bacterium
TCCTGTAGGTGCACCAATACCTGTCGCTCCTGTTGTAGTATGCGTAATGTTGGTGATCGCTGTATTGATACATGCTGTTGGTGTTGACGATGCAGCTGTTACTGTATTTGTTGGCCTGACTGTAACCACAATTGTAACAGGGTCACTAGGACAACCTGCTGAATTGGTTTCAATAACCTGAAGTGTTGCTGTTCCAACGGATGTCCAATTTATAGAAATCAGATTTGTTCCCTGGCCTGACCCTATAGTTCCACCCCCTCCTGCTATAGGAGTTATGGTCCATTGATAGGTAGAACCGACATTTGATGCAACTGTATAAGGTTCAGTTGCATTAACACAAACCGTCTGATCTCCGGGTGTAGTCTGGGCTATTGCACCGGTTGCACATACTGTAAGAAACAGTATGAGGACAAGTTTTTTAAGTTGGTTACCTGATTTCATGTTCGGAAGTTTTTTATCGTCAATTTTTTTATAAGCAATTGGTTTTGCAATCATCCTCTGTGTCTCTCTATCAACAGAATCATGGAAAAAGATTCCGGATAGAAGACCTTTCATCCGGGTAAGAGAGAGTGCCAGCAATCGCAACCATTGCAAGAGATATATGCAGAAATTACCGGAATGTTCTCCGATGTTTTCTGTTTTGTATTGATTGCTGAAATTTCTCATAAACATGTTTGTTAGTTGTGATAAATTACTGGTGCTGGTTTTGGGTTTACTGTAATGGTTGCAGTTTGACTACACCCATTACTATCTGTATAAGTTATTATTGTTGTTCCTTGTGCGATTCCTGTTACCAGGCCTGAATTATTTACAGTAGCAACTCCCGGGGTTGCAGACACCCATGCGTTGGGTGCAGCAGGCGTTCCTGAACCTGTTAATTGTGTTGTTGATCCAACACAAACATTCAATGTGCCTGTTATGATTGGTAATGCATTTACTGTTATCGTTCCTGTTGCACTTACATTACCGCAACCTCCTGTCAATGGTATGCTATAAGCAAACGGACTTCCTGCTGCAGTCGTTGGGGTGCCGCTGATGGTGATGGTATTGCCAGCCCATACAGCTGTTACTCCTGCAGGAAGACCTGTTGGTGTTCCTATACCCGTTGCTCCTGTTGTTGCATGGGTGATAGTGGTGATGGCTGTATTGATACATGCTGTTGGTGATGATGATGCAGCACCTACTGTATTATCCGGCGTTACTGTTATCGTTCCTGTTGCACTTACATTACCGCAACCTCCTGTCAATGGTATACTATAAGTAAACGGACTTCCTGCTGCAGTCGTTGGTGTGCCGCTGATGGTAATGGTATTGCCTGCCCATACAGCTGTTACTCCTGCAGGAAGACCTGTTGGTGTTCCTATACCCGTGGCTTCTGTTGTTGCATGGGTGATGGTGGTGATGGCTGTATTGATACATGCAGTTGGTGATGATGATGCAGCACCTACTGTATTATTTGCTGTTACCGTAACTGCTGATGATGCACTTAAATTCTGTGAACAAGTAGTTGATGGATTATTAATTGAGATTAAATTTAATGTTTGATTAGCAGTTGCACCTGTTACAGTTACCGGTGCTGTGCCACCGGTTAATGTTACTGTTTGATTGCTGGCTCCATTGATATTATAAGTTACTACAGCGCTGGCAGTTCCGTTAAGAGTAAAGGTGGCATTGCTGCCAGAGCATATCGGACTGTTGTTAGTAACGGTGACAACAGGCGCAGGGTTTACTGTTACATTCCTTATCAGGGTGCTTGTTTCAGTGCACGTGGTAGCGCCAGCGCCATTGTTGTTAGGCACTGTAATAGGAAATACTATAGTTACCTGATATGCTCCTGTTTCTGAAGGCGAAGCATTTGTTATGGTTAATGTTGCAGAAGTTGCTCCACTTGTAATAACCCCGCTAACAGTTCCATTTGTAAGACTTACCCCATCTTTTTTCCATTGATATGAGGCTGGTACATTTCCGGAAGTAGTAACATTAAATGAAAAATTTCCACCTTCGCAAATGACTGTAGAAGTGTTGCCAGGCGTAATACCTGTTATTTCATTCACAGTTAATGTTGCAGCATTTGAGGTAACGTTGCACCCCGCTGCATCTGTAATTATTACCCTGTATTGAGTGCCGTTTACGTTTACACCCCCAACTCCAATATTTGCTGCACTATATGTAATTGGAGACGTACCTGTTGAGCCCGATGCCCCGGCAATGGAGTTCCAGGTAGTACCATTATCAGTACTTGATTGCCATTGATAGGAAACTGTTCCGGAAGGGGAATAAGCTGCGCTGAAATCAACATTATTTCCTTTGCAATCTGCCTGCGATGCAGGTTGGGTAGTAATAGTGGGTAATGCATTTACTGTTACCACTGTGGCGGCTGATGTTGTTGGACAGTTATTGCTGTTGGTAACTGTTACTGTATAACTGCCGGCCGCAGTGGCTGTATAAGTTGATGCAGTGGCGCCTGGAATGGGAGTACCTCCCAAATTCCACTGGTAACCTGTAATGCTGCCGCTGCCTGCTGTTGAACTTGTAGCAGACAAAACCGTATTGCCGCCGGCACAAAAAGAAGTGGCTCCGGTGATAGTTGCAACAGGCGGGGTATTTACAGTTACGGTTGCAGTTGTATTAGCAGGTGCCGTTTGGGAACACGGTTTACTATCTTTTACACTAATTAATGTATAAACGAAACTGCCTGCTATTGCTGTTGAAACGGGAACATTAATTGAATTTCCTGAGGTGGTAGTTACGGTTAAGTTGGAACCGTTATTGATGTTATAAGTAAATGTATAAGGTGCAGTTCCACCAGCCCCGGTAAAAGTAATATTAGGTGCCGTTGCATTCAGGCATACTGCTGTAGTTCCACTGATAGTTGCTGTGGGTAAGGGATTTACAACAACAGTCACAGTTGCTGTTTTTGTACAACCCCCAGCATCAACCCCGGTTACGGTATAATTATACGATCCTGCCGGGGCGCCTGAAAAAACTACTGTTGGCCCCGAGGTTGTGTTTAAATATGTAGCGGGATTCCACGAATAAGTATAAGTTGCACTACTCGAGGCTGTTAGAGTTGTAGTGCCTGCAATACACAGAGAATTCCCATTAGAACTTGATATACTGATGTTAGCATCTACTTTAGGCTTATCACGTTGAGTGCCCCCTACCTGTTTGTCATAAGCCTCACAACCACCGGAGTATACCTGTAACCAATAGCAGTCATTATCAGTAGGTGTATAAGAAGGTGACGTAGCTCCCGGTACGGGAGTAGAACCATTTGAACCACAGTCTTTACTTGAATACCATTGGTATGTATACGGTGCCCCCGCGCCACCTGTTGGTGTAGTGGTTAGATTAAATACAACACCCTGTGATGCAGAACAAGTAGCTGTTTGGGTCCATACAACTGATGTAGGATTAATTACTGGGTTTATTTTTATTGTTCCTGTAGCAGAAACGGGACAAGGACCGTTAGCAGTAACAGTGTAAGTATATGTTCCGACAGCAGGTGTACCGCTGATGGTGTAAACTTTAGTACCGGGATTATATGAACCAGTAAGACCAGAACCTGCAGGTAATATACTACTTGTAGCCCCTGTAGCAGTACCACCAATCCCATATGTAATAGTTTGGAAAAGCGTGTTAGCTGGTGTTGTTACGCATGCATTTTGGTTATTCGTTCCCGCTGCAGATGTTAAACTTATAGTTGATAATCCATTAACCGTAACTGAAGATGTTGTATTGCTACAATTTGTTGCTGTTTCTGTGAATGTAAATGTTACACCACCCGGTGCTACTCCTGTTGCTGTATTGCCACTTACTGTAGCTTTTGAAATATCGTTACTTATCCATGTGCCTGCACCTGCTCCCGGAGCATTTAATGTTATTGTACCTCCAACACAGACCGCGGCTGCGGATGTATTTACAGTCGGCTTTGCATTTACAGTAACTGAGGATGTTGTGTTGCTACAATTTGTTGCTGTTTCTGTGAATGTAAATGTTACACCACCCGGTGCTACTCCTGTTGCTGTATTGCCACTTACAGTTGCCTTTGTAATATCGCTGCTGGCCCATGTGCCTGCACCTGCTCCCGGAGCATTTAATGTTGTTGTACCTCCAACACATACTGTGGCTGCGGATGTATTTACAGTCGGTTGATAAACTGTAAATGTTACTATTTTTTGACATCCATTATCATCAGTGTAAGTGATGTTGGTTGTACCCGGCCCTGCTCCCGCCGTTACTGTTGCCGCTGCAGGTGTAACAGATGTTATAGAAATTGTTGCTATTGCAGTATTCGATGAAGTCCACGAATTTGTCGCCGCTCCTGTACCTGAACCCCTCAAGTTTGAAGTTGCACCGGGACAAACAGTAAGGTTTCCGGTAATTGAAGGCAATGGATCTACTGTTAATGAAACTGAAGCCTGGCAGCCATTGTTATCAGTATATGTAATAGTTGTATTACCTGCAGTAACACCGTTTGCAATACCTGATGAGTTTATTGTTGCGACTGAAGTATTTGAAGATACCCATGGATTTACCAATGCCGCCGTGCCGGAACCTGTTAATTGTTCCGGTTTACATATACTAAGATTTCCAGAAATAGCGGGCAGTGCTTTTATCATTACCGTTACTGTCTTCTGGCAGCCATTGTTATCAGTATAGGTAATATCAGCCGTGCCGGGCGCCACACTTGTTACCACCCCTCCTGTTGAAACGATTGCCACTCCTGTATTTGAAGACACCCATGGATTTGATGATGCCGGTGTACCTGATCCAGTTAATAATGTTGATGCACCGTTACATACATTTAGGTTGCCTGTAACTGTTGGGATTGGGTTTACAGTAATTGTAGCAGTTTTTTGACAACCATTAATATCTGTATAAGTAATTGTTGTTGTACCGGACGAGGCAACCGCAGTAACTAATCCTGAAGATGAAACAGATGCTACGGCGGGATTAGAAGATATCCATGGATTTGAAACGGCTGGTTGACCTGAACCACTCAACTGGGTTGTAAAACCTGCACACACGCCAAGGTTGCCCGATATAACCGGGGTTGCAGTAACGGTTATATTAACCAGCTTTGTTGTATTGCCACAAGAATTGGTAGCTGTTACTGTATAATCAGCGGCAGCAGTTGCTGTGGTCGGTGTTCCTGTGATAATACCTGTAGTTGAACTTATGCTCAATCCTGCAGGAAGTGCCGGGGATACTGTATACAATGTTGGTGCCCCTCCGCTATTGGAAGGTGAGTTCGCAGTTATGGCAACGCTTGCACAATAGGTAACAGGAGTTGATGAATATGTAAGCGCCGTTGGTGCAGCAGCTGAAATTGTAAAAGCTGAGGATGTACCTGTAGTAGCACCTTGAGTTACAGTTACTATATATGATGAACTTGGCGTGGCTGTTGATGGAACTGCAATCACTATGCTACCAGATCCATTAAAAGATGCAGTATTAGTTGCTAAAGCAGAAGGTACAAATGTTCCATTTGACTGACTTAAATTTGCAGTATAGGTTTTAGTACCACCTATGCTCGAGTTAACATTAATTGTAACATTCGTTCCTGCACAAACAGGATTTGGCGTAACACTTGTAATTGTTATACTTTGTGCGCTAACTCTAACAGTAAAAAAAGAAAGAATAATAAAAGAAAAGGAAATAAAAATATTACGTGTATGAAAGCGGGGAAGCCTATACCTACGCATACCAGAAAGAAACCCAATATTTTTAAAGGTATAGTTCATTCAAATCAATAATCTTTATAAGGCCAAGTATAGAGTGGTATTTACATGGATATAGATCTAAGGCATTTCGAATTCATGTCTGTTTTCTGGCTTATAAAAAAGAGGGGATGCTCAAATTTACAGTTAGGGTTTGCAATTAATTTTTTAAAGGATGGATCCCGAATCGAATTGCGGTTAGTTTTAAAAATTGAATTTTTTCAAACCCAATTTTACATCTTAGTTGGGGGTAAAATGTATCAGTCACAAATATATATTTTAAACTTCCAAAAACAAACTAAATAAAAAGTTTTTGCAGGCGCCGGTAAATATTTCCGGGAGGTGCAGAAGAAATAAATATTTCTGGTAATATTATAGGGGTAAATTTTGTTTTTTTTACGGATTATCTTTTAATTTTCTTAAACTAACTATGCACCGGTGAAGGATCGATATTCCACAAAAATTTTACTGTCCCTAAAATACCAGGATGATGAAACGCATTGAATGAGCGAATTGGGTATGGCGGCGTACATCAAATTCATAAAACAGATTACCTCAATTTATATTTTATTTTTCCATCCTTTATCTCAACAGGCGGGAATGCCCTCTTTTTAAATGTATTCGCCCATCGGTATCTATGGCTTCAACTGCCCAGGTAAATAGATCCGGTCCCTGTGGCACTCCTTTAAATCTTCCATCCCATCCCTCTCCCATAATTTTTGTCTCGAATACCAATTGTTCCCAGCGGTTAAACACTCTGAAGTATTTCATCTCTTTTATCCTGAACCAAAGGGGAGTAAGTTTATCATTATGCCCATCTGTATTTGGCGACCATGCTTTCGGCACAAAAATATCTGCGGGTTGAACAGGGGGTGCTGAAGCAGGGGAAATATTTACGAGTAATGTATCAACAACAGTGCAACCACCACCTGCCACAATTGAAATAAGATATTCAGTTTTTGCGCTATAATTAAATATTGGATTGCGTATTGAATAAGCGTTTAGCCCTACAGGAGGATTCCATGTGTGCTGGTCAGCCGATGTAAATTCTCTTGCCTGCAATTGTGTATTCGTATTTGCTGCGATATTTAAAGTATTATAACGCACAGGCGTTGCTCCTCTATTTATACTGATATCCATCGTTGCTATTGTGGCACATCCTGATGCTGGTGTAAAGGTATAAGTCGTTGTCCCAATCGTTGATGTATTGATCGCTGCTGGGCTCCATGTTCCTGTAATATTATTGTTGGATGTTACAGGAAGTACTGCTGTTGAATTCTGGCATAATGGTACTATTGGTGTAAAGGTTGGTGTTACTCCTGTACTGATGATGATATCCATTGTTGCTGTTGTGGCACAGCCTGATGATGGTGTAAAGGTATAGGTCGTTGTTCCGGTTGCCGATGTATTAATGGTTGAAGGGCTCCATGTTCCTGTAATATTATTGTTTGAGGTTGCAGGAAATATTGGTGCCGTTGCATACTGACACAAGGGTCCAATCTGTGTAAAGGTGGGTGTTACTCCTGTAGTGATGGTGATGTCCATCGTAATTGTTGTGGCGCAGCCTGATGATGGTGTAAAAGTATAGGTAATTGTTCCGGTTACTGATGTGTTGATGGCTATGGGGCTCCATGTTCCTGAAATGTTATTACTTGATGTCGCAGGGAGTGCGGGTGCTGTTGAGTTCTGGCACAATGGTGCTATCTGTGTAACGGCTGGTGTAACCTCGGAATTGACGGTGATGCTCATTGTAGCTTTTGTAGCACACTGTCCCGCATTTGGGGTAAAGGTGTAAACAGTGGAAGCAGCAGTTGCTGTATTTATTGTTGCAGGGCTCCATGTACCTGTAATATTATTGTTTGATGTTGTTGGAAGTGTTGGCGCTGTTGAGTTCTGGCACAATGATGCTATCTGCGTAAAGGTTGGTGCTACTCCTGTACTGATGGTGATATCCATCATTGCTGTTGTGGTACAGCCTGATGATGGTGTAAAAGTATAAGTTGTTATTCCGGTTACTGATGTATTGATAGTTGCAGGATTCCATGTGCCTGCAATATTATTGTTCGATGTTGCGGGAAGTGCTGGTGCTGTTGAGTTCGGGCACAGCGCTGCTATTTGCGTAAAGGTGGGTGTAACCAGGGGATCAACGGTGATGCTCATTGTAGCCGTTGTGGCACACTGTCCATTGGGTGTAAACGTGTAAACAGGGGAAGCAGCAGTTGCTGTATTTATTGTTGCAGGGCTCCATGTTCCTGTAATATTATTGTTCGATGTTGTTGGAAGTGTTGGAGCTGTTGAGTTCTGACACAGTGGCGCTATCTGTGTAAACGTTGGTGTTACCTTAGGACTAACTGTGATGGTTATTGTTGTAATTGCAGAGAAGCATCCATCCTCATCTTTATAATATACTTCAATTGTTTTTATACCTCCTGTTGACCATGTAACATTAATAGTATTAGTTACAAATGAATTTATAGATGCGCCTCCGCCACTAAAAGAAAATTGGTAAAATGGTTGCCCGGAGGGGGATGCGATATATGTTCCTGGTGTTCCAACACATAGAAAAAGTGGGCCTGAAACTGTTGGGGCTGGTAGTAGACTACCTGAACAACGAGAAGTACGGTCACCTGGTGTTATGGTTTGTGCATTTACACTTACAGATAAAAAAAACAGGAGAAATAAAAAAATTAATATGGCAAATATTTTAGCTGCTGTTATGCCTATTATAAGCCTGTTTTTTATAGTAAGAAAACTAATATTTTTTAAAGTACAGTTCATTCAAGCCAAATCTTTATGATGCACAAGTTGGTTGTGGCAATTAATTGGATATAAGACCTAAATAATTTTATCGATATTCAGTTTGGCTGTATAAAAAAGAGGGAAATCTCAAATTTATTAATAGGGTGCCAATAGGTTTCTCCGAAGAATTATGGTGTTGAATCAGTTAGTTACAAATATTAAAAATCAACAAATAATTTCAAAGATAATTTTTATCTCGTTAAGAACAAAATCAATGCAGCTTTTGTATTTATTTCCAAAATATATTAAGCATTTGTTGTACACCAGCCTTAACCTCTTCTGCAGGAATATTTTTTTAACCCGCAATTTAATGACATATTTCAAAATAATTCCTTTCATATCTTCACCCAAACCGGAACAGGAGTAAATAAGGGCATACGTTTTACTGAACAAAATCTTTACTATATAATTCTTTTTTCATTCGAGGCGATTATTTCGTACAAATAAAACATACAAACAAAAAAGGATGCCATAACTGGCATCCCGCTCCCCGAAGGGAAGACCTACGAAGCACTTCAATTTAGGCACTAAAAATATTCATCGCATTTCTGGTAGTTACCTTTTCAACTTCTGCTGCAGAAATATTTTTTGTTTCGGCAATTTTTTGAACAACATATTTTATATAACTGCTTTCATTTCTTTTACCCCGAAAGGGTACGGGAGTTAAATAAGGAGCATCGGTTTCCAGTACAATATTTTTGAGGTCTATTTGCTTTATAACTTCTGCCAACCCGGAATTTTTATAAGTGATAACACCTCCAATGCCTAAATAAAATCCAGTACTTATTATATCCAAAGCATTTTGAAGGGTACCGCTGAAGCAATGAAAAATGCCACGCAGGTTTTTACCTGCATATTCTTTTATCACATCAATACTTTGCTGCACAGCTTCTCTTGTATGTAAAACAACAAGCAGATCAAACTGTAAAGCCCATTCTATTTGTTGATGTAAACTTTGGTACTGTTGATCAATAAATGTTTTATCCCAATAAAAATCAAGACCTATCTCTCCTATGGCTGCAAACTTTCTTTTTTGCAGCCAGCCGAAAACGAGGTTCAATTCAGCTTTATAATTTTCTTTTACCGAGCAGGGATGCAGCCCCATCATGGCAAAGCATTTACCAGGGTATTTTTCTTCTAAGGCTAATAAATTTTCTGTTTCAGTGCTGTCAATAGCGGGTAAATAAAATTTCCCAACTCCTTCATCTCCTGCTCTTTTTATTACTTCATCTATGTCAGAAGCAAAATCGCTTAGGTAAAGATGGGTATGGGTATCAATTATCATTTGTACAAACCTTTATCCGGCTTCCAGGAGCCTATCCTTAAAGCTCGCCAGGCCGCAGGCAGGGAGAAGAAAACTCGATGCAATCTAAATAATCGCTTTTATTGTGGTCAAAAAAAAAATATTTGGTTTATTTTAAAAAGTATTTACCTTTCCCGCAGTTTTCATAGGGTACGGATTAAAAACGGGCCAGGGTGTCTACCCAGGCCCACTTTATTTAAAGCCCCCTCAGCCCCCTCTAAATCTCCCCCGATAGGGGAGACTTCCGAAGCTTCATTATTATTCTTAAAGTTATTTTTTTGATGCAAATTATTCATACTGTATTTACAAATGGTTATTCAGCTTTTAAAAGAGATACTTCTGAATTCAAATCCTTTTTCTTTGAAATATTTGAGTACCAACGGCAATGCATAACGAACTTTGTCCACGGCTTTTTGGCTATCATGAAACACAACGATAGAACCTTCTTTTGCATTTTTAACAACATTGAGATAACACGCTTCACCTGAAACTTTTTCATCAAAGTCGCCACTTATTACACTCCACATAATTGGTTTTAAATTATACTTTTCTGCTTTCAATTGTTCTAATTGAAACTTTGAAATTTTTCCATAGGGCGGACGAAATAAATTGCTGTCAATTATTTTTTTTGCTTTAAAAATATTATCCAGATATTCTTTGTCCTTTGTTCTCCACCCGTTTAAATGATTATACGTATGATTGCCCACGATATGTCCCTGATCTATGATATTTTTATAAATATTAAAATGCTCTTCTACGTTTTCGCCAACGCAAAAAAAAGTTGCTTTAGCATTGTATTTCTTTAATTCCTCCAAAACAAAAGATGTGGCTACGGGGTCAGGACCATCATCAAAAGTGAGATACAAAACCTTGCCTTCTGTTTTGATATCCCATATGCAATCAGGATAAAAAAATTTAAGCAGCGAAGGAGTTTTTACCAGGTAATACATGGATGTAAATTACGAACAAGTTTAAGAGGTATAAAAGGTTTAGGAGGTTTAAAGGTTTAGAGGCTTAAGAGGTTTCATGGTTTAATTGTTTATTGAATGTTGAATATTGCTTATTGAATGTTTCTTAAGTTAAATATTCAGCAATCAACATTCAATGTTCAATGTTCAATGTTCAAGTTAAAACGCATTGTCTTAGTTTAATGACATTGGGCTGCCGGACTGATCGGTTACCCCGCAACGAGGCATAGCTGTTGTACGCCGGCGTGAGGAGTAAAAGCGAAAGGCGGAACTGAAGATGAAAGTAGATTGATGTTGACAGCCCCACCTCACCCTTTGCCCTCTCCACGGGTGGAGAGGAAGAATTATCTTTGTAACCTCACCCCTGCCCCTCTCCATATGGAGACGGAAATATTAATTTTACACAATGAGTAAAAAAGTAAGAGTACGTTTTGCGCCAAGCCCTACGGGTGGATTGCATTTGGGAGGCGTACGTACCGTATTATATAATTATCTTTTTGCCAAACAACACAAAGGTGATTTTGTTTTACGCATTGAAGACACAGACCAATCCCGGCTTGTGGAAGCTGCGGAAGAATATATAATTGACTGTTTAAAATGGTGCGGATTAATGCCGGATGAAGGTCCGCATATTGGTGGCGATTATGAGCCGTACAGGCAAAGCCAGCGCAAAGGTTTTTACAAAGAATTTGCAGTGCAGTTGGTAAAAGCCGGTCACGCTTATTACGCATTTGATACCCCGGAGGAAATTGAAGCGATGAGAGAAAAACAAAAGGCTGAAGGAAAACATACGCAGCATTATGATCATCATGTACGGCACGATATGCGAAACTCTTTGAATTTAATGCCTGATGAAACGCAGCAATTATTAGATGCAGGAACGCCATCTGTAATAAGAATAAAAGTTGAACCGAATGAGATAATTTCTTTTACTGACATGATAAGGGGCATTGTTGAGTTTAATTCAGAGAATGTTGATGATAAAGTTTTGTTGAAGGCAGATGGAATGCCAACGTATCACTTAGCTGTGGTGGTTGATGATTATTTAATGAAGATAACACATGCCTTCCGCGGTGAGGAATGGCTGCCGAGTGCACCTGTACATATTTTGTTATGGAAATATTTGGGATGGGCAGATGACATGCCGCAGTGGGCTCATCTTCCATTGATATTAAAGCCGGATGGCAATGGAAAACTTAGCAAGAGAGATGGCGACAGGCTTGGCTTTCCTGTGTTTGCAATGAACTGGAAAGATCCCAATACCGGCGAACTAATAAAAGGTTTTAAAGAGCTTGGTTTTTTACCGGAAGCATTCTTAAATCTGCTTGCAGTGCTCGGCTGGAACGATGGAACTGAACAGGAAATTTATACGCTTGATGAAATGATAGAAAAATTCTCAATTGAAAGAGTGCATCATGCAGGAGCAAAGTTTGATTATGAAAAAGCAAAGTGGTTCAACCATGAATGGATAAAGAAGTTGCCAGTTACAAGTTACAAGTTACAAGTAAAACAAATGTTTGAGGAGAGAGGGCTGGTAATTAGTGATGATGAAAAATTTGTAAAGGTTTTGGAATTAGTAAAAGATCGCTGCCAATTGCTTACTGATTTTTATGAGCAGTCCGTTTTCTTTTTTGTTGCTCCGTCAACAATTGATATGGATTCTATAAAACCAAAATGGAATGATAATAAACAAATGTTTTTTGTTGAACTGATAAGAGCATTTGAATTGCTGCGGCAATGGAGGCATGATGATCTTGAAAATACTTTTAAAGAAATTGCTGCAGCACATCAATTAAAATCCGGCGAATTAATGTTGCCTTTACGCATTATGCTGGTTGGTGGTAAGTTTGGTCCGGGAGTTTTTGATATTGCATTAGTAATTGGAAGGGAAGAAACTGTGAAACGGATTGAGCATACGCTGGGATTGTTACCCCCTAAATCCCCCTAAAGGGGACTTTGGCAGAGCCTTAGTTGCAGTCTCTTTTTTAATTTTTTAAACTGTTCGATCTACTGAATAGAAATTTCAAATAAAGAACAACATTTAAAATTATTACAGTTTTAAAAGTCCTCCCTTTAGGGAGGATTTAGGAGGGTATCAATGAACCGGCTTCTTAAAGATAAAATAAAACCGTCATTGCGAGGCACGAAGCAATCTTATATTACTGTTTCCTTAATAGTAGATTGCTTCGTCGTACCTCCTCAGCAATGACGTAACTCGAAAATGAATTGGCTGCAACAAAATAAACTGATTGTTTTTCTTGCTCTTGTAAAATTTATTCTTCCTTTTGTTCTTGTAGATTCTGTTTGGGAATTGCACAGGGATGAATATTTATATTATCAACAGGGGCAGCATTTAGCTTTTGGATACCTGGAAAACCCGCCACTGATAGGTATATTAGGTTATATCTCATCGTTGTTTGGAGGGTCATATTTCTGGATAAAATTTTGGCCATCATTATTTGGCGCACTTACGCTAATTGTAACTGCAGCCATTACAAAAGAGTTAGGCGGAAAATTATTTGCACAATTTGCAGCAGCCTTAGGTATCCTGTTCTCTGCTTATATGAGAATTCATTTTTTATTTCAGCCGAATTTTCTGGATATATTTTTCTGGACATTAGGTGCTTACTTTTTGGTACGGTATATTAACACACAGCAAAATAAATATCTTTATTTGTTAAGCTTCGTATTTGCATTGGGATGGTGGAGTAAATATTCTGTAGTGTTTTTTATTGCAGCCATTGTATTTTCAATTCGGCTAACTAAACATCGAATTATCTTTACTAAAAAGCATTTCTGGTTTGCTGTATTGTCTGGGTTAATTCTTATCACTCCAAATGTTTTATGGCAATACTTTCTTAAGCTTCCTTTGATACATCATATGAAAGAGTTACAGGAAACACAATTGCAATACATCAACAAAGCAGTTTTTTTAAAAGACCAAATACTGATGTTGCTTCCTTTGTTTTTTGTGTGGATAGGCGGACTGATATGGCTATTGAGAAATAATGATTACCGCATCATTGGCTATATGTATTTGGTTGTAATATTCCTGTTGATGATAGGCAGCGGTAAAAGTTATTATTCACTCGGGGCATACCCCATGTTACTTGCAGCAGGTGGTGTTTGGCTTGAAAGAATTAGTATAACAAGGATTTGGATTCGTTATGCAGCGGTATGTGTTATTCTATTATTGGCATTACCTTTTGTTCCAGTCTTGTTGCCCATGCAATCCCCAAATGCAATGGCAGCGTTCAATCACAAATATAAATTGGAAAAAATAGGTTTATTAAAATGGGAAGATTTATACAATCATCCCCTTCAACAGGACTTTGCTGATATGCTTGGATGGAAAGAGTTAACAGAGAAGGCTGAAAATTTTTATCATTCATTACCGATCAATGAACAACAAAATTCTGGGATCTATTGCCGCAACTACGGACAGGCAGGAGCATTAAAATATTACTCAACAGACAGTGCTTTCAGGCAACGTGTATTCTGCGATAACGGAACTTTTCTTTTGTGGATTCCTAATGACCTGAATTTTAAAAATTTGGTTTTCGTGGGAAGAAGAATGCCGGGTAAAGATGATGAAGTTTTTAATCATTTTGAAAAAGTAACTCTTATTGATTCGGTTACAAATCATCTCTCAAGACAATTAGGAGATAAGATAATTTTCTTTCAAAATGCAGATTCGGTTGCGGCTAAATTAGCAAGAGAAGGTTTAGATGAAATGAAGTCGGAATTTAAGAGATGAAAATCCATGACAATTTATTTGTGGGTCAATGACAACCACTGTCTCTAATTGTCAACAATGACGGTAGTCTGGTTATCCCTGCTTCTCCATCAAGTCAACTATTTCCTTCCAGTCTGTATTGTATAACTCTTTAAGATGATCCACATCATTTTTATCCAACCGAATAATATTAGTTGTGTTATCTATAGCATGTTGTGGTGTTCTTATACCTGGGATAACTGTGCTTATTGAATCAAAGCTTAAAATAAAACTTAATGCCAGTGAAGTTTTGCTGATGTTATATTTTTCGCAAAGCGTCCACACTTTCTCATCAAGAATTTTATTTGTTGTGCTGATGATCTCTTTAGTGAGTCTAAATTTTCTATGATCATCTTCTGCAAAATTTGCATCCTCCTTAAACTTCCCTGTAAGTAATCCAAATTGCAAAGGCATTCTTGCGATAATACCATAGCCTTTACTGTCAGCCTCTTCCATAACTGGCAATGCTTTTTGATTAATAAGATTAAACACTAATTGAAATCCTTCGCCGTCAGTTTTCTCAATTAAATATTTTGCCTCTGGTTCAGGATAAAAAGTATTTAATGATAATCCCCAATGCCTGATCTTACCCTGTTTTTTTAAAAACTCCATTGCTTCAATGCATTTCTCTTTTTCAAAATGCTGCATACGTGCAGAATGCAATTGATAATAATCAATAAAATCTCTTTTTAATCTTTTTAAACTTTTTTCACAGGCTTCAATAATGTATTCCTTTGAATAATCTAATTGAATTTTATTATCTATGGCACGATGACCAACCTTTGTAGCAATGATGGCTTCTTTATTATTTCTTAATTCTTTTCCCAGCAATTCCTCCGAATGACCAAGCCCATAAAAATCTGCTGTATCAAAAAAGTTGATGCCAACATCCAAAGCCTTACGCAATGCTGCAACAGAAATATTGTCTTCCGCCGGGCCCCATCCTATCGGCGTATCTCCAACAACAGCATTGCCACCAATTGCCCAGGCACCAAAACCAATTTCACTAGCTATCAAATCTGTTTTTCCAAATTTTCTATAATTCATAAATAAAATTGTAGTGTACTTTTGAGCAAATGTCAGCTAAATGAGTGAAATAAAAAGTCCTTTTTCAGGTGGCTTTAGTATGCAACGTCCTATACGTGTGCTGGTTGCTAAAGTTGGTTTAGATGGACATGACCGCGGAGCAAAAGTTATTGCCACTGCTTTGCGTGATGCCGGCATGGAAGTTATTTATACCGGTTTGCGCCAAACCCCTGAAATGGTAGTGAATGCAGCTTTGCAGGAAGATGTGGATGCAATTGGAATTAGTATTTTAAGCGGCGCACATAATACAGTGTTTCCGAAAATTTTAAAATTATTAAAAGAAAAAAAAATGGATGATGTATTACTTACCGGCGGCGGAATTATTCCAGAAGATGATATGAAAAGTTTGCATGAAATGGGAGTAGGCAAATTATTTCCTCCTGAAACAAGAACAACAGAGATTGCAGATTATATTAAGAACTGGGTTAAAGAAAACAGAAGCTTTTAAATTGAAATCTATGAGCAAATCCATCAGAATATTTACAGCAGCAGCAACAACAGCAATAAGCGTTTCTAAGGTTTAAGAAAATTCAAAAGTCCGGGAGATCAACTTATACTCATAACTCGCAACTGATAACTCGTAACCCGTAACTCACTTTTCTTACATTTGTATCCCCAAATAAACTTTCATGTACACCACACTACTCACCAATTTAGAAAACGGAATCTTTACTATCACCATCAATCGTCCTGATAAAATGAATGCCTTGAACCAGCAAGTGATGAATGATCTTAATAATGTGATGGATGAAGTTTATAAGAATATGGAAATAAAATCGGTTATCATAACCGGACAAGGCAATAAAGCATTTGTTGCCGGTGCAGATATATCAGAGTTCTCAGGATTATCACAACAAGAGGGAATGGCTTTGGCAAAAAAAGGTCAGGATATCTTTTTCAAAATAGAAAATTGTTCGAAGCCGGTTATTGCTGCGGTGAATGGTTTTGCCTTAGGAGGCGGTTGCGAACTGGCAATGGCTTGCCACATGAGGATAGCAAGTGATAATGCGAAATTCGGACAGCCCGAGGTTAACCTCGGATTGATACCGGGCTATGGTGGAACACAACGATTAACTATGCTCGTTGGCAAAGGCAAGGCAATAGAACTATTACTGACAGGCAATATGATTGATGCATCCGAAGCTTTGCGTGTTGGCTTAGTAAATTATGTAGTTGCCCAGGAGCAACTCCTTAACAAAGCAAATGAAATTTTAGCGACTATAAATTCCAAAGCTCCTGTTGCTGTTACAAAATGCATTAATGCCGCCAATCATGCTTTCACTGGAATGAAAGGTTACGAGCAGGAATTATTTGGCTTTAGTGAATGCTTTTCAACAGAAGATGTAAAAGAAGGAACCTCGGCTTTTTTAGAAAAACGTAAACCGAATTTTACAGGGAAGTAGCCCTCATCCTTAATCCTTCTCCACAAGTGGAGAAGGAGAGCCCCACCACCCCGTGCAAGTCGGCCAAATGTGCGTTAGCAAGTCTCCCCTTTAGGGGAGATTTAGAGGGGTTTAGATTTAGAGGGGGCTTTAGAGTTGTTTAAATATCCTTATCACTTTTACAAACCTTCGTTTATAATATTCATTCAGCGGAGTAACTACAACACCATATGCCTTGCCAGAACTTGAGTGTATAAACTGCAGTTCGTTATTTTGATTGGAAACTACGATGCCCATATGACCAACAAATCTCTCAGTGCTGTCAGTACCCGTAAATAAAATAATATCGCCACGTTTTGCGCTATCAACACTAACTTCTTTCCCTACATTGGTAAAATCAATTGATGAACGTGGCACTTTGACCTGGAAATAATTATATACATATGTTATAAATCCGGAGCAATCAAACCCTTTAGCCGGATCTGTAGAAGCATATAAATACGGAGTGCCGAGAAGTGATTCAGCAAAAGCTACAACGGCTTCCGGGTGAATGTTTCCCGTCGCAATTTGCCCCGGCAAAGTATCTTTTATTGGTGGTGCATTGTTTGGAAAGATTGTAATCCCAGTATCTTCTGTAACAGCCAGATCAGCTTTTAATGTATCCTGGGTTACCACTTTTGAAGAAGTATTCGGTTTAAAATGATAATACAATATCACTAAACAAATAACTATTATAAATAGAGAGACTAACTGTATTTTCATCACTGCCTGTATATCTAAAATCAATCCAAACCTCACTCCCTCACGGTCCCTCTCCTAAAGCGAGAAGGAGTCAAGCAGCAAATCTTTATCATCCATTGCACTAACATATCTTCAAAGTATAACAATCGACTTTGTGCTAGGTAAGTCTCCCTTTAGGGAGATTTAGAGGGTGGAAGGCGTTAAGAAAGAAACAAGTGATTCAGCAAAGCTACAAACCCTTTGGGATGAATATTCCTGTGGCAATTTGCCCCAGCAAAGTATCTTTTATTGGTGGTGCATTGTTTGGAAAGATTGTTATCCTGGTATCTTTTGCAGCAGAAGGTTTAGTGCTTAATGTATCACTATTACTGAATCCGTTGAAACGGGCTTGCACCAAGTATTGTAATACATCACAGCTTGCTATAATAACACAGACAAATAAATTGAAATAAGATAAATCAATCTCATTTTCAGCCATCCGGCTATAATTAAACTAATCCAAAAACATTAATTTAATTCATGCAGGAAACTCCGGAATGTTCGTGAATATCAGTCAAAGCATCCCACAACAACAGGCAGGTGGTTTCACAGGCCTTAGCCGCAATTAATTTATCATTCGCAGATAAAACACTTATTTTTTCTTCAAGTAAGGCTGGTTCTTCAATATCATCAGCATGAATTTTAAAATATGTTTCATCAACATGCCAATTGCTGTAATGTTTTTTCAGTCCCTCTAATTTAGAAGTTGCAGTTGCGGGTTGTTGGGCTTCAAAAGCGTATAATGTTCCAAGTGAAGCGGCATAGCTATTATAATTTTCTTTAGTAGTATTTATTAGCTTATCAACAGCCGGGAGAAGAGTATTTGTTTTCTTTTTATTCAAACTTTCGCCAAAGTTCTGCCACAGTAAATAATGTTCCTGTTCTTCAATTGCAATATTCTTTTCATTTGCAATTTCCCAGCCTTTACTTATGAGTTGAATAAATAAACCATACTGCTCCGCATATAAGCTTAGTTGCTCGCGAGAAAGTTTACCTTCATTCCATGCAAGATAAAAAGGATGATCAAGCAAATTGTATTTGCTAAAAACCTCAGAATAATAAGCTTTCATAATAAATTTTTTGTACAATATTACGATGTTTCTTAGTTTTTACTTATTAAAAAAATGAACATAAATTGAGAATGATATTTTATTCGTTTTTATCAAGAGAAAAGAATAGAAAAGAAACCCTCACCCTCATTCCCTCTCCTGCAGAGAGGGAGGTCAAGCTTTAGTTCTTTATTAAACTGATGCTCTAACTTATCATTATTATATTTTCAATCAGCCTTAAGCATAGCTGGTCAAAACATCTTTATAATCTAAATTTCAAGAGTAATGAACAAATGCCGAAACAACAGTAGTACTCCATCTTAATTAGGGAACAATCCGACAAAGGGATGTAATCTTTTGTCGGGGCCTTTTTTTGGTTCTTTTTTGGACAAGCAAAAAAGAAAAGAAGAAGCCTCATCCTCCAACTCGTTCTCCCAAAGAGAAGGAGCGGCACTTCAACACAAAACCAACTTTTTATCTTCCACTTCTGCTTTACCTTTGCATCAGAAAAGAACTAACACTAACTAATAACTAAAGCACACACCATCTGTGTAAACGGTAAATGAGCGTTAGCAAGTCTCCCATATGGGGGGAGATTTAGAGGGGGCCGGTGGTTTATTTTTTATGGAATTCAGAATAGAAAAAGACACCATGGGCTCCGTCCACGTCCCCGCCTCCGCCTACTACGGTGCCCAAACCCAGCGCAGCATAGACAACTTCAAAATAGCCCAGGACATCAACCGCATGCCCAAAGAAATAATAAAAGCATTTGCATATCTAAAAAAAGCCGCCGCTCTAACCAACCTCGATGCCGGCGTACTAACCAAAGAAAAGAGCGACATGATCGGCAAAGTAGCTGATGAAATATTAGCAGGCAAACTCGACGAATATTTTCCACTCGTAGTTTGGCAGACCGGCAGCGGCACACAAAGCAACATGAATGTAAACGAAGTGATAGCTTACCGCGGTCACGTACTCAACGGCGGCAAACTAACAGACAAAGAAAAATTCCTTCACCCCAACGACGATGTAAATAAAAGTCAATCCAGCAACGACACCTTCCCCACTGCAATGCACATTGCAGCCTACAAAATATTAATTGAGCTAACCATACCAGCCATAGAAAAATTAAGAGACACACTTGCAGAAAAAAGCAAACAATTTATGCATGTGGTAAAAATAGGACGCACACATTGCATGGACGCAACACCCCTAACCGTAGGGCAGGAATTCAGCGGCTACGTATCGCAATTAACGCATGGATTAAAAGCCATAAAAAATACCTTGCCTCATTTAAGTGAGCTTGCCCTCGGCGGAACCGCAGTAGGCACCGGCATTAACACGCCACCCAACTATTCAGAAAATGTTGCCAAACAAATTGCACAGCTAACCGGGCT
>JBPCQG010000306.1:0-2671 GCA_050998315.1 Chitinophagaceae bacterium
GGTTAACACGTAAAAAAGTATTACGGTTTAAAGCACCGCCAATATTGTAAATGGCTATAAAACCAAGGGCTACATTTTTTGGCGCAGCAATTTTTCCCAAAGCCAAATCACGCAACAGCATCATGCATGCATCTATACCATCCGGTTCTCCGGGATGTATTCCATTATTAATCAAAATAATTGCTTTATCCTTTTGCCATGTCCGCACATCAAAATTGTTATCAGCAGAAAATAAGATAAGGCGTAAGGGATAACCGGCATCTGTAGTATTGAACAGTTTTATCGAAATGCTTTTAAATTGGTTGTCGAGCATTTCATAATACCTGATGCATTCAAAATAGGTAGCGGTTTGTTTTCCGTTAGATTTTTCAAAAGGCGTTATCAAAGATTGGGAGATTACCTTTATACCTAAAATTAATATATATGCAAAAACGAGAACTTTTTTCATTAATTTTCCCTTATAATTTCATTAAAAATAATGGAAAATAATTACCGGATTTTGCTGGCAGAAGACGAACCAAAGTTAGGGCAGATAATTCAGGAGGAACTTATACAGCAGGGATACCCGACCGATGTAGCCTACGACGGGCTTGTTGCCGAGAAGTTATTTCAGCAGCATAATTATTCTCTAGTGCTGCTTGATGTAAATCTTCCATATAAAAATGGGTTGGCGCTCTGTAAAGAATTCAGAGAAATAAAAAAAAATATTCCTATCATAATGCTAACGGCGCTTGGAGAAATTAATGATAAAATGGATGCTTTTAATTTAGGCGCAGATGATTATATTGTTAAGCCTTTCCACTTTACTGAATTAATGGCGCGGATAAAAGTGTTTTTAAAGCGTTCGGAAACAGGATCGGAACCGGGCGAAAAACTTACTGTAGGTGATTTGGAAATTGATCTTTTAGAAAAAACAGTTACTAAAGACAAAAATACTATCAATCTTACTGCTAAAGAGTTTGCTCTATTGGCGCTATTGGCAAAATCGAAAGGTAAAGTGATTTCGAAGCAGGAAATTCTTGAGAAGGTTTGGGGTCTCAGTTTTGATACAGGCACTAATACCATCGAAGTTTATATTAGTTTTCTCCGAAATAAAATTGATAAACCTTTTGACACCAAACTAATTCACACCAAACCTGGTTTCGGATATTTTTTAAAGGAGTTATAATTCTATGAACCTTAAGCTTCGTATTGCTCTTCTTTTCAGCTTATTTGTGTTCATCATTTTGATGATATCATCCGTAACTATTTTTATTCTTAATGAAAATTTCAGAAAAGATGAATTTTTTAAAAGAGTAGAAAACGAGGCAAAAGAGGCATCGCAATTGTTTATAAAGGGACAGCAATCCAGCTCAGATATTGCTAAAGAAATCAACCTTATCGCTTCTTCCTCTTTGCCTCAGCAACAGATTAGCATCTTTGATTCTTCTTTTAATATTTTATACAGTACACCTAATTACCGTAGCCCAACAATTCCCGTTAAATTTTTTGCGCTTGCACGTAAGAACAAAGAATATCACTTTACTGATGATAAACGCGAAACGGTGATGCTGTATATAAAGGGTCAGGGGCAGCCCTATTATGTTTCAGCTTCGGCTACCGACGTTTATGGCCGCCGCAAAATTGATAATTTAAAATTCATTCTTGCGTTCTCAATTTTAGGCGGGCTTTTGTTAAGTGGCCTGCTTGCTTTTTTGTATGTTAAGCAAATTATGAAGCCACTTGAAAATCTTCAGCAGCAAATGCAAAAGATTAATGAACGCAACCTTACTGAAAGAGTGATAACCGGAAAAAGTCATGATGAAGTTTCGCAAATAGCGAAGAACTTTAATGCCATGCTCGATCGTTTGGAACATGCTTTTGAAATGCGAAAAAGTTTTGTACAGCATGCTTCTCATGAATTAAGAACCCCGATGGCAAATATGCTGTCTCAAACTGAAGCGGCATTAAGTAAGCCACTGCTTCCAGAAAATTACCGGCAAATCTTATTATCTCTTAAGGAAGACCAGCAGGATATGATTAACCTGATGAATGCCCTTTTAATTCTTTCGCAATACGAGAAAATTACCTACCTGAAAGATTGGAGTAAGATAAGAATTGATGAAATTTTATATGAAGCAATGGATTTTGTAAAACAGCTCTGGCCGCGGGCAGTAATTGCTATTGATTTTAGTGAAGTGCCTGAAAAGGATGAATTCTTGAAAATAAACGGAAACGAATCTCTTCTGAGATCTGCAATACAAAACCTTTTTAAAAATGCCTGCCAGTATTCGGAGGATTATAAGGTAAAAGTTACCATTGATGCAAATAAAACCGGTATTACAATACTTTTCGATAATACGGGAAAGCAATTGTCAACACATGAGCAGGAGCGGTTATTTATACCTTTTTTTAGAGGGGAGAATTCTAAAAATAAAAAAGGGTTTGGGTTAGGGTTATCTATTGTACAAAGAATTATTACTCTTCATAAAGGCAGTATCAGCTACAAGTCTATAGAAAACAATATTAACCGTTTTACAGTTTTTTTCCCCTTCGAATTGCAATAAAAAACCCCGCATCTTAGTGCGGGGTTCAATGATTTTTACAGTACCAATATATTAAGCAGTAGCTGCGGCAGGAACTTTCCTCGCTAATTTTCTTTTCAGATTAGCCGCTTTGTTTTTATGAATAA
>JBPCQG010000326.1:0-9823 GCA_050998315.1 Chitinophagaceae bacterium
GAACGATACTTACCTGGCTGGGCTTAGGATTAGCGATTTTATTTACTGTCCTTCTGTTGCCCAAAGGAGGTGGTAAATTCAATTCAGATGTAAAAATAGGCTGGCCTAATCGATTTTTAATAATATCACATACTTTATTGATAATAATCATATTATTGATAATAATCATAGCAATAGAAGGCATCAAACCCGACACTTATTTCAACAAAAAAGTTATAAGGAAGCATTAGAAGTTTTCAAGGCAAATGCCAAAAAAAATGGCACCAACTATACAACTTATATCGGTTTAGCAAGAGGATATTCTGCAACTGGAGATTATGCAAGTGCTTTAAAAAATGCGCAATTAGGCCTGCAACTGGCAGTTAATCCTGCTGAAAAAGATGTAGCTGATAAAATGATAGCAACTTTAAAAGAAGGGAAACCCATTAATCAATAAAATCATTTACCAACCTAAATGAAGCCGTAAGTTTTAACCATTAAATATACCCTTAGCCCTCACTTTATTTAAACTATTAAAAGTCACAATCTTTTTTTCTTTTATCATCGCCGGCAATAAAACATTCTTAAGTCAAACTTTCCAATTATTTAAATTCAAATGCAATTATTTATTAAAATAATATTACTTTCTTTATTTACTATCTCAATTAGCCATATTCATGCTCAAAAACTTTTGGTGCAGTCCATCAAAGGGCAAATCATTGACGATATATCAAAAGCACAATAGAGGGTGCTACTGTTTCTTTAGTAGCCGATTCCTTAAAAATCACCAGCACAGACAAGAATGGTTTATTTTCACTTTCAACGCCTGTGGGCAGGCAGTCTATTGTTATTTCATTTGTTGGATATGAGGGGCAGGTGATTAATGAAATTCTGGTAACATCAGGAAAGGAAGTAATTATAAATATTTCTCTTACCGAAAAAATTACACAACTTAATGAGGTAGTAGTAAAAGGCAGCAGCAAAAGAGCAGTAAATAATGAAATGGTGGTCGTTAGTGGTCGCACCTTCAACGCTGATGATGCCAGGAAATATGCCGGCTCATTAGGAGACCCTTCCAGAATGGTAGGGGGCTTTGCAGGAGTATCAAGTTCCAATGATTCAAGAAACGACATTATAGTTAGGGGGAATTCTCCAAATGGATTGCTTTGGCAAATGGAAGGCATTGATATACCCAATCCTAATCATTATGGCTCGTTAAGTTCAACAGGCGGTCCGGTTAGTATTTTAAATAACAATAACCTTGGCAAATCAGATTTTTTAACCGGTGCCTTTCCTGCCCAATACGGCAATGCCATTTCAAGTGTTTTTGATCTAAGGTTGAGAAACGGTAATAGAGACAAAACAGAGTTTTTAACTGAGATTAGTTTTACGGGATTTGAAATAGGGGCTGAAGGACCAATTGTAAAAAATAAAGGATCCTCCTATCTGCTTAATTACCGATATTCAACACTCGGTGTTCTAAATATATTCGGACTAAATTTTGGTACAGGCAAAGCGGTGCCACAATACCAGGATCTGAATTTTAAAATTTTATTGCCCGTTTCAGAAAAAAGTAACATTTCATTTTTTGGTCTTGGAGGTTCAAGTAAAGTAAATTTTTTAGGGGCAGGTGCTGATATTCCTGATGGTACAAATTTGTATAGCGCTGAAAACGAAAATTTGTATACCAACTACTTTACAGGTATTATCGGATCAGCCCTTGAAACTAATTTTAATAAAAAAACATTTGAAAGTGTCAGTTGAGAAATTGGTTAGGTTCTTACGAAGATTTTGGAGAGTTCGGAAAATCACTTTGGACTCCTTTAAATGATTCAAAGCAAATAAAACGTAACCAGAAACGATCTTCGCCAAATTCGGTAATCAAGTTTAAGTCTGAAGAGAACTAAAACAACGTACCGCTACATTTATGAAGAGGGCGTCCATATTTTAAAGCTGACCTGAAGCTTAGTATCGGAAAAATAGTAATCATTCTACCTTGGAATTCGGAATTAATTTACAAAATTTACTATGCACAAGAACCTCCTTGTGCAAGGATACAATCGGAGAACGATGGCATTGCAAAGCAACATCAACAGGATTTTCGGCCGGACAGGTATTGCCGATTCACCCTTTTAATATGGTACAATAACAGCACATTTATATATGACTGTATTGCAAATAATCAACTTCCTTATATAAACAAGTAGCAAAAACAAAAAGCATTTTTAAGTTGTTTTCAAGTTATATTATTTGCGATGATCATACAGTAAAAATTCATGCAACTGAATTGCAACAAACTACAACCGTGTTGTAGCCGAATGGTAATTTGAATTGAAGTTATCTGTAGGTGTAAAACAGTTGTTCGTGGATTTGTAAAAATCATAATTGAATATTTTAAAGAAATTTATGCTATATGACAACGATTACTTCGATCTGAGAAAATTAACGATTAGGTTTTGAAATTTATAAATCAAACTTAAGACTTATGACTTTTGATTTACCAGCTACGGTAAGAAAAGAGATGTGGGATTACCTTATAAAAGAACTAGAAATTTTTTACGATAATCCTCGCAATCGTAAAGTATCTCCTACCTTAAATGTTAGGGAGATAAAAGATTACATCAATCCGTTGATAGAAAGCGAAGAACTTAAAGATGCCATTAATCATATATTAATTGGATTAGAAAAATATACAGTTCATACATCCCATCCATCATATTTTGGATTGTTCAATCCAAGAGCAAACTTTCCGTCTATTCTTGCCGATACTATTACTGCAGCATTTAATCCCCAGTTAGCTGCATGGAGTCATGCACCTTTTGCCATTGAGGTAGAGGCAAAGCTTATAAAAAGGTTTGCAGAAAAGTTTGGATATGCAAATAATGAGTCTGATGGTGTGTTTACTACTGGCGGTGCGGAAGCAAACCTTACCGCCCTGCTTTCCGCGTTGAATAATAAATACCCGAATTATACAACAGATGGAATACGAGTTCTAAAAAATCGACCTTGCGTTTATTGCTCATCTGAAAGCCATCATTCAATTATTAAAGCCGTTTCTGTAGCTGGGTTGGGCATAAATTCAGTTAGAAAAATTCCACAAAATGATAATTTTCAAATTCAATTGCAGGAGTTGGAAAATTTAATAAAATCCGACATGCAGGCAGGCTTTGAACCACTAATGTTAATTGTCACTCTGGGAACTACAGGTGCAGGTATTATTGAGCCTGTAAAAGAATGTTCAGTTATTGCAAAACAGTATAAAATGTGGTTACATGCTGATGCTGCTTATGGTGGCGGTGCAATTTTATCGGAGGAACACAAGTATTTACTATCAGGGATTGAGCTGGCGGATAGCATTACTTTCGATGCTCACAAATGGATGTCGGTTTCCATGTCAGCAAGCATTTTTTTGACTAAGCATAAAGAAGTACTGAATCAAACTTTTCGGATTACAGCGGACTATATGCCTAAGGAGGCTGGAAGCCTTGATGTTACCGATCCATTTACACATTCCATTCAATGGAGCAGAAGGTTTATTGGTTTAAAGGTTTATCTATCACTATTAATGTTTGGATGGAAAGGATATGAAGAAATAATCAATCACCACTTTTTGATGGGACAGCTATTAAAGAAAAAGTTGAAAGAAAATGATTGGATAATATTTAACGAGACCCATTTGCCAATTATTTGCTTTGGAAAAAAATACTTTATAAATGATGAAGGCATTGCTACAAAAATATGTAATGAAACAATCAGTTCTGGCAAAGCATGGTTGTCTGTCTACAACCTAAATAATATAAACGCTTTAAGGGTATGTATTACGAATTACTTAACCAATGAAAATGATTTGGATAGTTTAATAATGCTTTTGAATAGTGTTGAATCAAATCAATTGTAAAGAATTTTTAAATTGTGGAGTGTCACGCTATACTGAAGGCAATTTATAATTCGGGCAAACTGGACATGAAAAATACATACAGAACCAGGCTATTGATGTAATTAGATAAAATAAGAGAGCAATAAATTCTATAAGTTATATTATAAATAAATTTATCAAACAATTCTAATAGGCATTGCCAATCCCCTTCAACTTACTCATCAGAATGGGCAATTGTAAAATATGCAACACTTGGAAAAAACTGATCTAAGGAAATATTTTTTGACGAAGAACGAGAATTATAATAATAATAATACGAATGTGCTACAATGCACCAGAATGTTATTTGATTACAAAGCCACATAATTTCAATATTTATAATTTTAATTAGAAATTAAAAGAATGCTTCTAATAAACAAAAACGCAATAATCTATGGAGCTGGTGGCTCTGTGGGTAAAGCTGTTGCAAGGGCTTTTGCAAAAGAAGGAGCAAAAGTATTCCTGGCTGGTCGCACAATCGAAAAATTGAAACAAACATATGAAGAGATAATACAAAATGGAGGTTATGCAGAACTCTATAAAGTCGATGCTCTTAATCAGAAACAGGTGGAACATAACATGAAAAGTATAATTGAATGTCACAAGCATATTGATATTTCTTTTAACCTCATTGGAATGAATGATATCCAGGGTTTATTACTTGTTGATAGTACCATCGAGCAGTTTCAATCTCCAATTTATACAGCTGTAAAAACACAATTTATAACAGCAACTGTAGCTGCTAAATCAATGATTGAAACAGGAAGTGGCGTAATACTTATGTTATCTGCGAATGCTGCTAAAAAACCATTTGAAAACATTGGCGGGTTTGGTGTGGCTTGTGCGGCAATTGAAGCACTAACCCGTCAATTGGCAGTAGAATTAGGCAAACACAATATTCGGGTAAATTGTCTTCGTTCTGCAGGTTCTCCAGATGCCGAGGGTGTAGCCGAAGTGTTTGATATACACGCAAAGAATTTAAATATGAGCAAAAAAGAATTTGAATTTCAATTTTCAGAAAAAACAATGCTAAAGCATTTACCAACATTAAATGAAGTGGCAAATGTTGCATCGATAATGGCTTCTGATAAAGCAGCTTCTATTACAGCAGCAATCATCAATGTTACTTGTGGCGAATTAGCAGATAAATAGGGCTCCACTTTTCGACTTAAATACATTCTATATTAATTATGAAACCTCCTATAGTATTATTATCTGTTTTTGCGCTTTCTCTAATATTATTTAAAATATTTACCGGAGAATGGAAATATGTAATTTCTGGAAATATAGCAATGTGCTGTATGCTTTTATTTACCAGTGTAGCACATTTTGCTTTCACAAAAGGGATGGTAATGATGATGCCCTCCATTATCCCATTCAAAAAAGAAATGGTTTATTTGACTGGAGTATTAGAATTGCTTTTAGCCATAGGCTTAGCGCTGCCACAAACAAGATATATTGCCTCAATTATCATTATTATTTTTTTTATTATATTATTGCCTGCTAATATTTCAGCCGCTGCAATGCATGTGAATATTAAAAAAGCAGATTTCACTGGTAAAGGGGTTAGGATATTTATGGTTTAGAATTCCGTTACAAATAATATTTATTATATGGGTATGGGTTTTTAACATTCATAAATGACATGGTAGAGTTGCTCAGGAAAATCAAAAATTAATTATAATCCATTACGTTGGACAATCTTGCCCTTCCACTCCGAAGTCGTTTCGGGCATTGAGTCACTGTGAAAATGAAATTGTGATGAAAAGGGCAAAAAAATAAGGTCCGGATGGCTTACTATCCGCCTGAATGAGGACGAAGAAAATAAACTCAATAAGCTCTATGGCCGTACAACTTCCTGCAGCCTCAGTGAATATGCCAGGAATGTTCTTCTCAAAGAGCCTGTAAATATTCTCTTTCGCAATCAGTCCGCTGATGATTTTTTAGAAGAAATGATACAGCTAAAAAAAGAGCTCAATGCAATAGGAAATAACTTCAATCAGGCTGTGCACAAACTCCATACGTTTGATCATGTTCAGGAAGTAAAATCTTGGGCAATTGTTAATGAAGCCAGTAAGAAATCTTAATGAACAAGGTGGAAGAAATCAAAGAAAAAAATGAATCAAATTTATGAACAATGGTCGCAAAAATAACCGTACCGAATAGTATTAAAAGAGCGCTTAATTATAATGAGCAAAAAATGCGGGAAGGGAAGGCAGAATGCATTTATGCCCACAATTTTTTAAAGGAGCATGAGCAACTGAATTTTTATGAAAAGCTGAAACAGTTGGAATATCTTGTTGTACTCAATAAAAAAGTATCAACTAATGCTGTTCATATCTCTCTCAATTTTGCTTTGAATGAAAAAATCGAAAAGGAAAAGCTTGCTGAAATGCATCTGTTTACATGGATAAAATCGGATTTGCAGAACAACCTTACCTGGTTTACCAGCACCTTGATGCTGGACATCCGCACATCCATATAGTTACCACAAATATTCAGCAAAGTGGTAAAAGAATATCATGGCCGACCTATACTGCTTTATATATAAAAGTGCCGGCACAAAATCAGTTTAATAATACTTGCGAATAGCGATGGTTAATCAAAACCATTTAGCCTTGGCAGGGGCAATTTGTTGAATTCAGCATTTGCTTTAGCTTTTATTAGAAATTTTATTGATTCAAACTTTTTACATGTTGCATTCCAATGGAATATGGACACCGCTCGTTTCAGGCACCAGGTAAATATCTTACATACGAGATTTGGAGATACAAGCTTTGCAAAAGAAACTATTGCCTATTCAATGATAACAAAGTATCTTATTGGCAGACAAACACGAGAAAGAAAAGAAATTTTTGTAGACACCAAATTGTATCAGTTTTACATAGGAACTTATGAACTTCTTCCTGCACCTATAAAAATATCAGTGGTTGGAAATAAACTAATGGTTGAGGGACCTATACTTACTTCGGCCGTAGAATTATTTCCTGAGGCAAAAAATAAATTCTTTTTGAAGTTTTTGAATGTGCAAATTGAATTTTTACGAAATAAAGAAGGAGTTATAGATCGATGTGTTTTGTATATTGAGGGTAATAAGTATGAATGCAAAAAGCTAAGTTCCTAATTTTCGATAATTTTAATTTTCAGTCAATGGCCAACACAGAGACGTCCCTTTAAAAGGATTCTTCATTTAGCCGGTATATTCAATCCCCAATAACACATCTCGCTAACATATCGCTTATGATTTTTACAACATGGTTAAATAATTCAAGAAAAAATTATATACACAAAAAGGACTGCAACTACCAGCAGTGAAATAGTTGTAAGGATGGCAAATTTCTTATCAGGCATATTACAAAGGATTTTGTTGTTCATAGTTCAATAGGTTTTGTTGTTCATAAAGTTTGACTGGATAGATGCATAATAATAGTTAACTAAATTATAAAATCAGTCCCATAGATTTATAAAAATCTGTTCTTGTTTCGAATTTATGTAAGTTCCACCCGTTAAGGTTTTTGTTGGTATATTTTTAAACACTTACCAACAAAGAATAGATTCTTTTTGGCATTCCCTTTGCATTGTTTAAAGGAACTACGATTTAAAATTCAAATTTCTCATAAGCAGTTAGTTTTGGTAAACGGACCTTGTTTCTACAGGGTCCTTTCTATTTATATAACCTTATAAAATTCTGAAATAAAAAAGCCCTCATTAAATGAGAGCTTTCACAGCCAGTTTTGGTATACTAAATATACAGCATTATATCAACCATACCACACTCTCTTCGAACGCATTGGATGCAGGCGAATACTTAATATAACCAAAAGCCTGGAGGTCATTTATACATTTATTGTATGTCTGGCGTGCACTGATCTTAGCGCACTTCATCACAACATCCCTGCTGATCTCAAAAGGATTTTTATTTTTATGCAGATACAGCAATGTCATGTAAATACTGATATGACTCGCTCCTATTCGCGGGTCATCGATTATAGTTTCATAAAAAGTAAGGAATAATTTTTCCACAAATCTTATTTACCACATCCATTTGAACAAAGGCGTTTCGTCTTTATTGGTCACCGGCAGTTTCGCTTCGCCGCATACTGGGTTAAGATCTTCGTTTCTTCTTTTTTCCCGGTTTCATTTGTTCGTTGGGGTGACTATTAGCATCGGCATTTTTTTTATTCTTTTTTTCCTGCATTGCCTTCTCCATCCACCGGTTATTCAGAAAGCGGTACGCTTCTTCCAGAGAAATATCTGCTTCATTATTGAAAAAATAGAAACGCTGGCTGATCTCGAATCTTGATCTTGGGGGTAATGTGATAAATTGCTGCACGGGGGCATCAGTCCAGTTTTTTATTTGTAAGCGATCCGCTATTTCTTTTCCATCTGCCGTTGATGACAGTGTTTGTAGATCGGATACAATTTTTTCTGTTTTTTCCGGATCTGTTTCGGAAATACTCCAGTCAATGTTCATCCTTTTATCAAGTTCGTTTACATCTATCGAATTGATAACAACAACGGGAATCTCAATTTCTTTGCGAAGGACAGCATCATAATACAGCAGTGCGTACTTTTCATTCTTTTGAAAAAAGAAATGAAACCGGATAACATCCTTTCCTTTTATCACGCGGTACTGGATTGTAAAGCAGGATTGCCTGAAACTTACATGCTGCAGGATCTTTTGTCCTATCAAAGCTCCAAAGCCAAGGCCCTGGAGCTTTTCCGACAGGATTTGTATGTTTTGAATGTCCATAACATTATTTGGAAAGGCTCATACCTTTTTTAGTGCTCACTCTTTTTTTAGGTAATAAACTTTCGGTTTTATTTTGTTTCTGATCAGTCTTCAAATTTTTTTTTACCTCAGGTTTTATTTCCTGGTTCTTAGAAACATCCTTTTTCTGTTCATCGTTCACAGATGGTTTAGGTTCTCTAACGATACCAAATTTTTCATTCAATGCCTGGGACTGAACTCTCTTCATCTGTCCGTCATACACATTGACAGTTTTGAATTGCGGGTTGGCATCGATAAACATTTTTTCGGAGATCCCGGCTTTTTCAAATGTCACCGACTGAACATTTCCTTTTTCCAAAGATTTGATGAGCGCATTTTTTTGTTCTCCATTGCCCAGTTCTTTCAGGGGAAGTTTGCTTACAGCATTCGCAAGGTCATATCCATAGTTTTCATGGTACTGGCTCATTTTATAATTATTGTTTTTATCCTTCTCGTCAAAATTCAGCTGCACCCATGCATTATATTTAACGCCTTCATTATTGGTAAGATCCTTATTCACTGCACGCCCGTCCAGTAAATTGTAGGCTTCCTTCAGTGTTATTCCCTGGCCCCTGTTGACATAAAATGTTTGTGATAATGGATTGTCCTTGTCATTGTCCCTCGTCAGCGTTGCATCATAGCGGTTGAAGAAATACATATCAGACTGGTCGGACTTCCTGAAATGAAGTGTTGCGTCGATTGTATCCTTTAAATAATTTGCATCAGCTTTTAATGAAAATTCAGCGGGCTGGATTTTTAATTGCTCTTCGAGAGCCGGGTAAAGCTTTTCCCCAAAGCCCATGTACTTTACATTATCTTTCAGATAACTTAAATTTTGCTCGTTCATAAAATGGTTTTTATATTTTAAAAAATGATTTGTGTTTTTATTATGTGATGGTTCTTTATTTTTAAAAAAAGATGTCTTCCCCCGTTCTTTTCCATGATCTCTATACCAAAATATTTTTCGTCAGGGATTGTGAATTTTGAAAATGCAAGGACCCATGTCAATTTTGAATGTCCTTTAATGGTTACAGTATCTCCAAAACTGTATAATGGTTTTATTTCAATTTCCTGGGATGCGGTGCGCTTTGCCTCGGTGCGGTCGCGGATATAAAACCGAAACTGGTCAACATCATAGTTTCATGCAGACCGGTTCT
>JBPCQG010000337.1:0-9418 GCA_050998315.1 Chitinophagaceae bacterium
AGACAGAAATAGTATTGCAGCAAGGCAGCATCAAAGTAGCGTTTAAAACAAGTGCAGAACCCGCTATTATACTACAGCCGGGGCAAATAATTACCATTGGCGCTCATAAGCAAACGGCGATTTCAACTACAACAACACCTGAAGAATATACTGCCTGGAAAAATAAAAAGCTGATACTAACGAATGCAACATTAAAAGATATTGCTGAATACATGGAAGATAATTTTGGTAAGCGGATAATATTGACAGACCCTGTTTTGGCGAACAGGAAAATAGAAGGAACCTTTAAACTGGATAACCTTGATGACGCATTGCTGTTCCTGTCGAAGGCGCTTAACCTTAATATAGTTCAGAAGGACAGTACGCTGTACATTTCAGCAAAATAATTAGTTACAAATTCTAAATCTGCTATATGAAAAGTAAACATTTACAAAAACTGATGGTGTTGCTATTATGCATAGCAATTTTTTCAGCACGCTTGGCAGTTGCCCAACAGCCTGCCAAAAGCGTTGCTATTCCGGAGGCGCTTAAAAAAATTACAAAGGCTTTTGATACCGAATTTATGTACGATGGGGATTTATTGAGAGGAAAAAAAACTTCTTATGATCTTGATAATATCAGGAACAAATCGCTTGAAGAAGTTTTGAAAGGAGTACTGTACCCGGGCGGATTTTTGTTTGTGTACCTGAAAGAAAATTATTACACCATCGTACCTAAAGACAGGGTGGGTGAAGCTTACGCAAAGAGTAACACGTCAACAAATTTACCCAACATTTATAATACAAATACAACAGTAAACCAGGCGCAGCAGAGTCGCAATATTTCAGGAACCGTTGTCAATAAAAGCGGAAACCCATTGGACGGAATAAGCATAACGGCTAAAAATGCCGGTACGGGCACCACAACAAATGCCGAAGGATATTTCAAAATATTGGTAAATCAAAATGATGTTTTAATTATATCATCAGTAGGATATATTGAGCAGGAAATTAAGATTGACAAACAGGAAAATATAAACATTACTTTGGAAGATCAGGAGAAAACGCTGGATGAAGTTGTAGTGATAGGTTATGGTACCCGTAAAAAAAGCGACATTACCGGCTCTGTATCTTCGGTTCCTAAAGAAAGATTAAGTAATCTTCCGGTAACCAATGTATTGCATGCCCTGGAAGGATCTGTTGCCGGGCTAAATATTAGTCAAGGTTCTGCGCAACCCGGCAGTTCAGCTTCTATTTACATCAGGGGATTGAACTCTATTACTGCTGGTACCTCTCCATTGCTCATTGTAGATGGTATGCCTTTTAGCGGCTCGTACAACGACATCAACCCAAATGATATTAAATCAATTGATATATTAAAAGATGTTTCTGCAGTCGCCATTTATGGTACACGTGGATCTGCCGGTGTTGTACTCATTACGACCAAACGGGGCAGAGCAGGTAAGCCTCTTATTAATGTAAACAGCTATTATGGTAATGAATATATGACCGAAAAGATAGAATCTCGGGGTGCAGAGCAATATTTGCAGAAGTATAAAGACTTTGCCAAACAAAACAATATCACCAACCCTGCTATATTACCCAATGCTTATGAAGTAGATAGTTACAACAAAGGAATTGTTACCGATTTTCTCGATCTGGTTTCCCAACAGGGAACTATCCGCAGTAATGAGGTCAATATTTCAGGTGGTACCGATGCAGTAAAGTATTATATATCGGGTAATTACCTGAAACAAAATGGCGTTATAAAAGGACACCAATACAATAGAGCGAGTATCCGCTCCAACGTGGATATCAATGTTACCAATTGGCTAACCACTGGAGCCAGTTTATCTTATGTAGCTAACAACAGAGATGGCGGTAAAGCTAATTTTTTTCTGGCTACGGTTATGAGCCCTTATGGAAGAGTATATAATGCAACAAATCCATTATTATACGAGGTTTACCCAATGTTCGCCGAGCAATTATTCAAGAATCCTTTGGCGAGTTTAGACCAACCCTCTCTTAGCCGAAGTAAAATTTTTAATGGCAATTTTTATACAGAAATAACACCTGGTGTTGTAAAAGGATTAAGGTATCGTTTGAATGGAGTGTATGGATTCAATCCAAGTGAATCACAGGACTATAACGGCCGGACTTTCGGCAACCTTGTAGGTACTGCTTCTCTCAGCAATTCACACACAACTAACTGGGTTATAGAAAATATTCTTACGTATGCACGGAGTTTTGGAAAGCACAATATAGACGTTACCGCATTGTACAGTGCGCAAAAAAACAGAACCTTTTCAAATGGCATATCTGCAAATACATTTATCAACGATCAGTTGGCATTTTATAATGTAAGCGCAGCGCAGGTGCAGCAGACAACTTCTTCAGAAAGTCAAAGCCAACTATTGTCGCAGATGCTACGTGTAAATTATATTTTCAATGACAAATATCTTCTTACGGCCACGGCCCGCCGTGATGGGTATTCCGGATTTGGCGTTAGTAGCAAGTATGGTATTTTTCCTGCCCTGGCGGTTGGTTGGAATCTTTCTGAAGAAGCTTTTATGTCAAACATCAAGGCAATTAATTTATTAAAGTTACGGGCCTCTTATGGTATTAGCGGTAACCAGGCAGTTCCACCTTATCAAACCTTCACTACTTTAAGAACTACGCCCTATATTTATTCCGGAGCAACTGCTATTGGTGTTACACCCAGCCGTTTGGGAAATTCCGGATTAAAATGGGAAAGTACAGCAGGGTTTAATATTGGGGTTGATTTCGCTTTACTGGAAAATCGAATTACCGGAACTATTGACGCCTATAAAACAAAAACAACTGACCTTTTACTCTCCAGGCAACTTCCTAATATTACCGGCTATACTTCCATATTGGATAACGTAGGTAGCCTGGCTAATAAAGGAATTGAAGTGTCACTGAATACAGTGAATATCCGGACAAAAGATTTCACATGGCAAACGGGTGTTAACTTTTCTGCAAACGATAATAAAATAACAGATTTGTATGGCGATAAAAAAGATGATATCGGTAATAGATTATTTATTGGTAAACCCCGTGGTGCTATCTATGATTACAGGCAAATAGGTGTTTACCAGGTAGGTGATGATTTTAGCGCTGACCCCTCAGCCAAACCGGGCTTTTTAAAATTCGCCGACCTGGACGGCAATAAAATCATCACCAGCGCCGATAGGGAATACCTTGGTACCACTTTGCCCAAATACATTGGTGGATTGACCAATACGTTCAGGTACAAAAATTTTAATCTGAACATTTTTATTCAAACCTTCCAGGGGTCGATGAGAAATAATCAACAGCTTAATTTTTCGGATTATTTCGGACGTCTTAACTCCCCCGTTAAGGTCGGCTACTGGACCGAAGAGAACAAAAACAATGAACGACCTTCTCTCGTGTACCTAAATCCCCGCAGTTATGAGTTTCCGAAAAACAATTCATACACCCGTATAAAAGATATAACGCTTAGCTATAATTTTTCAAAACCGGTGCTTGATAAATTCGGGCTTAACAACATGATGCTCTACCTCTCTGGCAGAAACATACACACCTTTAGCAACTGGGTGGGCTGGGATCCTGAGACTGACTGGAATCAGGCTTGGGAGAGCAATGACAACTATCCTAATGTAGCTACTTATGTGGTGGGAATAAATCTTGGCTTGAAATAATCAAATTTTAAAAAATGATATTATGAAACGAAAAATATATTTTATTTGCTGTATAGCTGTTTTAACAGTTACGATCGCTTCGTGTAAAAAAGATTTTCTAAATGAAAATTTACAATCTACTTATGGGCCTGATAATACCCTGGTTGATGAATTAGGCTTTACTGCTGGTATTGCCGGATTACAGTCCTTGGTAAGAGATCAATATGCAGGTGATCAGGGCATGATATCAACCATGCATGTTGGCACAGATGTAGCCCGTAATGGAATATTGTCACCCGCACAGGTTCCTTATGAAAACTATGCCCTTATGAACTCGCAGGATGTAATAGCACAAACTTATTGGAACTGGGCTTACAGAGTTATAAGTGCTGCCAACCTGATTATTGAAAGGGCAGCAGATCCAAAAGCGTTTCTTTCTGACAATGCCCGTAAATCTTTTACAGCAGAAGCAAGATTCTTCCGGGCTTTTGCCTATAATTTTATCTCTACTTTATTTGGCGGTGTTCCGTTGGTAGACAAGCCGCTTACTGCGCCTAAAACAGACTTTACCAGGGCTAAAGTAGAAGATGTAATTAATTTCATTATTGATGATCTGAAATATGCTGCCGATAATTTGCCGGTTGTTACTGCTCTGAAAAAAGAAGGCAGGATCAATAAAGCGGCGGCTCAGCAATTATTGGCAGTTGCTTATCTGCGTGCCAATCAACCGGCGCTGGCAGAACAAACTTTGCAGTTAATCATTAGCAGCGGATCATTTAGTCTTATTACAAGCCGCTATGGAATCAAAAAAGCCCAGGCAGGCGATCCTTTCGCTGATATGTTTATTTATGGCAACATGCGACGCAGCCAAGGCAATACTGAAGCCCTTTGGGTATTTGAACAGAATTATAATATACCAGGCGGCTTTACTGTCGGAGATCAACACCGCAGGGTATGGGTACCTTTTTATATTAATATCACCGGAATGGTTATTTCGGATTCCCTCGGCGGAAGAGGCATCGGTAGAATAAGACCTACCAACTGGTGGACGTATGATTTGTACAATGCTACAGACATGAGAAATTCGTCCTATAATATTCGCCGGAAATTTTATTATAATGACCCCGCTTCTCCTAATTACGGCCAGCAGGTTGTGGTAACTGGTGCAGACACTGTATTTAAAATTTATGCTTATACCACCAAGTGGAATGATTATAATCCACTGGAACCTATTGGTTTTACTACTTATAAAGACCGGATCATGATGCGCCTGGGTGAAACCTATCTTTTATTAGCTGAAGCGCAATTTAAACAAGGCAAACTGTTGGAAGCTGCTAACAGTATTAATATTATCAGAGCAAGGGCGAATGTCGCTCCTATACCCGCATCTGCTGTTACTATGGATTTCATACTGGATGAACGTGCAAGAGAGCTTATTGCAGAAGAACTCCGAAGGCTAACCCTTGTGCGTACCGGTACGTTGATAGACAGGGTTAGAAGATACAATCCCTTTTCTGCTTCTGTCATTCAGGATAAACATGCATTGTTACCAATCCCACAATCTGAAATTAATTTAAATAAGGATGCGAAACTGGAGCAGAATCCGGGTTATCAGTAATTATAAACAAGGAATAAAAAAGTAAAGGTATTTGAGAAGACGAATTGTAAATATTATAAGTTTTTGCTGTATTTTTTTTGTTTTCACAAATTGATCCCTTTGTTACGAACATTTGTTTTTTATCTCTACAGCCGTTGCGTCGTGCCGATAGCTATCGCATTGGCGTCAAGTTAAGGGATATACACATTGGTGGAAAAGTCAATGTAGTATTGGTTTAAAAGAAAAAGCAACTTGTAGTTCTAAACACATTTTACAATATCTACAAATTGCAATTTCAACAACAACAATTCCTTATAATGCTTTAGAGCTTGTAAAAGCATGGAACTTTTTAATAACTGCTGCTGATGATTTAAAAAATAGTGATGGTTACCGGTTTGATGCAACAGATGTAACACGGCAGGTATTAGCAAATTATGCTTTGGATGTGCAACAACAAATAGTGCAGGATTTCAACAATAAAGATGAAGCCGCATTTAAAAAAAACAGTGCAAAGTTCATCACTTTAATTACGGATATGGATGACCTGTTAGCCACCAGGAAAGATTTTCTTTTGGGCACTTTGTTAGAAGCAGCTAAAAGCTGGGGGACTAATGAAAATGAAAGGCAGCTATACGAAAAAAATGCCCGTAATTTAATTACCTTATGGGGCGATAAAAACAGTCGTTTAAATGAATATGCCTGCAGGCAATGGTCAGGGTCTTTGAATGGATTTTATAAAAAACGCTGGGAGCAATTCTTCTCTTATATGTTAACCGGTTTGAATGGAAAAAAAAGAACCTGACATGAAGAAGATTGAAGAGCAACTAAAAAATTGGGAGTGGCAATAGGTAAACAGCAGGGAGGTTTATACAACCAAACCAAAAGGTGATGCAGTAATGAAAGCAAAAGAATTGCATCAAAAATATTTATCTATCATTTTAAAAAATGAACGGGATTAATATTTAATTTGCATACACAGGGCTTACGTAAATACTTTAAATTCTGACAACAGTTATTGCATAAGGGACATCAGCCGGTTGGATGCCAGGCGAAGGCGAATGCATTTCGAAACCTGCGAAGCGGTTTCGAAAACAAGTCCCGATGATATCGGGATTGCAATAACGAAGCCTTGCAGCTTGAGCTTTTATATAAGTTTTTAAAAGCTTTGTACCAATGTATTTAATCCTAAAATAAAAAATTATTTAATACTTACATTATGAATAGAAGAGAACTATTAAAATCAATCGGAATAAGTGTAGGCGGCACTATCATTTCTACAAAGGTGCTTGCCAGGCTAAGTGATAATTCTTTTGAATATTCCATACCACCAAACCCGCTGCACAAACCCATTGGCAAGCCTGTTACAGCTATTACACTTGGCGCCGGCAATAGGGGTACTGTGTATGGAAATTTTTCTGCTGAATTTCCGAAAGAATTAAAAATAGTAGGCGTTGCCGAACCTATAAAATATAGGAATGATACGTATGCAAAGACCCACAAAATTGCCGATGAAAATCGTTTTACTACATGGGAGCATGTTTTTAACCGTCCCAAATTTGCCGATGCCATAATCATTACCACACCCGACAGGTTGCATTATGGACCGTGCATGAAGGCGCTTGAAATGGGTTATGATGTTTTACTTGAAAAACCTATTTCGCCTTCTGAAAAAGAATGCCGTAATATATTGGAACTCTCAAAGAAAAAAGGCCGCATAGTTGCGGTTTGCCATGTGCTGCGTTATGCTCCTTACTTTGTTAAGATGAAAGAATTAATTGCGAAAGGAACTGTTGGAGAGGTAATAAGCGTTCAGCATTTTGAACCAATTGAACATACACACATGGCGCATTCTTATGTACGGGGTAACTGGCACAATTCAAAAGAAACTACACCAATCATCCTGTCAAAATCATGTCATGATCTGGATATAATAAAATGGTTGATCAATAAACCCAGCAAGCAAATTGTTGCAATGGGAGACCTAAAATGGTTCAAAATACAAAATGCACCCGAAGGCAGCACACCCCGTTGTACCGATGGTTGCAAAGTGGAAAGGCAATGCCCCTATTCAGCCATCCGAAACTATTATGACAAGCGTGAACGTATAAATGTATTTGATCTGCCCGAGGATAAATCGAAACATGCCGAAGTTATTATGGTGCGGTTAAAAACCACTAATTACGGACGCTGTGTTTACCGTATGGAAAACGATCAGCCGGATCATTATATCACCAGCATACAATTTGGCGATAATGTGACAGCGAATTTTTCTATGGAAGCTTTTACATCTTATGAAGGTCGCCGTACCCGCATTATGGGAGCTATGGGTGATATGGTTGGTGATATGACTGAGCTTGTTATTACCGATTTCAGAACCGGCAAACAAACAAAATTAGTTCCCAAAGCCGAGGATGTGGAAGGTTATAAAAACAGCGGTCATGGTGGTGGAGACTGGCTACTTGTAAGAGACTTTGTGCAGGCCGTAGCACAGCAAAATGCTCAACTGCTTACTTCTACAATTGACGATTCAATAGAGTCGCATGTAATGGGTTTTATGGCAGAAGAAAGCCGCAAAAAAGGAAAGGTAATGCAGATAAAAATGTAGGATAATAAACTGGATGGATAATATTTTAATTTTTTTGCGTTTGCGATGGGGCAGCAATCAATTTTTCATCACTATAGTTAAATACATGAGTGACATAGAAATCAACATTTTTCGGTTCTCTTCTTAATCCAAATATTGTAGAAAGTGAGAAAAGAATAGAAACTGTTTTCTCTCAGTTGTGTGACCAGTTTAGGATATTGCGTAATTATGCAAAATCCTTTACAGGCTTCAAATGCAGGATATTGGCAAGGTAACTGAATTTATAGTTTTACAGTTCTTAACAAGTTTATAAACAATCAATCCGTAGGCAGAGTTAAGCATACACTATCCAAATAACTCCGCCACCAGGTTTATATAATTGTCCTCTGATGAAAATAAAAAACTTAATAATTCCTGTTATTGCAGTAATAATCTTCAGCTCATGCCAAATGGGAAATATAGAAAATAAAAAAAATGAAATGGAAAAATTCGATAAAGGTTCATTTGGCTATGATGTTGATTTTTTAAGAAGTAAAGACAGTATTCTCATCTTAAAAAACAATGCCGGTAATGCACAACTTATCGTTTCGCCTAAATACCAGGGCAAAGTATTTACTTCAACAGCCGACGGGCCGGGGGGCAAAAGTTTTGGATGGGTCAACTATAAGACTTTTGATGCAGCGTTAGACCCACACATGAACGGTTATGGAGGGGAAGACAGGCTATGGCTGGGGCCTGAGGGGGGGAAATATTCTATCTTTTTTAAACCCGGAATAAAAATGGAGTTCTCGAACTCTTATCAATAGCCTAAAAGAAAAAGATATCATGAAAGAAAAAAATAACCGGCGATCATTCCTGAAAAATTTAACAATAAGCGGTCTCGGCGTTACTGCAATGCCAGGTGCTCTGTTTAATAGTGAAAGCAAATCTGACTTAGAAAAAGATTTAGACTTAAATATCTCTCAAAAAATCCGTAAAGCACATACATCGGGTAAAAGTAGAGGATATAATGAAAGTTATACCGGCGAATACCTGAAAAGAGTTGCTTTTCCTATTGGAGGTATTGGCGCCGGAATGTTTTGCCTTGAAGGAACAGGAGCTATATCGCACATGTCTGTACGGCATAGGCCCGAAATCTTTCACGAACCGGCCATGTTTGCCGCAATTACGGTAAAAGGAGAAAAAACGGTTGCAAAAGTTATTGAAGGTCCCGTGCCCGAATGGAAGATCTTTGGGCAGCGGGGGGCAGGTAACGGTTCAAGAGATTCGGTATTTGGTTTACCCCGGTTCAGCAGTGTTGAGTTTACAACGCGTTTTCCATTTGGGTATATCAATCTTAAAGATGAAGATCTGCCTCTTACAGTTCAGATAACCGGCTGGAGCCCGTTTATTCCAACCGATGAAGACAATGCAAGCCTTCCGGTGGGCGCATTAGAATATAAATTTGTAAACAAGGGAAATAAGGCAGTTGATGCAGTCTTCTCTTATAATTCCCGCAATTTTATTGTAAAGGATGATAAGGCAACTGCTAAAAAAATATCGGGTAAATCAAAAATTGAAAAGATAGTCAATGGTT
>JBPCQG010000356.1:0-5052 GCA_050998315.1 Chitinophagaceae bacterium
TTTTATATACAAGAGGTTCAATAACTCAGAAACGTAAAATCATTGGTTCGATGTTCCCCGAAAAGTTGACTTTTGACGAATTTCAATGTCGAACCAATCGCGTTAATGAAGCGATTAACCTTATGTGCTTGATAGATACACAATTAGGCGGGAAAAAAAATGGGACAAGTCATGATATTTTAGACTTGTCCCAACAGGTGATCCGGCTGGGACTCGAACCCAGGACCCATACATTAAAAGTGTATTGCTCTACCAACTGAGCTACCGAATCGTACCCTTTTTATAAGGTGTGCCCGTCCGAAAGGTTTCATCCGGGCGGGCAAAAATAAGCTAAAAACAATTTTTTTCAAATAAAATAAATGGTGTTGAAATATGTTCGATGATGAGGCAATTTTATCGGGTATTCGTTTCATGAATAAGTTTACATCTATAAAATAGCCGATCTTATAGTGTTCAGCATGATGAAAATAAAAACCCCGTTTTCCAACGGTGAATGGTTATTTATAGGAATTATTTATACCTTTTTATAAATGCGGTTATAACAAAACTCCGGTTGTTTAGTTTAATAGTTGAATTGGAATAACCAAATTTAAAGAACCGAATGGGTTTGTTATAATAGCAGAAAGAAGGAATTAACTGATTGTAAAATATACTTCAGTTTTCAATCTTTTTTCCTTGTAGCTAGAGAGTATAAGGTTCACTGCATTTAAAATAAAATATTAACTACACTGTCAATATTTTAGTATTTTCAATACTATTAATATGTGTGAACTTGTGAAAAGGTATATGCTTAATTACATTAAAACGAATATCATTTAATATTATGCATAAATCTTTAAGTTGAGAATGGATTAAAAGAACATCATGTTTAATATTAGAACTATTGCCGTTAATTTATTATTACGAGTTTTTAAAACATGCTTTCCGAGAACGGTGATTTAAATATTAATTTCTAAAGTAAGAAGCGTGAAAAATGAATTATTTATTCCTTTACAAAAATGATTTTTTAGTATAATGATATTTTAATACTTAAATTTACCTTGTAGTATAAAATACCCCCGGCATGCCTAAAATTTTAATTATTGACGATGATGAAGATTTGTTGGAGATTACCAAAGCATTGCTTACAAAAAAAGGATTTGATGTTGCTACCTATAGCAATTGGGATGATGCATTTAGAGACATTGAAATTTTTAGACCTCAATTAATTTTGTTGGATGTTTTTTTAAATGGTATTGATGGACTTGATATATGCAGGCAAATAAAAATGATGCCACGCACAAAACATATCCCGGTTCTTATTTTCTCAGCCTACCCCCGTGTAGCAGAAAGTGTTATTTATGAGTATGGCGCTGATGATTTTATCGCAAAGCCTTTTGAGGTAAATGACCTTATTGAAAAACTTCATTCACTATTATCTCAACAGACGGTTTAGCATAATTTTTTCTACCCCCTTGTACACTGCGGTCCTAACCGAAAATAATAAAGTTAGATAAGAAAGAACTGTTCATTAATTAAATATTTCTTATGAAGCCGGTATCTTATAATCCATTTCAATTTTCTGCAGAAGGTAGTGAAATGGCTACGCTTATTCATGAAAAAGACTGGCACCAAACAACGTTAGGCGATCCCGAAAAATGGCCGCAAAGTTTACATATTTCATTAAGTATTATTCTTCAGTCACGATTCCCTATGTTTTTGTTTTGGGGCGTTGAATTAATTTGTTTTTATAATGATGCATACCGCCCAAGTTTAGGCCAAGACGGTAAACATCCTTCTATTTTAGGTATGAAAGGGGAAGAGGCATGGCCTGAAATATGGGATATTATTAAACCACTCATTGATAATGTACTGTTAGGAGGCGAGGCCACATGGAGTGAAGATCAGCTTATCCCTATTTATCGCAATGGTAATATTGAAGATGTATATTGGACTTTTAGCTTTAGTGCGGTAAATGATGAATCATGTAAACCTGCAGGTGTATTTGTTACCTGTACTGAAACAACAGATAAAATAGTAAACCTTAAACTGTTACAAGAAAGTAATAATCAATTGCAATTTGCTATAGAGGCTGCGGAGTTGGGTACATGGGATTTAGATACCCTGACTAATAAACTTAAAGGCAATGACAGGTTAAAAGAATGGGGAGGCTTACCACTAAACGAAGATATTGAACTATCGTTAGCTCTTTCAATAGTTGCTGAAAAAGACAGGCAACGTGTAGTTAAGGCCATCCAACATTCCTTACAATATTCATCGGGAGGTGATTATGATATTGAATACGCTATTATTCATCAGCTTACAGGTGAGGAGCGGATTTTAAGAGCTAAGGGCAGGGCGTGGTTTAATGATAACAAGATTTATCGTTTCAATGGCACTTTGCAGGATATTACCAGCCAGGCAAAAGACCATAAAAAAATGGAGGAAAGCGAAGAGCGGTTCCGAACGATGGCCGAAACCCTTCCGGAGATAGCATGGGCTGCTTCACCTGACGGACCTTATAGTTTTTATAACAAACGCTTTTATGAATACACAGGAATGAGTGTTGAGCAATCTCAGAAAGATTGGAAATGGGAATCCATTGTTCATCCTGATATGTTGGAAATGCGTAATAAAAAATGGGAAAGTTCTTTAGAAACAGGGGAAGATTTTTATTTTGAATCTCTTTTAAAAAGACATATTGATAAAACTTATCGTTGGCATTTATCACGTGCAGCAGCTATAAAAAATGAAAAAGGAGAAATAACTTTATGGGTAGGTACATCAACTGATATTCATGAACAAAAACTATTTGCCAAGGAATTAGAAAGGCAGGTTCAGGAAAGAACAAAAGCGCTTAATGAATCTAATATCCATCTTCAGCATTCAAATGAAAACCTGCAGCAGTTTGCATCCATTGCCTCACACGATCTTCAGGAACCTTTACGTAAGATCCAAACGTTTACAATGCTTTTAGAGCAACGGTACAAAAATGATATACCGGATGCGGCTAAAGTTTTAATCGAAAAAATAAAAAATTCTTCAGAACGCATGTCAGTTCTTATCCGGGATGTCCTTAATTTTTCACGGATTACTCAATCACAACATGGATTTGTAAATACTGATCTTAATGAAATTTTAAATAATGTTTTAAAAGATCTCGAATTAGTTATCCAGGAAAAGAAGGTTGTTATTAATAAAGGAGATTTGCCAACTATCCAGGCTATTCCTGTGCAGATAAACCAAATGCTTTATAATCTGGCAGGTAATTCTATTAAATTTTCTAGTGATAATATTCAACCCGTTATAACTATTACTTCAAAAAAACTTTTAACGGATGAATTAAAAGAATACCCTGATTTAAATCCATCAATTTCTTATTATGAAATTATTTTTAGGGATAACGGAATTGGATTTGATGAGCAGTTTGCGGAAGAGATATTTTTGATTTTCCATCGGTTAAACGATAACAAGCAATATTCAGGAACTGGAATAGGTCTCGCTCTATGTAAAAGAATTGTTGATAACCATAACGGAAAAATTTATGCCACGGGAAGTGAAAATGAAGGTGCAACATTTCACATAATTTTACCGGTTAAACAACTTTAATATACTACCCGCTAAACATGAAAGAAAATATCATTTTGCTTCTGGTAGATGATGACGAAGATGACAGACAATTGTTTATTGAATCTGCCAAAGAGGTTGATGAGAATATTACCTGTGTTACAGCTGGTGACGGACAGGAAGCATTACAGATACTCAACAACAGAGAAAATGAACTTCCCGATTATATTTTTTTAGATTTGAGAATGCCGCGCTTTAGTGGAAGAAAATGTCTCGAGGAAATTAAAAAAGATACAAAGTTGGTTCACATACCTGTTATAGTATACACCACATCACGGGAAGTAGAAGATGCCATTGAATTAAAAAAAATGGGCGCAGCTCACTTTATAAGTAAACCAGTTAATCCTGATGAAATATATTATTTAATATCTGCTGTTATAGCGGAGAAGTGGAATGAAATTTAAAACCTTATACCAGTTCCAAAAATAAGATGCGCTCATAATAATGAAGATATTCATTAAAAATATGGTATGTAAACGCTGTAAAATGATCGTACAGTCAGAATTAGATAAACTTGGGCTTGGATATAAAACAGTAGAATTAGGCGAAGTAGAACTAATGGAGAAACCTTCTCCATTAAAAGCTGAACAATTAAAAACTGCTTTGCAAAAATGGGAACTCGAATTAATGGATGATAGAAAAGCCATCATATCCGAGAGAATAAAAACTGTAATTATAGAAATGATTCATCACGCTGATGAATATCCTAAAACAAATTATTCTGATTATATAAGTAAGAAACTCCTCCATGATTATACATATTTATCAAACATCTTCTCTGAAGTTGAAAACATTACAATAGAGCATTTTATTATATCTCATAAAATAGAAAAAGTAAAAGAACTATTGATGTATGATGAATTAAATATTACTGAGATCTCCGTAATGCTTAACTATAGCAGCGTAGCACATCTATCCAACCAATTTAAAAAAGTTACAGGCTTTACACCCACTTTTTTTAAGGCAATGAAAAATAAAAGCAGGATCTCCTTAGATGAAATATGATGGTGCGGATAAGCGTGAATTATGCAAATATTTTCTATAATTATATAACCATTTTTTACAATTTAAGTCCACATTTGTAACATCCGTATTCAATCCTTTGACTATTCCGGTGATTTACAAAAATTCACTTAAGATGTCAAAATTTAAAAATTTTACTGATCATAGCGAAAGGGAAAATGCTATTCATGATTATGAAGCTTTTGAATTATTATATGATAAATATGCGCCAAAAGCATATGGCTTTATTGTAAAACATACTAATTCTAAAGAGCAGGCAGAAGAATTTTTGACAAAGGTTTTTTTAAAAGTATGGGATGATATTAAAACCTTTGATAAGGATGCTGAAAAAAAAATTCAGCAAATAGTTTTATTGGTTTGTAAGCCACTATATAGAAGAATTTAGCGGAGTGAATGTATTTTTGAATTTGCTCACCTTTAACT
>JBPCQG010000113.1:0-5850 GCA_050998315.1 Chitinophagaceae bacterium
TCTTTTCTATTAATGCCCTTAAATCCTGTTCCAGCTCAGGAATTATGGGTGTAATTACAGAATAATGAAGAAATGTATCAACAAAATTTTGCCCATCCGCATATTTAAATGAGGTAAATTGAAAGGAAGAAAAAAAGTTATTAAAATCAACCTTTGAATTTTTACCCACGGCAGCAATCAAATAATAATGAGAACCTTTAATAATATATTTTGCTTTTACTATTCGCCCATCTTGTAAAGTTAACTGCACATCCATAGATGGATAACCGCTGAAATTTGTGATATTTCGCTGCTGTTGCTGTACTTTAATAAGATCAGAGAGTTTAAAAGATTCTTCCATTAAACCCAGATCAAATGTATCTTCTGCGAGAAAGCGAAAATTATTTACATTCTTTTTCAGAATCAGGAATACATCCCCTGTATTTTTATCAACTGCTTCGTATTCCCATCTATCAATATGATCATCAGTAGATGTATTAAGAAATTCATGTGGCTGTTGTGGCAATTTAACTTTAAAGCCTCCTTGTCCCGGTTCAAAATTTATCCAACCTGTAACAGGTTCTTTTAATTTAATAGAAGAAAAGAAATTCCCGGCTTCCAACCCTTCAACATAGTTTTCTTTCCCACTCATTTTAAATACCAGTACTTCAAAAGGCGTTATAAAAATCTCGTATCGTTGTATATCTCCACGCCTTGTTTTATTAGTTATACCATATCCGGTGTAACCATTTTTTTTGATAACAGTTTTCTTTATAATCTTCCCGGGAATATTTTCATATAATAAACTGTCAACTTTTTTTAAAACCTGTTCTTCTGTATTACCTGTTAAAGCAGCATGTGTTTTTACTCTTGTTAAAAGGTAATAGGTTCCATTGCTCATATCAGCATATTGCCTTCTGTCTAAACCGGAAACATCGCTTGCCATTTTATATAATGGACCCGGAACATTAACTGTATAAAAATCATCTTCCGGGGAATAGGTAATAAATTTTACAGGTACTTTTATTTTATCAATAGCATCTTTTTGAAAACTGCTGCCGGCAGACATTATAACGGGGCGAAGCGTATACCCTTTTTTTCGAAGCAGTTCAATTACTCCTTTATTACCTGCAAGATGTGCAGCACCTACGCCAACAAATAAAGAATTTTTTTTAATAATAGTATCAATTGAATTTGCCTGAATTTCATTTCTTTTATACAAAAATTTATTTGTAAAAGCATCCGAAGTATTTATCATACTGTTTAGGGAATCCAGTAGGTCCAGGTTTCCTGAACGATAAGCATCCTGCATTTTCTGAGTAACGTCACTTATGGATTCACCTTCGGTATCAATTATTCTCCTGTCCTTCTCTTTAGCCATATCCGCATAAGCTTCCAATACAATTTTTTCTGTTTCATAGTAATTTTCTACACCAACTGACCTTTTTCCAAGTTTTTTACCTGTTTGAAAAATATATAAATCCAAAAAAGTATCTTCCTCAAAATCTTCTTTGCTTTTATAACTCCGGTATAAAAGGCTGTTAACCACAGTTGGTTCAGAGCTTAATGCAATCTTTAATTCATCTTCATATTTCTCTAACTGAAAAGACTTTTCGTTGAGGTAATCTGTAGTTGGGGACTGTGTAAAATTTTTATAATTAAGCTGGAGCTGATCAAGTCTTACCATTTGCCCCTGCCACACATCTGGATCTAATTCCAATGCAACAGTCTCCACACTTTTAATAGCATAATAAAATGAATCAGGTAAATGAAAAACCATTTTGTTACTCACATGCATAGTACCAAATAAGTAAGATGGTTTGTTTAAACCATTGCCTGTGATCTCCCATAAAAGACTGGAATATTTGTTCTTAATTTTTTGAGGTAACGAATTTGTTGAAAAAAATATCAGGGAGGTAAAAAGAATAATAATACGCTTCAGATACAAATTAGCCACTAAGTATTGGGGTTTATATAAAGATGCATATAACGCAGGAAATCACCAAATATTGAAATATGGATTTGCAATAGGTTAACTTTCTTATTTCCATGATTATTTTAAGAAATTTGAAATAAGAAATAGATATTAAATATAGAATAGAGTTAAAGGGAATAAAAGGAGATCATTTCACTGTATTTCCATCTCTTACCGGCTCGTCCGGATTTCGCGTATTCTTATTTTTTATCTGTGCATGGAAACAGAAATTATTTCTCAATGGATTCACTTACCTTTGCACACTTAAAAAATCATGCCGTAACATGATAAGCGACCCGGACTCAAGGGTACATATCTCTGTTTTATTACAGTAAATGGCATGTGACAATTAACTTTAAATCTATAATTGTACATGAAATTATCACAATTCAAATTTGATCTTCCATTAAATCTTATCGCACAAAATCCTACTAAAAAAAGAGAAGAAAGCCGGATGATGGTGATAGAAAAAAAGACCGGAAAAATCGAAAATAAACACTTTAAAGACATTCTGGATTATTTTGATGATAAAGACGTATTTGTTGTAAACAACACTAAAGTTTTTCCTGCACGAATGTATGGACGCAAAGAAAAAACAGGTGCCAAAATAGAAGTTTTTTTGTTACGGGAATTGCATAGACAAAACAGGCTTTGGGATGTTATAGTAGATCCCGCCAGGAAAATAAGAGTAGGCAACAAATTATATTTTGGAGAAAGTGATGAACTGGTTGCAGAGGTTATTGATAATACTACCAGCCGGGGCAGAACTATTCGTTTTTTATGGGATGGAACTGAAGAAGAATTTAGAAAGATGTTATATTTTATGGGTGAAACCCCTTTGCCAAAATATATAAAACGTAAGCCAGAAGAAGAAGATAAAGAACGTTATCAAACAGTGTATGCAAAACATGAAGGGGCAGTAGCAGCGCCAACTGCCGGTTTACATTTTAGCCCCGAATTGATTAAGCGTTTGGAGATAAAGGGCATTCGGTTTGCAGAAGTTACACTGCACACAGGTTTAGGAACCTTTCGCCCAATAGAAGTTGAAGATTTGAGCAAACATAAAATGGATGCAGAGTATTACCGCATTGAAGAAGAAGCCTGCAACATTGTAAATAAAGCCAAAGAAAGCGGCAAGAGAATTTGCTCCATCGGTACAACCACTATGAGAGCAATGGAATCTTCTTTTACAGCACAAAAATTATTGAAACCTTCTGAAGGTTGGACAAATCATTTTATTCACCCGCCATACAAGTTTAATATTGCAGATGCTATGGTTACCAATTTTCATCTGCCGAAAACAAGCTTATTAATTATGGCTTGTGCATTTGCGGGTTATGATCTTATGGTTGAGGCTTATAAAAAAGCTATCAAAGATAAGTATCGATTTTTCAGTTATGGCGATGCTATGATTATAATATAGTGGTGAGTATTTATTAATGAATAAAAAGACCCCGAATGATTCTTTCGGGGTCTTTTTTATTCTTTTAAATATTAGTTCTTTTGTTCAGGTTTTGCCGCAAATTGCCTCATCAGGTTCACTTTACCATCTTTATTAATTCTCCATACTTCATGTATCTGTCTTGTTTCAACTTTGCCGTCGGGCCATGTATTTGTTTCTGTACCCCACATGGCAACCCAATCTTCATTTCTATCCGTACTTCTCAATGGTATCATAGCGTCAATAGTGCTCTTTGAACTTGTAAGACCGCCGCGGAATTTTTTAGCTCCTTCAGCATTTGCGGCCTTTCCTTTAGTAACTGTGCCATCAGGTAGATACATTACAAGTGTATCAGCCATGTAATCGTGCCTGTCAAAGGCATTGTCATCCCAGTCTTTCCACAAATCAACTATCATTTTTGTGTGTGCTGGATTACCTATCACAAAATTGGAAGAATAACTTGCAGTATAATTAGCCGTTCCCGAATTCATGCCTGAATTCATTTGAGAATTCATACTGTCAGGTTTCATTTTCCTGTCTGAATTCATCCCATCGGTCTTAATATTTTGATCACCATTTTTTATTTTCGTCTTGGAATCACCATCCTTTATTTTCGTTTTATCATCTTTATCTTTTTCTTTATAATTATCGTCCTTAATTTTCGTTTTATCTTCTTTATTTTTTTCTTTATAATTGCCGTCCTTTACTTTCGTTTTATCTTCTTTCTCCTTTATTTTGTCCTGTGCATTTACCTGGGTGGCGGTAAGCATAAATAAGAACAAACAGCTTGAAATTACAATGCGTTTCATAATCTTTACTTTTAATTTGTGAATGAATAGAGTGTGTTAATAACCTATGTATTACAAAAATAGTGCAAGTTTTTATTTTTAAATTTAAATTTCGTTTATGAGAACGCTAAATCAATGGCTTGAGGAATATGGTGAAAGTCATAAGGATGAAACAAATAAAACTATACACTGGATTTGTGTTCCAACTATATTTTTTACGATTGTAGGTCTATTTTATTGTATAAAGCTTCCTGCACAACTTACCCCAACGCTGCAAATGAATGTTGCAATGATATTGCTTGTAGTGGTAACGGCTTATTACTTTGCTCTCTCAAAAACAATCTGGTTAGGAATGCTTGTTTTTGGCCTCCTATGCCTGGGTATTTGTTATTGGATAGAGGTGTATACTTCAGTACCGTTATGGTTAGTATGCATTATATTATTTGTAATTGCCTGGATAGGACAGTTTTATGGACATAAGATAGAAGGTAAAAAGCCCTCTTTTTTAAAAGATCTCCAATTTTTAATGATAGGACCCATGTGGCTAATGAGCTTTATTTATAAAAAGATGGGAGTAAAATACTAAGAGTTTCCTGCCTGCTCACTAAACAATCCTGCGTTTAACTGTTGTAATGTTTGTTCCTTATACTCTCTTGAAATAAGTAAAGAAATATTATGCCTGCTTCCGCCGTAACTAACCATACGTACAGGAATGTCAGGAATAGTTTCAAATATTTTCCTGAGCACATCTTTTGTTTCTGTTATCTGGTTGCCTACAATTGAAACAATGGTTTGATTAGTGTCAACTTCTACAGTACCAAAAAGTTCCAGCTCTTTAATTATTTCTTTCAGGTAAGCGTCGTTATCAATAGTTAATGAAACCGCCACTTCGGATGTAGTTACCATATCAATTGAAGTACGGTACTTTTCAAAAACTTCAAAAATCTTTCTCAAGAAACCATACGCCAGCAGCATTCGGCTGCTTTTAATTTTTATCGCAGTAATGTAATCTTTTGCTGCCACCGCTTTTACACCAACACTCCCTGCTTCACTCTTAATAATTGTGCCTTTGGCAGAAGGTTGTAAAGTGTTTAATAATTTAACAGGAATATTAAAATACTGCGCCGGCCAAATACTGGCAGGATGCAAAATTTTCGCACCGAAATAAGCCAGTTCAGCTGCTTCCTCAAAACTTAATTGTTCTATCGGTTTTGTATTATTTACAATTCTTGGGTCGCTATTATGCATGCCGTCAATATCACTCCATATTTCGCAAACCGACGCATTGGTTGCTGCTGCAATTAGCGATGCTGAATAATCGCTTCCTCCCCTTTTTAAATTATCCACCTCACCTTTTGCATTACGGCAAATGTATCCCTGCGTTAAAAAAAGTTTTGTTTCCTTATAGCGGTTAAGTAATTGGGTAAGTTTAACTTTTATACTTCCGATCTGTGGCTCGTCAACCGTATCAATGGTCATAAAATCCAAAGCCGGCAGCCATACATGATCTATCTTTTGCTCCTCAAGATAAATTCCAAAAAGCTTTGTGCTTAATAATTCGCCCTGCGCAAGAATATCTTTGTTTAAAGCTTCGCTGAATGAAATTTTAAGAATGATATTTAGAAACTCGAAATGCTCCGCAATAACCCCTTTTGCCTTATTGTAAG
>JBPCQG010000466.1:0-7975 GCA_050998315.1 Chitinophagaceae bacterium
TTTTGAAGAATGCTTTACAAAAAAATCATGGCGGGGAACATGCACTTTAATTTCTGCGATCTTATCCTTAATATTATGCACCACATTGTCTAATTTTAAAAATACATCAACTTTTATAATTCTTTCATGAAATTGTTCAAGCTTGGAAAGCTTTCTTTCTACATATGACACAAGTTTTGTGTCTGCGTCAAAATGCAAGGTTTGAATGTTTACGTTCATAGTATTAAATTTTATCAGTGAAAAAATAAAAATGAGATGGTTGAATAACGAGGTCATAGGCAAAGCATAAAAGATGCTATTGGATTCTGAAGTTAGGATTAAGAATGATTTTTTCAAAAAATTGTTTTATGAATAAAATTATTAAGATTTTGGATGTGATTTTTTATGAATCTCTTTTAGTTTTTCAATGCTGTTATGTGTATAAATTTGAGTAGCGGCGAGACTGCTATGCCCAAGCAATTCTTTTATGGCATTAATGCCAGCACCATTATTAGTTAAATGTGTAGCAAAGCTGTGGCGCAAAATATGCGGGCTTTTCCTGTCGTTGGTAGTTACATAACTGAGATATTCTTTTACCTTGTTATATACATATTTAGGTTGAAGCTTTTTTCCCCGGTTTATTAAAATGTACTCAATATTTGAGTTTTCAGTACTATTTTGTTTTTCTTTTATGTAACGTAAAATATCATTAAGCAATCCGTTGTTTATAGGAATTATTCTTTCTTTATTTCCTTTACCCACCACTTTTATGTAGTTGTTGCTCCTGTCAATTTGCGATTCCTTTAAATTAATTAATTCACTCAACCGCATACCTGTTTGATAAAATATCTGCAACAGTAAGCGATTGGTTTCTCCTTCCCACGTATCTGGAAATTGAACATGTTGAAATAAAGTGTCAATATCTTTTTCTTCAATAAAAGATGGCAGGCGTTTGCTTACCTTAAGTGAGGCAATCGTCGCCATCGGGCTTACAGAAAGGGTTTCTCTTCTTAACTGGTATTTGAAAAAAGATTTTAGCGCAGATATTTTTCTATTGATGCTTTTGGAAGCAATTTTATTCTGTTTTAAATTTGCCAGCCATGTTCTTATTAGTGTAGCAGATATCTCATTTAAAGAAAGATTACCATATTTATTTACAATAAAATCAAAAAAATCTTCCAGGTCATTTTGATAAGAAATAATTGTGTGCCTGGAGTAGCGTTTTTGAAATTTAAGGTAATCTAAAAAACTTTGTATTGAAGTTTGGTTTGCAAACATAAAAAAACCGGTAGCCGCAAAGTTAATAAAACTTAAAAGCTTCCGGTAGTTTTGCTAATTATATACCTGTGAATTATATCTCTATTTTTCCGCTTTCAATTTGTTGTTTATAAACGGCCTTTAAAACCTGTCCCCTTCGCCTGATAGATGGTTTGATGAATGCCTGGCGCTCTCTTAATTGCAATAAAACCTTGCTCTTCTCAAATTTTTTTTTGTACTTTTTGAGGGCTTTATCTATGTTTTCGCAGTCTTTAGAATCAATAATGAGCATAAATTATTTTCTTTAATTATTATTTTTTGGAGGACAAAGGTAAACGTAAATTTTTAAATATGGAAATTCCAAAAATGAAACACGAAATTCGCATAAATAGATTAACATGTTTACCGGAATTATTGAATGTTTAGGGGAAATCATAGACATAAAAATCAGTGGTTCCAATAAAACATTTGGAATAAAGAGTACGATATCTGATCAACTAAAAATTGATGAAAGTGTAAACCATGATGGGGTTTGCCTTACCATAGAAGCAATAAAAGAAAACACCCATAAAGTCACAGCTATTAAAGAGACGTTGAATAAATCCAATTTAGATGACTGGAGAATTGGAGCCACTGTAAATCTTGAAAGATCTCTGCAGATGAATGGACGAATAGATGGGCATATTGTCCAAGGACATGTAGACTCAACTGCAATCTGCATCGGCAAAAAAGTATTAAATGGAAGTAATGAATATACTTTTAAATTTAAAAGGAAGTTTTCTTCTTTAATTATTGAAAAAGGTTCTGTTTGTATAAATGGAATAAGTTTGACGGCTTTTAACGTCAGCAAAAAACAATTTACTGTTGCAATTATACCTTACACCTTAGAACATACTAACTTATCTTTTATTAAAGAAGGTTCAACAGTTAATATTGAATTTGATATCTTAGGAAAGTATATACAAAAAGTATACACTAAATAATTTTTTACATACCTTATCTACATGCCTTTGCTTTCTGTGATAATCCCGGTTTTTGATGAAGAGAAAAATATCATACCGCTTTATAATGAGATCAATAAATATTTGCTCCCCGGTGATGAATTGATATATGTAGATGATGGAAGTTTGGATAACACATTTTTAGAAATACAGCAATTATCTTTTGAAAATAATAATATTAAATGCATTTCTCTTTCCAGGAATTTTGGACATCAAAATGCATTGATGGCAGGATTGCAGCATGCAAAAGGTGATTATATAATTACAATGGATGGAGACTTACAACACCCTCCATCGCTTATTCCTTTAATGATCGAAAAACTGAAAGAAGGATTTGACATTGTAATTACCAAACGAAGTAAAGACAATTCTTCAGGAACCATTAAAATTATATTTTCAAGTATATTTTACTGGTTTATCAATTCAATTTCAGATACACATATAGAAGCAAATGCATCTGATTTCAGAGCCTTTAATAAAAAAGTATTATCTAATGTTTTATTGTTGAAAGAAAGGGAACTTTTTTTAAGAGGAATTTTTAGCTGGATAGGATTTAAATCTACAATAGTAGAATTTGAAGCACTTCAGCGTCGGAATGGAAAAACTAAATACTCTTTTGGTAAAATGACAAAGCTTGCCTTAAAAGGAATTACTTCATTTAGCTTTAAACCTTTGCGTATCGCCATTTTAATAGGAACAATAATTTCTTTAGCCGCTTTTACTTTTGGAATATTTGCATTGGTTTCTTATTACAAGGAAGCGACAGTACCTGGCTGGGCATCAACTATAATTGCCATTATGTTTTTAGGTGGAACACAACTATTAGCAATTGGTTTACTGGGAGAATATATAGCAAGCCTGTTTATCGAAAGCAAAAAGCGACCGCTCTTTTTGATTGATAAAACAATAAATATTGATTAGCCTCACCCAACTAACTACATAGGAGAGGATTTGTTAGCAACAATAAAATATTGTCCTCCCAATGGCATCCATTGTAAATATTTCTCCAAAAAAATAAGTTTAGATAAAATTCCTTTTCTTGGAAAAAAAATAATGAAGTTTTTTTTGTTTACAACGAAATTATTTTTTTGCAATAACCTTTCTGTATAACTACTTTTTAAAAGCTTTGCCTTTTTATCAAATACACATGTACTAACCAAATGCCTGGTAACCGGATTAAAAGGGTTATGCTCAAACAAATAAAATCTTCCATCTTGTTTTAAAACCCTGCTTATTTCTTTTACGAAACCATTATGTAAACGGAAATCTATATGATGTAATACCCCAGCCATAAAGATCATATCAAAATTTTTATTTGAAGAAGGGATAGTATTTCCATTATAAATCTTAAAATCGGTTTTAATAATTTTTTTGTTTTTTGCTTCAACAATACTTTTCTCGGAAACATCTATTGCTGTTATCTCCCATGCAGGAAAATGTTTATTAATAAACACTTCTGTCGTTCCATCGCCACATCCAACATCCAAAATTTTTAATGGAATATTTTCCTCAAATTGTTGCAACAACTTTACCTTCATCTCAGCAAAATAAAAACTATCTGCACCTGATATTTTTATATTGGCCGTATGAATACTCCTGTAGTCTCTCGCATAGGCATCAAAATCATCAAAACTTCTTTCTACCATATATTGTAAAAATGTATTTTTAGCAAATGCAAGATTACGCAAATTCAAAAAGGCAATCTGCAAAAACAGTTTTTGCCTTTTTACTGATATTGTTAATTGCGTATCTGCCCGTTTCTACTTTTCTTTTTTTTATTAAGAACGACGCCTTTAATGGATATTTTCCTCCCAAATTTTTCATGAGTGAAAGTATTCATGATGGTCATCTGCCGTTGTGGAATCCTTATATTAATTATGGGATTCCTCAATATGGCGATATGAGCAGTGGTTATTGGAGCCCTATAACATGGCTTATAGCAAGCACTTTAGGCTATAATGCGTACACCTTTACAATTGAAGTTCTGGCTTATCTTTTTATTGGCGCACTGGGAATGTATAAATTGACAGGCTATTTTAATTTACAAAATAAAGTCAGATTTATTGCGGCAATCGCATACATGTGCTGCGGATATAACGTTGGTCATCTGCAGCATTTTAACTGGCTGAGTGGTGCAGCATTTTTACCCTGGTGCATGTGGGGATATCTATTATTACAACAGCGCTTGTCCATTAAAAATATTTTACAGAATGCATTTATATTTTATTTATTTATTTCTTCTGCACATCCGGGTTTAGTAATCGGCGCCTTTTATTTTTTCATTGCTTTGTTACTTTTTCTTTTCTTTAAAAATGAAAAAAGATTGAACATTCATAGAAGAATGAAAGAGTTTGCGATAGCTCATTCTACTTTATTATTTGTTTTGATGATTTTGAGTGCAGGAATAATTGTTGGCTACTCAGATATTCTGCCATACTTCAGCAGGGGTGATAAGGTATCACTGGCAGATGGGTTGAAGAGCGCAGTAACTGCACAAAGCTGGGTCTCAATCCTGTTACCTTTAAGCACGACAAAAAATGACAGCTATTTCGCAACAGATATATCCATGAGAAATATTTATTTCTCTTTAACACTAGCCTTATGTTTCTTCTTTGCAATATTTAAAAAAAATAGCTGGCAAAAATTTTTGTTATTTACAGGGTTAGCATTTTTGCTTCTTTCATGCGGGGGAATTTTTAAAACATTCGCCTATAAATTTATACCACTGATTAGTTATGTAAGATTGAGTGGAGAGTTCATCATTTTTTCATTGCTATGCTTTATGATAGTTGCAGCCATTGAGCTGAACAGATTTATAAATGAACAACGAGAATTTAAAGGAAGAATAAAATGGATCTATTTTGCCGTTGAGTTCATTTTGTTTGCATGTATAGTTTTTGGGTTATACACAATGATAAATTCCAAACAAGGTTTTTTGTATTCATCTAAAGCCATTGCCGCACATAGCGGACTAACAGAAAAATTAAAATCTTTAATTGACTCAATAACTTTTTATGATGCTTTATGGTTGCAGGGTATTATTCAATTAGTGCTATTGTGGGGAATAAAATTCTGCTTAAGAGAAAAAAGATGGAATTATTTAGTAAGAATTGTAATTGCAGATGTGATTATTGCAACCTTACTAAATCTTCCATTTACCGGAGTTGGAAAAGCTTCCGTATCACACGTTCAAAGCGTATTAAATAAATCTTTGAAAGGAATCCCTTTACCTACACTACAGCCAATAATCAATAATGATACAATCAACACAGAAGAAAAAGGATTAGTTGGTGACTGGAGTTTTTATGGTAAACAAATTGGTGTAAGAGAAGAAGTGCCCTACCCTATCAAATTAGTCACCACGACAAAATATTTTGAGAGCATAAAAAACAATTCTTCTTTGAATTTCACCAATAACGATTTTCTCTTTACAACCGATTTAAACAATACAAAGCCCGAGATAACAACTTTTACAGGGGACAAAATAATATTTACATTACCGTCTTTTTATACCGGAAACATCGTGTACCAGCAAGGTTTTTATCCCCATTGGTTTTATAACAATGGAAAAGAAAAAAAAGAAGTTCAGAAATATGCAAATACATTTATGTCTGTTCCGATAATAAAGGGGCAAAACAAAATTGAACTGACGTTTGAACCAAAAAAAGTAAAAGTTGCAATGGCGGTTAGTCTTATTATTTTTTTATTAATTACTCTCTTGCTGGTATTTAATCCTAAGTTTATTAGAAGGACACTTTTACCTGTCTAGGAATTTTTATTGCCAATGTATACCCAATCAAAGTTTATTTTTTTGCAAATAAACTTCGTAAAAGGTAAAAGTGAAGTAAGCATTTCCTTCTTATGAAAAAAGTTTATATGCTCATCGAGAGTATAGTAAAAATATCGCTGGCAGGGAGTAACAATAATCAATTGGTTATTTGTTATTCTAACCAATTCTTTAATTGCAGACCGCAATTCCAGGATATGTTCTATAGTGTGCGTGCAGATAACCGTATCAAACTCTTTGTCTTTAAAAGGCATTGCGGCAATATTTGCCTGGTGAAATTCAATCGCACCATACTGTAACTTATTTACTATATCCATACCCAATAAGCTGATATGAGGATTTTCTTTTTTGATTCTGTGAAGAAGATAGCCTCTTCCACAACCAACATCAAGAATGCTCTCAGCACTTTTATCAATATTTTGCAAAACAAACCGAATTTGATTTTCACTAAGATCTGTTTGTCTGTTTCGTGATATAGAATTTATTTCTGAATAAAAAGATTTGTAATCACTTTCAGTAAAAGAATGTACCATGGATTTAAAATTCATTACCTGTTTTATATTTCGCCCCCGGTAAGCAAAAAAATAAAACGGATACATAAACCAATAAGAATCCCGTATGAATGCAGGAATACATTCATCCATCAACACCCGTATAATATTGGTAATTTTTCTGTTCATCAATTATATTTACCCAACCTATAATTAATTTCTATTCTGATAAAATTGATAACCATTTCAATACCATGAAGAACAATTATCACATTAGAAGAGAGTTGTTTTTTTACTACAACTGCGATCCTTTCAATCCTGTACTTTCTTTTTATTGCAATAAAGATCACCTCCACATCAAATGAAAATCCATCTATTGTAAGCCTGGAAAAAATATCTTTTGCTGCATTTTTTTTAAATCCCTTTATGCCACATTGAGTATCATAATACCCTTTGGTTACGAAGTGGCTAACGATAAAAGAAATTACTTTGCTGCCGGCATATCTAAGCATAGAAGCCTGTCTGTAGCTTGATGCCGGCATTGTTCTGTCACCAATTATCATATCAATATCCGGCTGTTGTATCTTATTATATAACCTTTCAATCACTTCCAGATCAAATGGAAAATCGCCATCCATAAAAATAATATAATCACCTGATGCAGCCATTATTCCCCGGGTGACTGAATAGCCTTTACCATAGTTCCTTTGGTTAATCAATAGCTTACAGTTTTGATTAAGATATATTTTAATATCCTCTTTCTGTTGAGAACCATCATCCACAATAATAATTTCATAACGAATATTTGCGGCTTGCAAAATCCTAATTAATTCAGGCAACTTCAATATGAGCTTATCGTAACAATTGTAAACCGGTAAAACAAAACTGATCATAATTATTAATTCTATCAGGTCATTGCAAAATGAGCGAAAATAGACAATAAGGAACTTATTGCCCTTATTTTAAAAAGCATCAACAAAGTATAAGTATTATTTTTATTTATGAAATCGAATACAGAAAAACTCATGTGGCGCAATGTGATTGTTCTCTGTATTTATGCACTTTTGGTTTGGACATTTTTATTTGCAACCCGGACTTTTTTTTCAGGCTTTCATTTGTCAGATGACCAGATCTTAATTGAATTCAATAATCATTTAGATCATAAATCATTTTTTTCAACTGCATATTTTGAAATAAAAGATGATCTGTTCCTTCGGTTTCGTCCATTGGCTATTTTTTATTACCTGGCTTTAGCAAAATGGCCGTATCCAAATTTTACACTAATTGCTTTTTTAGTAAGCCTGCAGGCAATAGTAACTTGCTGGTTTTTTTACCGCTTTGCAAGATATTTGAAATGCAGTATAGTATTGTTTTTCCTGTTTCCTCTTTTTCTTTTGTGCGGCAAACAGAGAGTAATACTTTGGAGAGATTGTGTTACCGAAACACTGGCTCTGCTTTTG
>JBPCQG010000467.1:0-10644 GCA_050998315.1 Chitinophagaceae bacterium
TGGATCTAAATATTAATGCTGCCCCACTTTGCTCACATCTTGTGCCATTGTGGGGCTTTTTTAATACTTAGTTATCACCAAACCATTGCCTATTGTGGATTATGGGTTTTCAGGAAGAGCCTTAATATATTGCTCTTTGTTATGTACATTTTAACGGGAACAAAGAAATCAAAAGGATTTTTCTACAAAAACTTTAGAATCATAAAGTATATGTTATTGCAGGTGATTATTAACTATTATAAGATCTAGGATAGTTGTAATAGTTTGGAAGTATATTTTCTAAAATCAATATTACTACTTTCCCAAAGTTTCAATAACTTGATCACCTTAAAACTTCTCCCACAAGATCTCATGAAAATACTTATTTGTATGTATGGATTTGTTATATTAATAGAGCTTCTGCCACTAATTATTATTTTTCTACCGCCTCAGGCGATGATTCCAGAACATTTGCTGAAGCCGGTAATCCCCATATTCCCTGGCATACAATACATAAGCTAAACTCCATTTTCAGCACTCTAAATGCAGGTGATTCGATACTGTTTAATAAAGGGGAAACGTTTGATGGCTCCATTATTATCAACAAGTCAGGTACTGTAAATCATACTATAGTCATCTCAGCGTATGGTATAGGTGATAAACCTATTATAAACGGATTCAGAACACTTAGTTTATGGACATCAATAGGGGAAGGCATATACCAGGCTTATTTTTCCTCGTTTGATAAACGTATGAATATTATTACCAATAATAATGTACCTTATGCTATGGGTCGCTATCCAAACAGCAATGCAGTAAATAAAGGTTGGCTCACAATACGATCTCATGTGGCGAATACTTCTATTACAGGTAACGCACTTCCTTTTGATTTTACCGGGGCTGATGTTGCCATAAGAAAAACACGTTGGATTATAGACAAAAACCATATAGCTAAACAGTCAGGCGGAACAATAAATTACATTTCTCCAACAAGCTATATACCTATAGATGGATATGGCTATTTTGTTCAAAACCATATTCGGACACTTGATCAGTTTGGAGAATGGTGTTATAATGATTCTCCGAAAAAATTGCTATTTATTTCGGATATAAGAATCCATCATCATTTAGTGTACGCGTAAGTGCAACAAACACATTAGTTACGGTCCGCAGTTGTAGCAACATTATATTCGACAACTTGAGTTTTACCGGAAGTAATGTAAAAACATTTGATATTTATAATGCAGAAAATATCCAGATAAAAAATTGCAATATCCTTTTTTCCGGTACTGATGGAATATATGTAAAAGAAACAACTAACCTGCTGAACTCTTCCATCACATCCTGCCCTAAACGATAGCGGATGCTTACCATCAGCGATGGATCAAAAGGTTCTTCGGTGCTAAAGCTGCTTAGACAACAAAGTATTGCAGGTACATGTTTTCTGTATCTGTGCCACTACTTCACGATCATCTACGTTAAGCATGTGCTTGACAATAACAGCACCAATAACCATACGGGCACTAAGAGAGGGGGCACCAAAATCATTGCTCATCTTTCTGTAATAAATATTAGCAAGCTTATCCCATGTAATGGTATCTGCTAATTTTACCCAACGATTATTCTTATCGAGGTGTTGCGAAAAAGGCGTTTGAAAACCTGCCAGCGTAAGTTGTGCTTGTGATTTATAGCGTATCAATCTGAAAGGGTTTTATACCTTAAGACAATTATTCCTGCACTTTTGATTTATTGATTATTAATAAAGTTATTGACAGTTGTGGATTATAGAGTTATTCAGCAAAACCTATTTATTTTAGATGCTGGTAAAGAATTACGGGCATTGGTTTAATGATATACTGCATTGAATCCCATAATGACAAGCATTATTAGAGGCAATCTTTATTAACCCGGCAAATTAAGTTTAGGGACTTTCTGAAAGAATCATACAAAGCACTAACCGGCAGATATTGGTATAACCACAAACTGGTTAGGCGTTCTCTCTTACTAAAAAAAGAGCCCTTGCCCAATATATTCTTCTACCTTAATGATAATAACATTCCTAAACAACTAATGGCATTGAATCCTATTCCGGACACCTTTAAATCATCTGGATCTGCATCGGGATTAACCAAAAATAAAGGATCAACTTTAAAAAGTGGTATAGGTACTTTAAAAATAAATCCAGGCTTTGAGTTATTTTAGCCATACAAGCAATCCGACAACAAAAGAAAATAGCGGCCAAAAAATGACTGCTATTTAAGTATGTTCTTGCATTAATATAATTACTGGCAAGTTGCTCCCCAAGAATTGGCGGTTCTTCTTTAGATCAACGTTGTAATAAATGACTTTTTATGAAATAACCGTCACACATTTTTCTGAACATTACCAAATTAATTACCTGTTCGCTTTACAGCTTTAGCGCTTCGATTCGGGGAATTATCAGGAATTTTTTTAGCTTTTTTTAAGGTGGAGGTAGATCGCCGGATAGTTAAAGTATTATTTTTTATCTTCCATGCATTAGTGAGGGAATAGTCGGGTCTAAAATTGGAAAGTGAATGAAAAGTATTTTCACTCACTTCATTAAAGGAACTAAAATCTTGTGTTCCTGCTGTTTCAACCCAGCTAAATATCCAATCACAAGTATTCCTCTTAATGATATTTCCTGTTCCATATTTTCCAGACCACCTTATTCCATAGAACGAAGCTGTACTTTTATTTGTTCTTATCTGATTATCTAAGATTTTTGAATTATTCAGATTGGTAATTTGAATGCCTCCATTTCCACCAGTACCCGCCCGACCAATTTTATTAATTATATTTTTTGAAATGGTCATTCTTTCAGATAATAAGGTAGTGGACGGTTTACCATAACCCCTTGCAGTGCTTATAGCTGTTCCGCCGGTATTATCTATTATATTCCCTGAAATCAAGGCGTCATCAGCCTGCCCGCGAATACCAAAATTTAATGCACTTATAATGCGATTATTTATAACGAATACTTTTTTGGAATGTGGCTCATAAGGTTGAGATTTAGGTACTTCATCGCGTAGAGAAATAGCAATACCTTCCAGACAATTTACAATTATGTTTCCTTCCACTAAACCGTCTTCTACACCAAAAAACGAAATTCCCTGGCTTTCAGTTTTATTTTTTACAAAATTATCTGTTACCCTTATTTTTTTAAACCGCACATTTTGTACCTGTGGAGAGATACTAATGCCTTCGGAGGTATTTTCTCCCGGAGTTGTGGTGCCGTCTATGTTATTATGATGTATGTACACATTTCTACAGGTAAAAAGACCTTCATCAAGTAAATGAATCCCGGCATCGGTATTATAGATTCTATTATATGACACATCTACAAAACTGCTGCCCACAATTTTAATAGCTACAAAGTGGCTATTATGGATATACAGATTTTTTATTGTTATGTAAGAGCATCCAGCTTCAAAAGCTACAGGACAGGTACCATTATTCTCATTTCCTAATGTAACATTTGATAGATCAAATTCGATGTTATTCAATATAACACGGCTTACTGTAGATGCTTGTACAAGTCTGCTGCCTAACGGAGATGAAGATGGTGTTTTAATTATGGTCTTATCTCCTATAATATGAGTATAAGAAACTAAGTTTACCTGTTCGGTATAAAAAGTATAATTAGAGGGTAATACTAATTTTTTATATTGTGCGGCATTAATTGCAGCCTGAAATTTTTCTGTCTGTAATGTAGTGCCGGGCAGCGAATCAAGGAACCAAGAGGCCAACACAATATTGTCCTGAATAATTCTTTTAAACCTTTTTCCATTGGAAGAAACTTTTATAGTGCCTCCATTATCCGAAGATGTAATGTCTTTCGCATCATACCACCAAATACCATATTTACCAGCATCTGTAGTTATATAATACAGACCGGTTATGGGTGCAGTCATAGCTTCCAATCCTGCAAGGGTTGTTATCTGTGGCTTTTCATTTAAGGAAGTTGAAATCCATAATACTTGCTTCTGTTGTGTGATTTGCCCATACGCTGTGTTTAGGAAAAGGGCTGCTATAATTAAAATCTTTTTTATTAATATGAATACTAAACTATGACCTAAAGTGAACAAAAATTATTGCTAAATGCCTATTTATACTAAGCTCTTTTGAAAAATAGACTAGTAGAAATCCATTCCCTGTAAAATGGCTTAAGGATATTTTTCATGTATTCATTTACACCTTTAGAATGTGTAGATCTAATTTGCAACACCGGTTCAAAACATAATTTTAACCCGGCTTTTTTTCCAATAGTTTTCAATGTTTTATTAGTAAATGCATTAATGTGCTGATGTGGGTTCAATTGACTAAATGTCTTTTCATCTAAAATATTTTTTTTTAGCTGAGCCTCAATAGTATAGCAGGATGGAACAGAAACAAAAATAAGTCCATCATCAGTTATGTATTTCAATGTAGTTTTTAATAAAAGCAATGGATCTGATACATGCTCAAGTACCTGATCTATATTAATAAAATGAAAATGTTTTTCAGGAAATTCATTTAAGGGCTTTGTTATAATTCCTTGTTGCTCAAGATGATTATTTTTTACAGTTGAATAATCATAAGCATATACATCACCATTGTTAACGCTTTTAACGGCTATACAAAAGTTCCCTAAACCAGCACCCCAATCAAGAATATTAATTCTTTTCTTTTTGAAATGGTTTTGTATATAAAAAATACGGTCCTGATAATACTTAAATCTTTTCTCTTTTGTTTCCAAACTTCCAGATAAAGAATCAACTGTTGTATGGTCCATCCACACATTATATAACTTGTTCATACCAATATCATTTAACACGTATTTCTCGTAAATAAATGTGCATTGTAAACATTTTACAACTTCAAATATTTGCTCATCTAAAACACCATTATTAAGATCATTATAAAATGCATCCTTATAAGTTGGTTCTAATCTCATAAATTCTACAAAATCTTTATCATTAATATGTTTTTTAATTAATACCTTTTTATTAGTGTTAGCACAAACCGGACATTGATTTCTTTCTATAAATAAAGTCATTGAAATGTTTTGAAGAATGGAAAATATTTGCTGAAATATTTTATTTGTTATTAACAGGGAGACCCAGCGATATAGGTATATCTATTAGCCTTTCATTTTCCCATTGTTTTATATAAAAGATCGTTGTCTTTCTAATTTTGTAAACATAGTAATTTTAAGGAACCTTTGTTTTTAAATGATTTGCAAGTCGCAGGGCCTGTGCGACGATGGTTAAAGTAGGATTTGCATGGCCTCCTGTAGGAAACACAGACGATCCTGCAATGAATAAGTTACTTACGCCATAAACTTTAGAATTTTTATCTACAACGCCTTTTTTTGGATCATCAGACATTCTTGTTCCACCTATATGATGGGCTCCTGAATTGAAGGTATTTATTTTATTCTTCAAATATTGTCTGAGTCCGTCTTCACTATAAACTATTTCCCCAAATTTTTTCTGAAGAAAATTTTTCACAAAAAGGTTATGAGCGTGAACTACTGATTCAGTATCAATATCTTTGAAAGCCAATTTCATTTCTACCCTGGGAATCCCTAAATCGTCTTTATGAAATTTTGATAAACAAATTCTGCTTTCCCTATTCGGAACTTGTTCTGTTTGAAAATATAATCCCCAATATTTGTTACTTTTTGAAGGTAAAATATAAGGTAATCTTCGCTTCGCTAATCGTTGTATACCCAGCTGTATAAGCCTGGGAGTTTGAGGTAAGCCATTTTTAGCTATGTTTATAAGATGCTCTTTTATATCCGGAAGCCGTTTTGCTTCACTTATTAATGCACTCTTTGACCTCTGTTTAGCTAATAGGAGTAAAGCTTTGGCAACATATACGGATGAAAACAAAGCATCTCTATGCCCATTTAAGCTATTGGGATGATGTAAAAAAAATATAGTATTTAATAATTTTGCAGACTCTTGAATTTTTTCAGGAATCCACCATCTCCTGCGACAAAAGACATTTTGCTTATCTCTTTCAAAATCGAATACGACATTTTTTCTATCTAAAAGATTTAATTCTGCATATGTTCCGCTGAGATGAGCCATGTAATATCTGCCTACATTATCATACTCATTTCCTATTCCCTTTGTACAATAATTGTTAGCAGATGTTAGTAGTAATCTCGAGTTTTCAATGGCTCCCGTAGCAAGTAAAAAATGTTTAGCCTGAATGTTTATAGTGAATTTACCTACAGCCACTTTCGCATTTGTAATCTTATCGCAATCAGCAAGCATCTCCCAAGCTAAAACCTGTGCATCCAATAAAATATGAATGTTTGTACTATTTTCTAATTCATTTCTGTAAGTTTTGGCGAAGTGAATCGGGGGGCTCCATCTTTCTAAACAGTTCGAAACAAATTCATCAGAATCGAATCCTTCTATTATTTCTTTTTGTTTGTTTGGAAATACTCTATTCGCACAAAATTCAAAACTTCCTATCTGGCAAAGCATTGCTGCCTGTTCATAATAGGGGAACATGTCCTCATAAGTGATTGGCCATCCACTGTCATCAATCCAAAAACGTTTTTTGAAATCCATAGAATCTAAGGGAACACAGCGGCCACCCCAGACAGCAGATGCTCCTCCAAATTGTCTTCTTCTATTTTCTTCTAATGGTTCATGGCTACCTGGTGGCACAATTATACCTCTGTTTAAATCTTGATTAGCTGAAGTTTCAGACCAACCTCCTCCTGCAATTAATACAATCTTGGAAGTTTTTGGAAGGTTCAATGCTAAAGAAATAGCAGCAGGTCCGCCACCTGCAATACAAAAATCTGCTTCCACTATCTGATCATTTATAAGATTTCTTGGTGAAATAATCATATTAAAACATTCTTTATATAATCTAAATGATGTTTTAATGAAGCGGTATAATTTACAGAATTAATATTATGATTTAAATGTTCAATGTTTCCTGTACCGATTAAAACACTAGCGACCGTTTTTTCAACTAAAATATAGGCTATTAAAAATTGGATCAACGATATTTGAGACAAACCTTCCAGCTCATGTATATATTTCTCCTTCTGCATAAATTTTTGGATCAATGATTTATACGGACGTAGTACCTGATTCGCAATAACAGGAATTTGGTTTTCATGGCAAAGATCAATTATTGGACTTGACTTATCATCCCACGAAACAGATGTTTGCACCAATTGAACCTGCTTTGCCCTGATACCTTCCTCAACTACTTTATAATCATTAGTAGAAACACCAGTATACTCAGCTAATCCTGTTTTCCTTATTTTTTCAAGCCCTTTCCAACAATCAGTATTTTCCAAATCTGTATAATTTGGCTCATGCAATAAAAAAGCATTTACATAATTAGTACCAATCCTTTTAATACTCAGATTAATGCTTTTTATTAAATATGTTGAACTGTAATTTGTCCTGTATCCTAATTTTTGTTTTACTTTTTTACCAATTTGATTTAAAGGGAATAGCCATTCTGCTGAATGAGTATAAGGGATTCCGGCTTTTGTTATAATAAAAAAAGAAGAACGATTCTCTTTGAGACATTTACCAATCAATCTTTCGGAATCTCCAGAACCGTAAGTATCAGCTGTATCAATAACATTTATACCTGCATCTTTAGCAGTTGCTATCGTTTCTTTATAATATTTAAAAGAAATCTTCCTTCCTAATGATGCAACATTACTTGTACCAAGTCCTAAATTTGAAAGTTTGTCTATAGAGATCATTTAAACAAAAATTATGTATATTTTTTATTTGAAACTTCAGATAGTTTTTCCCTGAAGACCTCACCTAAACGGCGCATCATTTCTGCAACAGTATTCATCGAAAGTGTCCACCACTGTGAGCCGTCGTATCCCATTTACCGTCATTCACAAATCGAAGTTTAACTCGCAGGTATGTAAACACATTAATTGAAGAAATACCTAACATACCTGTCAATTTAAATTGATGAAATAACTTTGTTCATGTGTCTAATAACATTACTGCAGGAAAATCTTTTCCCCAATATTTTATTATTTGCCGACATAGAACTTCTTAGAGTTTTATTGGTATATAAAGCAGAAATCGCATCAGAATATCTAAAGAATACAACAACAGTTTTTGTATTCAAATCCGCAAAAAACTTATTTGTATAGTATCAAATACTAACTTTTGCCCTGCGAAGGGTGAACTTTATTTTTTCTTTGATCAATAAATAGATGAAAAACATATTGGTAATAAGATATCTTTTCCATAATCGTTTTGGCTCCTGAAGAAAACGGTAAAGCCATTCCAATCCATTACGTTGCATCCAGACAGGTGCTCTTTTATGTATACCTATTAAAACAGGCAAAGCCCCTCCGAAGCCTAACATGACAGCATTAATTTTACCTTTCATCGAAGCCATCCATTTCTCCTGCTTGGGACATCCTAATATCACAAATACAGCCCTGGCTTTCGAATTATTAATTTGCTCTTTTACTGCCAGTGCTTCTTCGTCTGTTAATTCCCTAAAAGGCGGACTATATGATCCGGCTATTGGTAAATCCGGGTATACTTTTTTAAGATACTTTTCGGTTTCTTCTAACAGTCCCGGGGTTCCTCCATAAAAATAAACCGGAAGTCTATGTAAAGAAAACGTGCGTAACAGGTCAGGTAACAGGTCCATTCCTGCAACTCTTTCCTGTTTAATACCATGTAATAATTTTAAGCTCCAGGAAAGCGGCACACCGTCCGGGGTTACTACGTCTGCTTCATTTACTATTCTTTTAAAATCATTGTTATTATATGCCTCAACAAACATGTGAGCATTAGCAACAAATACATTTGATGAGGAAGATTGAGTTGCTAAATAAAGTATATAGTCAATAAACGTAGAATATTTACCGATAGAAACTTTGAAATCAATAATTTTTTTTTGTTCCATAGATATATCTCCTCTTAAGAATTCTTTTCTGTTCCATAGATATATCCCTTCTTTTTCCATTATTCATAACGTTCAATCCTTTGATAAAATTGTCAGATAGCTTGCAAATACTCCCATTACCGGTAACCAATCAGGAAAGATTTCTATAGCCTTTCCAGACCCGGCTATTTTAATATTTTTAAATCCATTTTTCTTAAGTAAGTATTTTAAAATTTCAACAGGCATAATAGATAAGTGTGAAGGATCATTAAAAACACTATTCTTACCTAATTTTACCAGGAAAGAATTCGGATTAGGGTGTCATCAATAATTTACCCCCGCTTTTCAAAACACGCTTAAAGCTAAGTAATACTTTATCCAAGTCTTCCGGAGCGATATGTTCAATTACTTCACCTGCTAATATATAGTCGATAGATTCACTTTGCAATGACATATCTATGATTGACTCGCATAAGAGCGTGTTATAAATTCCGGATGGAATTTGACTTAACCTTTCGCTCACAATATCAATGCCTATGATGTTTGCATTTCCAAATGGTTTCCAAAGATCCTTCCTCCGCGGCCAGTATTACAACCAACATCTAAAATCGTAACATCCTTATTTGCTGATTTTATAAATTTGGTAAATTGCTTCTACCGTTGTAAGGTAAATGGATCTATCTCACTTACAGTTTGTTGCTTATTAATCTCTGAATAGTTAACCATACTATATGCTAAATTATTTTTGCAGGTAGTTATTTTAATCCTTGCCTTCTTGCTGAACCAGTATTTTCATTTTCGAAACAAACGTTTAGTTTGAATTAATAAAATAATTTTCATTCATTTCCGCACATACATTGCGGCGGGAAAATTTTTTTCCAACTGCCTTGTTATTCTCCGACATTGAACTAATAAGCGTGTCATTTTTATATAATGTAGATACGGCATCAGCAATACTTTTAACAGATTCTGCCTCCACCCATAACACATTATCAGGGGACTTTAAATGATCCTTTGCAGCTCTAATCCTGGTAGTGATTATTGGTAATCCCGCGGCCACAGATTTAAATAAGGCCATTGGGAAGCCTTCAGTGTAAAAAGTAGGAAAGACTAACAAATCTGTGTTTGCGTAAAAGTGGTCACATTCTTCATCGGGAACAAAACCTAAAAAACGCACATACGATAATAGATTTAGTTCGGTTGCAAGAGATTTCAATTCTTTTAGATGGGGGCCATTACCTACGAAAATAAAAACACAATCTTCTTTAAAGCTAATGAGTGGAATACTTTTAAGTATATCAAATATCCCTTTCTCTCTTACCATACGCCCAACATATAAAATTTTAAACTTATCAGTGTTCAAAGCATATTTTTGCTTAAACGCCGATGAAGAAACTGAACGGGTGGGATCTATAATGTTAGATGTTACATAAACCTTATTTGAAAGTCTGCTATTACCTTTTGCTATGATTTCCTTTTCTTCGTTCGATAAAAAAAACCATGCATCAACCTGAGATATCATAAATGGTAATAATAGTCTTTTTAAAAAAAAAGACTTATTGCATAGCAAGGATAGATCTGAGCCATGTGTTTTTATGATCACCTTTAGACGTTTAAAGTAGAATAATTTGATGATCAATAATGAGATAAAATCGCGGCTAGTGGCAATGGGTTCAAAACGAGAATTAAGATACAAATATCCTGGCGAAAATTTATAAAGAGCAAAAACAATTTTAAAGGCATTTACCATTA
>JBPCQG010000477.1:0-9931 GCA_050998315.1 Chitinophagaceae bacterium
GCTGAGAATGGAATATTTTTCCAATGGAACTTTCCAATGTTTATGTAAGCTTTTAAAAAGGTTTCAGAGGTAATATCTTTAGTCTGCTCAAGATCAAGTGTTCTTCTGAAAATATAACCAAAGATTCTTGAATAATAAATGTCGTAAAGCTTTACAAATCCGTAGTTATTGTTCTGTGCTTCCTTTATAAGCTGTTCCTCGTCAGGTTGAGTCATGCGTAATATAATGCAAGGTGATCCAAAAGGTTGCAAGGAAATTGGAAGTTATACAATAAAATTCTGAAAGAAAAAATGCAACGTTTTTATAATTATTGCATTACAGAAGTGTACATCAGAATTTTTTATTGTATTAAAATTGTTAAAATGAATTTTAGGAAGCATCTCATAGTAAATCTACTGACATTATTATTCCTCTTGACTAAATGCTCTGAAATTTTTGCGCAAAACTCTTTAGATAGTAAAGTGGAACAGTATGTTATGCAACAAATGCAGCGAACTTATACCCCCGGGATAGCAGTTGGCATTGTAAAGGATGGTAAAGTAATACTTAAGAAAGGATATGGTCTTGCTAATGTTGAATTTGCAGTATTCACTGATCCTAATTCTATGTTTCAATTACTTTCTATTACCAAGCAATTTACTGCAGCTGGTGTGATGATATTTGTTCAATCAGGTAAAATTTCCTTGGATGCGGCTGTTTCAAAATATTTACCCGCCGTTCCGGCTTTATGGAAATCTATTACAATTCGTCATCTTCTAACACATACTTCAGGTATTGTAGATATTACTGACGTACACCCTTTTTTTGAACAAATAAGGGAAGATGCAAGACCTGAGCAACTTCTTACACCCGTTTATAAACTGGACTTACTTTTTAAGCCGGGAACACAATGGCGATATTCAAATTCAAATTATTTTATTCTTGGAATGGTGATCGAAAAAGTCAGCGGCAAAAGCTATAAAGATTTTCTTCAGGAAAATATTTTTACCCCCCTTGGAATGAAGTCAACAAAAGTAAATGATTTAAGAGACGTTATTCCATACAGAGTAAGCGGTTATCATTGGTTAGGGGAAAATGCAGAACAGGAGCCTTCTATGATATCGGGATATCATGGAATTAAAAATGTGCTACAGAATGCCATTTATATAAGCCCAACCAGGCAATGGGCTGCAGGTGGAATTGTATCATCCATTAATGATTTGATTAAATGGGATTCTGCATTGAATAATCATATTTTACTTAATAAGACTTCTGATGAACAAATGATTACTCAAGGAAAGCTTTTAAGTGGTACAAAAATTAATTATGGTTTCGGAAATGAGTTATTTACAATGCGGGGCCATCAAGTTGCGGGACATCAGGGAGGTGGTATGGCATTTAATACAACATATCTTCGATTTATTAACGATCATCTTTCAGTAATTGTTTTATGTAATCAAACTACAGGCCCCAGCAAGCAGATAGCTTCTCACATTGCTTCATTCATTATCCCTTCTTTAGAATATGATAGTTTAATAATGTCAAATAAGAATTCTGAACCTATTGATATTACTGAAATATTCAAAGCTGTTATAAGTAAGGCAAGAAATGGAGAGGTAGATAAAAATCTATTTGCTGATGAAGCACAGGAAACAGCCAATTTTATACAAAGAGCGGGCAAAGACTTCTTCATGCAGCAAGGCGAACTGCTATCCATCCAGTTTTTGGAAGATAAACCGGAAGGAGCTAAACATATCTATACTTACAGAACAAAGTTTAAAAATTCAACTGTGCTGTGGAATATTGAATTTAATAATAATAAAAAAGTTCTTGCAATAAATCCAACACCGGAATAGTACACTAAAAATTCCTAAATGATAATCTTCAAAATGACAAAATTATTATTTTTGTTCTTCTGAAATACCAAAAAAAAATTCCTTTTTGAAGCGTTTGCATGAGAGCGTATCAGAGATTTAATTATAAAAAATTTTTAGTCTTGAACGATTTAGAGTTGTAGCCATTATACAATTAACCGTAACAGCTAATTTATGCTATTATACACTATCCAGATTGAAAATCATTATCGCTTGTTACGATTAGCGAAAGAAAATTTATGGTTGTTGCTTTTAATTAATTGATTTTTTTTATAATAACCAAAGCTTGTTTTTGGAATTTATTCTAATGCGGCAATGGTTTGGCTTACGAAGCATTTTTCATTATGCTCTATTGTGCCTTCGGAGAAAGCTCACTGCACCAATAAGCAGCGTAATTCCACCATCCATTATTTAGTCGCTTCGGATAATGAATGCACCTCTGATGGCATTAGTAAGGGCGCCAACTGCCCCCACTTGATCAGGAAGTTCCCACCTCTGCCAGTTTTCTACATGTTAAGCAACACTGTCATTGCTCACTTCAAAATCAAGCCGCCAATCTTACCAATAATTTTAGGTCTTTCAGAAAAGAGTTCGACGGTTTTAGATAAAATAACCTTTGACTTAAGATACACTTAGTCCATTAAAACCGCTTTGCCTTGACTATGGGTTTAAGACTAAATTAGGCTGCTATCTTTGCTAAGAGTTTTAAATCTTCTAGAAAAAAGTTTAATTTTGTCAATAGGGACTGCTTTAATACATTAAGCGGCTATTAAATCACATAAAAGTTTTAAATCTTCCAATAAATGGTTCGAGTTTTGTACCAATGGGTTCACCACTTGGGACAGCGTTGAAATATTATTCTCCTGTCCCAATTTTATTTTCCGAAAACCTGCCATGCCATATTTATTTACAAATAAAGTTGTTGCTATTACTGGCGGCACCGATGGAATTGGAAAGGCATTAGTAGATGCATTTATTAAACAGGGCGCCAAAGTTGCAACCTGCGGAAGAAACCAGGATAAATTATATAACCTACAGGTCCAAAATGCCGGCAATATCTTACATACTGTTGTTGCAGATGTTAGTAAAGAAGAAGATTGCAAAAATTTTATCGCTAGTATCATAAAAACTTTTGGCGGTATTGATATTTTAATAAATAATGCAGGTATTTCCATGCGGGCTTTGGTAAAAAACACTGAGTTGGCTACCCTTAAAAAAGTAATGGATATAAATTTTTGGGGAACTGTCTACTGCACTAAGTTTGCCCTCGATGAAATAATTAAATCCAAAGGAACTATTGTGGGTGTTTCTTCAATTGCGGGGTACAGGGGCTTGCCGGGAAGAAGCGGTTATAGTGCAAGCAAGCATGCTGTTAATGGGTGGCTGGAGGCATTACGTACTGAATTAATGAATACAGGAGTAAATGTGATGTGGGTATGCCCTGGTTTCACAACATCCAACATTAGAAATATGGCATTGAATGAAGAAGCACAGCCACAAGGTGAATCGCCAATGGATGAAGGAAAGATGATGAGTGCCGAAGAATGTGCGGGGCATATTATAAAAGCAATTGAAAAAAGAAAACGTACTTTGGTATTAACATTAACGGGTAAGCAAACTGTGTTTATAAATAAATTTTTTCCGAAATGGGCTGACAAACTGGTGAGAAAACATTTTTTTAACAACGGGGAACTTGTTAAATGATTTTAAATTTCTAATTTGAAATTTGACAAATAAATTCTGGGTTTTAAATTTTAAATCTCAAATTTTAAATCTGAAATTTAAACATGCCTTTAATAACACTTACATCTGACATAGGTTCACAGGATTTTCTTGTTGGTGCAGTTAAAGGTCAGCTGTTAAGCGCAAATCCAAATTTCAATATTGTTGATATTTCCCACAACCTTTCGCCATTCAACTATCCGCAGGCTGCCTATGTATGCAAAAATGCTATCAAAAATTTTCCTGAGGGAACTTTTCATATAGTACTGGTAAATTTATTTGATCAGCGACCAGAACATCTTTTATTAATAAATTATAACAACCAATATATAGGATGTGCTGATAATGGATTAATAACCATGATACTTGAAGAACTGCCTCAAAATATTGTGGCTCTTTCCTTAAATAAATCTGCACAAAAAAATACTTTGTATTGTGCTTCGGTATTTGCAAAAGCGTTTAACCAGTTGCTTAAGGGAGAAGCTTTCGAAAATATTGGTGATACTAATATTTCCATCGAAGTAAAAAACCCACTGCGTGCTTTGCTTGGCAATAACTGGATAGAAGGGCAAATTATCTTTATTGATAATTTTGAAAATGTGATCATCAACATAACTAAAGATGAATTTGAGGAGCAAAGACGCGGCAGAAGTTTTAAAATTGTTTTTAAAAGAGATGAGATAATTGATAAAATAAGTGACACTTATGCCGATGTAACAGAAAGCGAAAAACTTGCGCTATTTAACTCTGCTGGATATCTCGAAATTGCAATCAATAAAGGAAATGCAGCCGGATTATTCGGATTGCAGGGTTACACAGAAAATCTGAATACACAAAGCCAATATTTACAAAACCGCCTGCTCTACCAAACTATAAAAATTTATTTTGAATAACCCTCAACCCCGTTCACTCTCCCTCAGAGAGAGGTAGTTCAAACATTTTATTAATTTTATACTTTTGTATTATACCTTTCAGTATTAAATAAATAATCATCACTAAAAACAAATAAAATGAAAAAAATATTATCGACAGTTTTAATTTGCACAATTGCCGTATGCGTTTCCGGGCAACTTCGTACGCCTGCACCATCGCCAACTCAAACTATTAAACAGGATTTTGGACTTTCCTCAGTAGAACTTATTTACTCCCGCCCGGCGATGAAGGGAAGGAAAATTTTTGGTGACCTGGTTCCGTGGAATAAGGTTTGGCGAACAGGCGCTAACTCTGCAACCCGAATAAAATTTAATGATGATGTAATGATTGGCGGACAAGCTCTTAAAGCTGGTGAATATGCTCTTTACACAATGCCTGGCGAAAATGAGTGGGAGGTAATTATCAATAAAGGATCTGCCAACTGGGGCACGGACTACAAAATGGAAGATGATATTGTCCGCGTGAAGGCAAAACCAATTAAATTAGATCAGTCAGTAGAATCATTCACAATGCAATTTGCTAATGTAAAACCAACAAGTACTGACTTGCGAATCATGTGGGATAAAACAGCTGTGGCAGTTCCTATCACTACTGATATTGATAAAAGAGTTATGGCCCAGATAAATAATCAGGTTGTCAAAGATGGTCGCCCCTATTTTCAATCTGCAATGTATTATATGGAAAACGGGAAAGATATGAACCAGGCGGTTCAGTGGTTTGATAAAGCGATAGAACAAAATCCTAAGGGATATTGGATATATCATCAAAAAGCAAATGCATTAGCTAAAATGGGTAAAAAAGCAGAGGCAAAAGCTATAGCACAAAAATCAATGGATATTGCCCGCCAGGAAAAAAATGATGACTATGTAAGTTTAAATGAAAAGCTATTAGCAGAACTTAAATAATTTGTATAAAAATTAAATGCTTCCTCAATCTTCCCGGGGAGGCATTTTTATTTTACGATAATCATATGCACTAAAAAATATTTGAAATAAGGCGGCTATCAAAATTACCAGTACCGCCCCTATTACATTCAGCCATAAAAAAGAAACTATGTCTGCCTTATAGATCATAATAACAAGCAACTCAGAAATTATTGCGGAATAAAATACAGCATGACCTTTAATTTGTTTGATCCAGAAAGCAACTAAAAATATCCCAAGTATTACTCCATAAAACAACGAGCCTAAAATATTCACTGTCTCAATTAAACTGTTGCCCAAATTACTTGCAGATTCAGCAACAATAATGCTGAATATTCCCCATGCAAGTGTGTACAGTTTAGAAATTCTATAATCCATTTTTGGTGTAAGGTCTTTATTAATAAACTTTTTATGAATGTCAACTACTGTACAGGAGGCAAGCGCATTAAGGGCCGCTGCAATGCTTCCCCATGCAGCCAAAAATATGACAGCTATTAAAAGCCCTATCAATCCTTTGGGTAAATAATCAATAACAAACCGTAGAAAAATATAATTAGTATCATTAACATCTTCATCTGGTAACGCTCTTTTTAAAACATCTTTATACTGTTTTTTTAAAGCTGATTTTTCTACATCATTATCCGCCGAAACAAGAGAGTATTGGCTCTCCAGATTTTCAAGAGAATCTCTTTTAATTGTTGACTTTGCAGTTTTTATCTGTGTATCATTAAAGTAAATCGGCGCTTTATTATAATGGTAAAAAGAGAATACCAACACACCGATCAGCAATATTAAAAACTGCATGGGCACTTTTACCAATCCATTAATAAGTAATCCTAATTTGCTTTCACGATTACCTTTTGCTGTAAGGTAGCGTCCCACCTGGCTTTGATCTGTTCCAAAATAAGAAAGGGCTAAAAATAAACCACCGATTAACCCGCTCCATATATTATACTTGTCTTTCCAGTCAAATCCGTTATCTGTCATTCCACTTGTTATCACATTCATTTTTCCACTATTACCGCCAATTTGCAAAGCATCAATAAAACCAATATGGGCGGGCATTAAATGCACAACCATATATCCTGCTATCACCATACCTATTATAATAATTATGAGCTGTAATTTTTGTGTGTATGCAACAGCCCTTGCGCCTCCGCTAACGGTATAAATTATCAACAGCCCCCCCATTATAATATTTGTCCAATGAATATTCCATCCAAGGAGGGAGCTTAAAATAATTGAAGGTGCATAGATACTAATGCCCGTGGAAAGCCCTCTTGATACCTGAAATAAAAATGAAGTAAATGTCCTGGTTTTTACATCAAACCGTTCTTCTAAAAATTCATAGGCAGTATAAATTTTAAGTCTTCTAAAAATTGGTACAAACACAATGCATATAATGATCATCGCCAAAGGCAAACCAAAATAATATTGTACAAACCGCATCCCATCAGTATATGCCTGCCCGGGAGCGCTTAAAAATGTGATGGCGCTTGCCTGTGTACCCATAATGCTTAGCAACACTAAATACCATGGCATTGAGCGATTGCTTAAAAAATATCCATCTAAGTTTTTTGTAGTGCGGCTTTTATAAATGCCATAAAGTATGATGCAGGTTAATGTTATAAAAAGTACTATCCAGTCAATGCCGCTCATACCCCTATCCCCGAAAGGGGTATTTAGAAACTTTATAAATACAACCTAACATATTATCTAAAATAAATAGTGATAAAATAATACAACAGTATTTGCAGCACCAGAAATGCAAACACTATTATGTACCAGTTACGCCAATATGTTTTTTCGTTCTCCAATTTTTATTTTTTTTTAATCAGCATATGTTCTTTACTCATCATCGTTGTGTAACATACTATAATACATCTCTATGTCATCAGGATTTCGGACAGGCTGAACCTGATATTATCGTTTTTTTTCCTTTGGCAATGCAATTAAGTTCGCCATCAAACGATATGCACCAGGTACTCCCGCCGGCATTTGTCTGAAAAAAGAAATACCGGTATAAATAAATTTTCCTTTACCAAATTCAGCTACTATCAAACTTCCATTGTGCTCTTTTTCGCCGGTATCTTTCATTGAAATTATGGCTTGATAATTACTATCCAATGTTTCAGCATGGTAAATACTTCTCTCCTGAACCCATCCTTCAAAATCTTTGTCAGTAATTTTATTAGGATAGTTTAAAAGCGGGTGAGCAGGTTGAAGAAAATTTACCCTGGCATCCTCCTCGCTTATGCGGCTTCGTGAAATTGTAAAAGGATATGGAGCAATTTTTGTTTTAAGGGGACCAACATTACTGTTGGTATTATATTGAACTATTAATACTCCCCCATTTTTTACATACCCCATTAATACTTCATAGGAATTAGTCAACCATTCATGTACATTATATGCTCTTACACCGGTCATAATAGCATCATATTGTTTTAAATTATCTTCAGTGAGATCATTCTCTTTTAGCATAGCTACATCATAGCCCATTTGCTGTAATGCTTCGGGTACTTTATCCCCCGCACCTGCAACGTATCCGATTTTTTTGTCGGCAATTTTAAAATCTAGTTTTAACAAGTTAGCTTTTGCTTTTGAGAAATATGTTATTGTTGGAATGTGATCGTATTTGATTGTTTTGGTATTGCTATCATAACCGTCTGCAGTTCCTATTGTAATTTCTTCCGTGATATTTGTTTTATCAGATTTGGGTATATAAGTGCTTGTCACATATCCTCCTTTGTAATCACTAACGTTGTATGGCTCAATACGAAAATTATTTTCCAATTTTTTTGAGAACATTGGGATTTCATTATATCGAGCTTTTTCATAATTTGATTTAATATGCGTTTGAACTTTTACAGGCGCATTATTTAACGAAATGAAATTATCTTTCGTGAAAATTAATTCAAGTTGTGGCAAAACAGCCAACGGCTGATATTGTTCGCCTTTTACAGGATCGTTGGACTTATATTGGATAGGTTTTACAAATGAAAGTTTTTGCCCTTCAACCTCAACGTTAAACACCAAACTTAAGGGATCGTTTTCCGGTTTACCAATCTGTTCCTGCACTTTCACAGTAAAACTACCCTTTTCCAAAGGCTGCTCCAGCCAATACGGTTGCGTTATTTTCTCATCCTTTTTAATAAAAGAAGCAAGATTTTGTCTTACATTTTCATTTCTTTTTAAAACATCTGCTAATACATAATGAGCATTTGTAAAATCCACTTCAGCGTTCTTTATATTTATGCCGCTGCGATTATTAATTGTTACTAAAACTTTTAAGCTGTCTGCCTGAACCGCATAAGGTTGTGATGTTGTGGCTTCCATATACAATCCGCTGGCTGCTTCAATTAGTTGCAAAACATCTTTCATTTTTTGATTGCGCCAATACCCATTGTCAATTAACTTAAAAGCCTGGTGTAAGTTCACCAACCCGGGCACGGAATTTTCGGGATGCACAAAAGAATAATTTTTTATTATTGCCTCTACTGAGTTTTTTATAGAAGCATTGTTTATTTTATCCCATCCCGTTTGTATCCCATCCATCAGTTCATTAACGGGTTCATCTCCTTTTATAGTTTTAAAATATTCTACCTGGCTTCCCCTGCTGCGTGGCACGCCAAAGCCCTGGCTTTTATGCTGGCTACGGCTTTCACCAGCTATCTCTCCATAACTTTTACCCAGCAAAGCATTAAATCCTCCTGCATCAACCTTAAACTGGCTAACGTTTTGAGTGTTGGTATTGCCAAAATTAAAAGTATTCCAGAGTAATCGTTTTGGCTTCCATGGCTTAACACCGTGGTTAAAGTGCTCAGTAAATTTTGTAGGGTCGCCGGCAAGATCAAAAGCTTCTGCAGCTAAAATCGCAGATGCAGTATGATGACCATGTCCGCCTTCACCGGTTGTGGGAAAACGACATATGATTACATCCGGTTGAAATTTTCTGATAACCCAAACAACATCGCTTAATATTTTTTGTTTGTCCCAAAATTTAAAAGTTTCTTCAGGGCTTTTGCTATAGCCAAAATCATATGCTCTTGTAAAAAATTGTTCAGCGCCATCTATTCTTCTTGCAGATAATAATTCCTGCGTACGGATCAATCCTAATTCCACTCCCTGCTCATCACCTATCAAATTTTGTCCTCCATCTCCCCTTGTGATACTCAGATAGCCCGTACGATATAGTTTTTCATTTGCTAACCATGCAAGAAGTCTGGTGTTTTCATCATCAGGATGAGCAGCGATATATAAAACCGAGCCTAGTACATTTAATTTTTTTATTTGTTGAAATATTTCTGAAGAAGAATAGCTTTTGGGTACCTGGCAAAAAGGGAAATGTGAAAAGCAAAAGGTGAGAACTAAAGAAAATATCTTACGCATTTTATAAATTTAATTTACGAATTTAGTATTTAGTTGATTTGCCCGGCTGCCATTTAAATAAAAAAAACCGGACAGTTAATCTATCCGGCTTTGCAAAATGTGTAACCC
>JBPCQG010000120.1:0-2582 GCA_050998315.1 Chitinophagaceae bacterium
TATGCACAAGATATGGCTTTGCTTACCGAACTGATATCAGACAATGCAAGAATACAACCATCCAGGCAAGGAGGTTCAGGTGTAAGTGATAACCGGGAATTGGATTTTTTTCAACTCACTGACCAAAGTGGTTTTATTCAAAACCGTTGGAGTGCACTATACAAAGGTCTTGCCGCAGCAAATCAGCTATTAAATAAAATTGAACAGATACCATTTACAGATGCTCTTCTGAAAAACCAATATATTGGTGAAGCAAGATTTCTGCGGGCAGTGTTTTATTTTGACCTCGTAAGATTTTTTGGAGGAGTACCTTTATCTCTTACTCAAATTACAAATACAGCCGATGCTTTTTCGTTTAAACGTTCAACTGAACAGGAAGTTTACCAGGCGATAATTTCTGATCTTTCTGAAGCTTCAAAAGCATTGCCTGTAAATTATCCAGCCTCAAATAGTGGAAGGGCAACGCAGGGTGCGGCTAAAGCATTACTTGCCAAAGTTTATCTTACAAACAATAATGCCGACCTGGCTTTGCCATTACTTAGAGAGTTAACGAAAGCGCCCTTTACATACATCCTGATGCCCACTTATGCGGCATGCTTCGATACAGATAACAACGCAGAAAGTATTTTTGAAATTCAATATACGTCCATTGTTCCGGGAGAAGGAAATCCTTATCCTACTTTCTTTTTAACCAACGATAATACTGCAGGAAGAGATATATATGGCGCTTCGTACCTGGGTGTAACAGGTGCAGGTGTTTGTATACCTACCTTTGAGTTATTCAATTCTTATGAAGCAAATGACACCAGAAGACCCTATACATTATTAAAATATTTTTCGAAGCAGGAAGCCGTTGACCTTTACATAGTTTATAAATACAGGGGCATTCCAACCAGTGCATTTAATTCAGAAGATAATATTGTTCTATTGAGGTACGCAGATGTACTACTGATGCTTGCCGAAGCAATAAACGAGAGTGGAAAAGCGCCTGCTGCTGAAGCTTACGATGCTTTGGATGCGGTTAGAAAACGTGCCGGCTTGCCTGTTGTAACCAGGAATTTTAATTATGAATCTTTTAGGTTAGCATTATTAGATGAAAGAAGGTGGGAATTTGCATTTGAAAATCAAAGATGGTTCGACCTCAAAAGATTTAATAAAGCAATTGATATATTAACTGCAAAAGGTTATAGCATAAAGCCCTTTCACCTTCTTTATCCTGTACCTAGAAAAGAAGTTGAAATAAGCCAGGGAAATATTACCCAGAACCCGGGATATTAATTGAACATTCTGTACCAGCGTTTAGGCATTATTATAAACCCAATTCAATCAGCATGTTTAAATTAACAGTAATTAATCTCATTCTTACTTTTTTAATTATTAGCAGTACAGCTAAGGCGCAACATGAAAATCGAAAAGCTTCACCAAAAAATAAGAAAACTAATGTTGTTATTCTTTTAGCTGATGACCTTGGCTATCGTGATCTTAGCTCTTATGGAAGCAAAGAAGTTGAAACTCCTGTATTAGATCAATTAGCTGCTTCCGGTATGAAGTTCACAAATTTCTATGCTGCATCCGGCGTTTGTTCACCGTCAAGGGCGGCGTTGCTAACCGGAAGATTTTCTTTAAGGGCAGGAGTTTATAGCTGGCTTGACCCATCACAAAAAATGCATTTGCACAGAGATGAAATAAGCATTGCAGAAATACTAAAAGGTGCGGGTTACAAAACTGCTCACATTGGTAAATGGCATTTAGGCTACGATTTGGTAGCGGAGTCTGGTCCGGGACCAAACCCACACGACCAGGGTTTCGATTATTGGTTTGCCACTGCAAATAATGCCCTCCCAACACATTTAAATCCAAATAATTTTGTAAGAAATGGTAAAGCAATGGGAGAAATGAAGGGTTACTCCAGCCAGATTGTAGCAAACGAAGCGATTAACTGGTTAGATAATAATGTAAAAAGTTCTGAACCATTTTATCTCAATTTATGGTTTCATGAACCTCATGAAAAAGTGGCTGCACCTGATGAATTTACTCAAAGGCATAAGCACACTTCAACCCCGGCGTACTATGGAAGTATTGAAAATATGGATATGAATATAGGACGTGTTTTGAAAAAATTAGATGATATGAATTTATCAGAAAACACTATAGTTATTTTTATGTCTGACAATGGAAGTAAACAAGGTAAAGAAGGCAGCAATGGCGAATTGAAAGCAGCTAAAGGAACGCTTTGGGAAGGGGGAATACGTGTGCCTGGACTTATCAGATGGCCCGGAAAAGTGAAAGCAGGAACGATTGAGGAAACTCCTGCGGGACTAGTGGATATTTTACCAACCCTTACTGAAATAACAGGCACTTCAATTCCTAAAGACAGAACCATTGACGGTACAAGCCTTACCCCTCTTTTTAATAACAAAAAGATAGCCCGAAAAAAACCTCTTTTTTGGTATTACAATCCATCGAGGCCCGTTTGTGTAATCAGGGAAGGCGACTGGAACCTTATAGCTGATCCCGTAATTGATATTCCAAAGGACAATGTTTTTAAAGAAGAATGGATAGGAATGATTAAAGAATCTCCC
>JBPCQG010000014.1:0-7022 GCA_050998315.1 Chitinophagaceae bacterium
ACCGTATTGCATCCGATCTTCATGATGATATTGGCTCTACACTTACCAATATTAATATGTTATCCGAGATAAGCCGTAAGAATCTGGAACAACCGAAGGAGGCAGAAAAATTTTTACATCGTATAACCGAAGAAGTTACCGCAACCAGCCAGGCGTTAAATGATATTATCTGGAGTGTAAATTCCAGCAATGACTCCATGCAGGAAACCATGTCGCGTATGCGACGTTATGCTGCTGAGTTGTTTGATAATAGTAATACAATCCTGCACCTAACCCTGGATGAAAATGTTGCAGTAAGAAACCTGAATATGGAGCAACGAAGAGATGTGTACCTCATTTACAAAGAATGCATGAACAATATTGTAAAACATGCATCCCCCAATAACGTTTGGATAAATACACTGTGGCGAAATGGAAAGCTGCACCTCAACATTAAAGATGATGGTAAAGGATTTGACAAATCTGTTGTAACCAAAGGAAATGGACTAAAAAATATCTGTTCCAGAACCGAGAAATGGAAAGGCAGTGCAACTTTTAAAACATCTGCTGCAAAAGGTACACTCATCGAAATCGTAATACCTTTTGCGGGATAGATGCTCAATTGAGTGATATATAGTTGAATGAACAATTTATAATTTTGGCAAAATGCCTATACGCATCATTATATTTGAAGACAATGATAAGCTTAGGGAATCGCTGTGTTACCTGCTAAATAGCCAGCCTGAATATGAATTGGCAGGTGATTATAATAATTGTAACGATGCAGCTACCATTACAAGAGTATATAAACCCGATGTAGTGTTAATGGATATTGATATGCCAGGTGAAAGTGGCATCAATGGAGTTAGATTTGTAAAAGAGACCCGTCCGCAAACACTGGTGATAATGTACACCGTATTTGAAGACGATGATAAATTATTTCAATGCTTGTGCGCCGGGGCTAATGGATATCTTTTAAAACAAACACCTCCGCAGAAATTATTCGATGGCATTCAGGAAGTATTAGCTGGTGGTGCGCCCATGAGTCCCGTAATTGCAAGAAAAGTATTAAACACATTTCAGCATGGTAAAAGCAATAAATATTTTTTAACTCCAAGAGAAATTGAAGTGTTGCAATTACTTAGTAAAGGCTATAGCGCTAAAATGATTTCAACCGATTTGAAAATCTCTTTTGATACTACGCGGTCACATCTAAAAAATATTTATCAAAAGCTTCATGTTAATAGTGGTAAAGAAGCGATTGGCAAAGCGTTAGGCGAACATATAGTGTAGTCCTAAACTCCCAAACGCATTACACTCTTCTAACATTAATCACGCAACCTCAACATTAAATTTGCTTCCTCAAGCCAATGCATTTCTTTTCATCGACGAAGTATTTCTTTTACTGCGAATAAAATTTACTTACATTTTTTTGAGCGGTCACTCAAATGAGTGATTGACTGTGGTTACATAACTAAGCAATTTTGTGAATAATATTTTGAATTAAAAAATATCAACAGAAACAATTACTCATAACAATTAAAAATGAAAAAAATGAAACATCATCTTTCAGTACTACTTGTAGCCGGTTCAATTTGTTTTATTGTGTCATGCCAAAAAGAAAGTATAGTGGCACCCGAAACTGGAAATAAACCAATTTCAGTAAATGCAAAAATGAATAAATTAGGAGTTCCCTTTAAAGCCAGTTTTGAAACTGCATCGAGACCATTAGCCTTTCCTCCAATACTTCGACTTGAGACCACGGGGACAGGCATTGGTTCGCATATTGGCAAGTCTACACTTCTTGCTTATCCAACAATAAATTTTAGGACGAATCCTATCTCAGTTAGCGGAACATTGGTCATTACGGCGGCGAATGGAGATGAAATATTTGCATCGTTTACTGGTACCAGGTCTGCTACAAATGCAACAATATTAGCTTTCACAATTCATGCGACTTATATAATCACTGGTGGTACCGGCAGGTTTCAAAATGCAAGTGGCAGTTTTGAAGGAATTTCTACGGGAACACTGGGCATTCATACAGGAACTGCTTCTTATGAAGGATATATTTCTTATTAATACTGTTGTTTATTTAATACTGGAGCGTTTTATCGCACGTAATTTTTGCAGGGAACCGTTTAAAGACTAACAAGTTCACAACCAAAACAAACAGCAAGAGCCTCAATTGCGGCTCTTTAATTCAACTAAAAAAATTTTGGCAATGTGGACAAAAATGGTTGGTAATTTATTTAAAATTAATCTCAATCTTAACTATCAATCTGAAGAGGAAGCAGGCTCTGCTGGAGAGCAACCTGCCAGCAATAAGATTGATGCTTACACGATAGAACGAGCAGTCATTTGATGACTGCTTTTTTTCATTTTATTGGATTGAGCTAACAGAAGATGAGAGTGAAAGAAACATAAAATAAGAGTAAATTTATTTAAATTTGGAATTCTCATACTCTTATTGAAAATTTAGTGGTTAATAAAAATATTACTACACACTAAAAGCTGTTTCAATTATTTCAGCCTGTTCCTGTGCATGCACTTTTGAATAACCCGTTGCAGTAGAAGCGCTCTGCTGGCGACCTATAACTCCATAATTTATGGTTTTTAAATTCATTAATAAGAACGAGGCTGCTCCCATATTTAGCGGTTCTTCCTGAACCCAAAACCAAATTGCCTTATTGTATTTTTTATACAATGCTTCCAATTGTTTTAACGGTAAAGGATAAATTTGTTCCATACGTATGATGGCAATATCCTGCCTGGTTTCTTTCTGCTGTTTTTCTGCCAGATCAAAATAAACTTTGCCACTGCAGAACAAAACTTTTTTAACTGCCAACGGATCTTGTATAAAATTATCATCAATTAATTCTTTAAATCTGCCTGATGTAAATTCATCAATATGGCTAAAGCTTCCCGGATGGCGCAGGTTTGCTTTTGGTGAAAAAACGATAAGAGGCTTTCTGAATGGCCAGGCAATCTGCCTCCGCATTGCATGAAAATAATTTGCTGATGTTGTAATATTGGCAATCACCATATTCAGCTCGGCACACATTTGTAAAAATCTTTCCATTCTTGCACTGCTATGTTCCGGTCCCTGGCCTTCGTAACCATGTGGCAGCAGCATCACCAAGCCGTTCATGCGATTCCATTTTTGCTCACCCGATGAAATAAATTGATCAATAATTGTTTGAGCCTCGTTACCGAAATCACCAAATTGTGCTTCCCACAATACCAGGGCATTAGGATTTGCTAAGCCGTAACCATATTCAAATCCCAATACGCCAAATTCACTTAACAGCGAATTATAAATTCTGAATTTAGCTTTTGCGTCCGGAATATTACTCAGCCTATTATGGGCTTTATCATTAGTATCATCCCTTAACACTGCGTGACGATGTGAAAAAGTACCACGCTGTACATCCTGTCCGCTCATACGTACATCATTTCCATCCAACAACAAACTTCCATAAGCTAAAAGCTCACCGGTTGCCCAATCTATTTTTTGTTCTGTTTCAAACAATTTTATTTTATCCTGAATAATCTTTTCTACTTTTCGCAACGGTTTAAAATCAGCCGGCCATTTCATCATTGCATCAAACACTTTTTTAAAATTATCTGTGCTGATCGCTGTTACAGGTGATTTATCGAAATCTTCCACATTGGCTCTTCGTAATCTACGCCACCATACCTCGGGCGGCTGGTAATTATAAGGCAAAGGATGTTGTTTTACTTCATCCAGGCGTTCCTGCAGATCACTCCAGAATTTTTTCTCCATTTCTTTCGCCAGTTCCTGTGCATCAGGTTCACCATTTTGCAGCAAATAGTTTACATATACTTCCCTGGGATTTGCATGTTTATCTATCAAAGCATACAAATGAGGTTGTGTAAACTTTGGGTCATCACCTTCATTGTGTCCATGACGGCGATAACACACCATATCAATAAAAATATCTGAGTTGAACTCCTGCCGGTAATGAGTTGCCATTTCAACGCATTTTACTACCGTTTCCGGATCATCACCATTTACATGGATCGCAGGAGCCTGTATGGCCGAAGCCAGGGAGGTGCAATAGTCAGATGTTCTTGCATCATCAAAATCTGTAGTGAAGCCTATCTGGTTATTGATCACAAAATGAATGGTGCCACCTGTATAGTAACCCTTTAATGCACTCATCTGCAAAACTTCATACACAACGCCTTCGCCTGCCAGTGATGCGTCACCGTGAATTAATATTGGTAAGATTTTATCAAAGTTGCTTTCATACAGTACATCAGCTTTTGCTCTTGCAAATCCTACTACCACCGGATCCACTGCTTCCAGGTGTGATGGATTCGGCATTAATTTTAGATGGATGGATTTACCGTTCGTTGAGGTTACTTCACTTCCAAATCCAAGGTGATATTTTACGTCACCAGTCCCCATTGTTTGATCCACCTTTGCAGTTCCTTCAAATTCACTGAAAATTTGCTCGTAAGTTTTCCCCATGATATTTGCCAAAATATTCAACCTGCCCCGGTGAGCCATACCAATCACCATTTCCTCCACGTTATAATCAGCAGCAGTATTAATGATTGCATCAAGCGCAGGTATCGTGGTTTCACCTCCTTCAAGTGAAAATCTTTTTTGCCCGATATATTTTGTGTGAAGGAATTTTTCAAACATTACACCCTGGTTCAATTTCTCTAAAATTCTTTTCTTTTTTTCCAATGAAACAGAATTTGAAAATTTTTTTTCTATTTCATTAGTAAGCCAATCAATTTTTTTTTGATCACTGATGTATTTAAATTCAATACCTACATGATGAGCGTAGCATTTTTGAAGGTGCTCAATAATATTACGAAGTGTTGTAGTTCCCAACCCTATCAGGTTACCCGCCTGGAAATTTCTATCTAAATCTTCTTCTGTAAAACCAAAAAAAGCAGGATCAAGATTAGCGCCCCGGTCTTTTCGTGTGCGGATCGGGTTAGTTTTTGCAATCAGGTGACCTTTATTCCGATACCCAAGTATCATCCGGTATGCACCTAATTCTTTTTTCCAAATTATTTCAGTATCAGGAGAAACTTCACCTTTTACTCCGCCGGTTTTGGGTATAGAAGTTCCATTACTTCCATTTGCGTTGGCTCTTCCCGAATTGACGGCAAAATCAAAACCCTCAAAAAATTTACGGATGTCGGGATCAACGGTTTCGGGGTTTTTTACATAATCAGCATAAAGATTTTCTATGTACGCAGGATGGGAATTAGTGATATAGGAGAAATCTTTCATAACTATGCACAAATATCGGTTTTTAGTAACATTAAAAATGACTATTAAGGTTTAAACTCTGGCAAAAAGTTTGATGAAAGTGCACTTTTTCTTACCCAGAATCCCTATCTTTGCCTCCCAAAAATTAAAATCTCATGGCCAATCACGCAGCTACTAAAAAAGATGTTAGACAATCAACTAAGCGCAGAGAGCGTAACCGGTATTATGGTAAAACAACCCGCAATGCAATACGTGATCTAAAAGTAATTGATACAAAGGAAGGAGCTTCAGAAAAACTACCTCAAGTAGCCTCAATGATTGATAAGTTAGCAAAGCGTGGAATCATCCATAAAAACAAAGCTGCTAATTTAAAAAGAAAGCTCACAAAAAATGTGAATGCTTTAGCCAAATAAAATATTTATCTTCTGAAGAAAAGCGTCTTTTACCGGGACGCTTTTTTATTTTCTAAAATTCATAAATCAAAAATCTTTATAGCCTGTGGAATTCCTCCTATTATGAACCGGGGCATATGAGATATCCTGTGTATAGACATAACTTCAATTAATAACAAAGCAAAAACATTCCGTCTTTGCGAGCCGGAATTAAAAAAGATGTAACGAGGTGCTATAAACTTAGGCGAAGCAATCCCATAGTCATGTTTAATAGTAGATTGCTTCGGCGCACAGAAAACTGTTGTTATGTTATGTGAATTTAAAAAGCGCCTCGCAAAGACGTGGTAATTATAATTGTGTACTTATTTAAGGTTGATAGTTATTGTTCCGCTCAAAAAGCTGCGGGATAGAACGGAAAAGGCAAGGTGAAGGTGAGTGCGTGGGCTTTGTGCCGGACTTGCAGTGATAGCCCGGACGAATACTCATTAAAAGCTTAATTGCTGACAGCCCCAAATTTTAGAAACGACTAATAATTTTAAACTAATTCTACTCATTACGGAGCTAAGCCACATAATCAATAATCACTTACTTTTACCCGATTTTTAACCCTAAGTATTTTTTATGATTGATGTGTTTGAAAAGTTAGATGGAGGTCCTCTTGGTCAGCATGTTGAAAGAGCGCATGGCTACTTTGCTTTTCCAAAACTGGAAGGCGAATTAGGAAGCCGGATGTTTTTTAGAGGCAAAGAAAAAATTGTTTGGAGCCTTAATAATTATTTAGGATTGGCAAACCATCCGGAAACAAGAAAAGTGGATACTGAAGCTGCAGAAAAATGGGGAATAGGCTATCCCATGGGAGCAAGAATGATGAGTGGAAACAGTACGCAACATGAAGAATTAGAAAAAGTGATCGCCGAATTTATTAAGCGTGATGATGCAATGCTTTTAAATTTTGGTTACCAGGGAATAATGAGTTGTATTGATGCACTGGTAAACCGGCGTGATATAATTGTTTATGATGCCGAAAGCCATGCATGCATTGTAGATGGTATTCGCTTACACATGGGATACAGTTATGCTTTTAAACATAACAATATTGAAGATTGTGAAAAACAATTAGTGCGTGCCGCAAAGATGGCTGAAAAAAATGGTGGAGGAATTTTAGTGATCACAGAAGGTGTTTTTGGCATGAGTGGGAACCAGGGAAAACTGAAAGAACTTGTAGCTCTCAAGCAAAAACATAATTTCAGATTATTAATAGATGATGCCCATGGATTTGGTTCAATGGGGCCAACCGGCGCAGGTGCAGACGAAGAGCAGGGTTGCCAGGCTGGTGTTGATCTTTACTTCAGCACATTTGTAAAAAGTATGGGAAGTATAGGTGCATTTATTGC
>JBPCQG010000050.1:0-4602 GCA_050998315.1 Chitinophagaceae bacterium
TTATTCAACATGTGCCCTCTTATCAAGCTGTGCTTCCAAAAATGGTAGTAGATAAAGTGCAGTTGTTTTTAACAGATATTGATTTAGCAAAAAAAGGGACTTTCGCTTACGATGAAAACAACTTAGGTTTTCACTTCACCGGCGTCTCATTTTCCCATCCTGAAAAGATACGTTATCAATATAAACTTCAGGGCTTTAGCAACGAATGGATGACTACAAAAGATAACTCTGTAAACTTTCCAAAACTGCCTCCTGGTCAATACAATTTTTTTGTGAGAGCCTCTTTAAACAATCAATTTTCTGCCGGGTCACAGGCAAGTTATTCGTTTACTATTCGTAAGCCTTTCTGGTTGCAGTGGTGGTTTATTAGTGTTGCGATATTAGTTGTTGCAGGCACTGTTTACTGGTTTATAAAACTGCGCGAAAAAAGAGCGCAACGCTGGGAGCGCATAGAAAAAGAAAAAATACAATCTCAATTCGAAACCCTGAAAAGCCAGGTAAATCCACACTTTCTTTTCAACAGCTTTAACACTCTTATTTCGGTAATTGAAGAAAACCCCGAATCGGCAGTTGAATACACAGAGCACCTGTCTGACCTTTACCGCAAAATTGTAACCTACCGCGATAATGACACTATTACTTTAGGCGAAGAAATCAATCTTATTAATGATTATTTTTTTATTCAAAAGAAAAGATTTGGAAATCATCTTACCTGTACAATCGACCTTAAAGAAGAAGATTTAAAAAATTATCGCATTGCCCCTCTTACGCTGCAATTACTTTGTGAGAATGCTGTTAAGCACAATGCTGTTTCATCAGAAACGCCTCTTATTATTCGCATATTCGTACAGGCAGATCAACTTGTTGTACAAAACAATATAAATAAAAAGCTTACAACAGAAATAGGTGCAGGTATGGGTTTGCGAAACATACAAAACCGTTACCGGCATCTAAGTAAAAAAGAATTTGGGATTGAAAAAACTAATAAGGAATTTATTGTTTATATACCATTACTTCTATCATCGTTATGAAACGACCATTCAAAAGCGGAGGTTTGTTTGCACACCGGGGAATGAGAATTCTACTGCGGCATAAAGCTTCAATGCCTGGAAGTTCCATCAGACTATTAAAAAAATAAATTTACTGATGAAGAACGTTTTAATAATCGAAGATGAAGAAGCTGCAGCGCGACGTTTGCAAAAAATGATAACAGAGGTTCTTCCTGAAGTTAACATACATCCTTCCATTGCAACCATTCGTTCAGCCACCGAAAGACTTAAAACCAATCCCAAGCCTGATCTTGTTTTTTTAGATGTTCATTTGGCAGATGGCGAAAGCTTCGAAATTTTTAAAGAGGTGAATGTAAGTTGTCCTATCATTTTTACTACAGCTTACGATCAATACGCGTTAGAAGCTTTTAAGGTAAACAGCATTGATTACCTGCTTAAGCCGATAAAAAAAGATGAACTTCAGAGGGCAATAAACAAGTTCCTGAATCTGTCCGGTTCCCCGGTTCCAAGCGTAGATATACAAAAACTTTTATTATCCCTTAAACAGGAAAAAGTAAATTATAAAGAAAGGTTTGCAGTAAAGTATGGAGAGCATATAAAAACCATTGAGACAACAGATGCTGCTTACTTTTATACGGAGAACAAAGCAAACTTTTTAATAACAAAAGATAATAAACGATTCGCTATCGATTATAATTTAGACCAGCTCGAAGAGTTGCTTGATCCTAAAAAATTCTTTCGTATCAATCGACAATTTTTAATAGGTTTTCATTCGATTACAGAAATGTTTACCTACTCAAAGTCGCGAGTGCTCATAAAACTTAACCCTGCAAGCAAGTTAGAAACGATTGTAAGCACCGAACGTTCAGCCGAATTTAAAGCATGGCTTAATGGCGAATGACCTGGAGCGTCTTCCCTAATTTTGAAGTCCAGTCTTTTTATTCTATTTTTGCCCCACTTTAGCAGGCGGATTTGTTTATTGTTCAACCTGCTAATTTTAAATCTTGAACTAATAAACGAAATCATTCTGCATATACTCTCCAGATTGCTTCTCGTTAATAGTTCAGTAATTTTTTTGAAGTGAGCTTTAGCAACTTTGTTCAGAAACTGTTTGCGATAACAACTTCAATAAAAACTTAGCGTGCCTTTGTTTGTGCCATGCAAGTTCTTTCAAAGATAGAGAAGAAGGTGGAGACCTTCCGGCACTCTGGCAACGCTGTACAGGCGGGGTTGTCAAACCACTCTGCGCTGCTGGCTCCGTAAGGAGGTGGTGGTGAACAGTCAGAGAAAAGCCTTTGGTAAGGAGGCAGGTAAGTATTGGGGAGATGAACGAAAGTGAACAGCCGATGAAGTAACGAAATCGCTTAGTTGTGGGGCAAAACCGTCTTTTGCAAAGGAGATAGGGACAAGCACAGCGGCCACCTGAATTACTGGCTGTGCGCCCACCGTTATACAGGCAGCATGACCCCCTTACAGGCTTTGAAAGAGAACATGGGAGATCCGGGAAACAAGGGAGAAGCGATACTTCACCTGCCCCGGAAGTCGGACGAGGCCATAGTAGCGAAGAAAGGTCTGTAATGGACAAAGAGCGAAGGGCTTCGGTCATTCAAGTGAACAACAGTTAAACAACTTTAAAAGAGGATGATTTAGATGAATGTACACGTAGTTAAAACAGTACCTATTACCTACCAGATGGTAGTAGAGGCGTATGCGAAGGTAAAACAAGGCGGCAAGGCTGTAGGCATTGACGAAGAAAGCTGGACAGACTTTGAAGCAAAAGGAGCAGAGAAGCAACTGTATGTTATCTGGAATCGTATGGCATCTGGGAGTTACTTTCCACAGGCGGTAAGAGAAGTAGAGATACCGAAGAAGGATGGCAAAACCCGCAAGTTGGGTATACCCACCATAGGAGACAGGATAGCACAACAGGTAGTAAAGAGATACATGGAACAGAGAATAGATGCACAGTTCCATCCACAATCTTATGGCTATCGTCCGCTAAAGAGCGCAAAGCAAGCCATAGAACAGGTAAGGCAAAACTGTCTGCAACAGGATTGGGTGTTAGACATGGATATATCAAAGTTCTTTGATGAAATAGACCATGACCTGATGCTTAAAGCTGTGGAAGCAATGCTACCTGAAAAATGGATAAAAGTGTATGTACAAAGATGGCTTCAAATGCAAGTGGTGAAAGCTGATGGAACGGTGAGAGACAGAGGAAACAAAGGCACACCGCAAGGCGGCGTAATCAGCCCTCTACTGGCAAACCTGTTTCTGCACTTTGGTCTTGACAAATGGCTGGAGCAACACTATGGGCATGTAAAGTTTGTACGCTATGCAGATGATGCTGTGGTGCACTGCCAGAATGAGGCAGAAGCCCAAGAACTATTATCAGCGATAAAGCAACGGCTACACCAGATAGGATTGCGACTGAACGAGACGAAGACGAAAATTGTGTACTGCAAAGACTATCGCCGCAGGCAAAATCATGAGCAGGTACAGTTTGGATTTTTAGGCTTCAGTTTTCAGCCACGACAGGCACAAAGTAAATATGGCGAAGGCAAAAGCTTTACAGCGTTTGTGCCAGAGATAAGCAAAGAAAATCAAAAGAAGATAAGAGAGAACATCAGAGAAACCATCAACTGGCGCAACACATCGCAACCAATAGACCAGATAGCAGAGAAGCTAAACAGCAAACTGCGAGGCTGGCTAAACTATTATGAGATGTACGGTAAAAGGCAATTGCATAAAACCATGTTTTACCTTGAAACAAAGCTGCTAAAGTGGATAACAAGAAAGCACAAGCAGGGAATAAGAAAATCTCTGCATCAGCTTCAAACACTAAAACAGCAAAAGCCAATACTATTTTATCATTGGCAAAGAAAGTACGGTTTAATTATCAAAGAATGACACGAGCCGTGTGAAGGGGGACTTTCAAGCACGGTTCTGTGAGAGGCTTGCGGGTGAAACTCCCGCTTGCCTACTCGGCGTGATAATTCCTTAAAAACAATAGCATGAACAAAACAGAGTATCAGGCAACAAGGATTTAAATTTATAAAATCAGGATTTATGTTCAAATCAGATAAGACGGGTGAAAGGTCACTTCCGTTAAAGTCCTTAACAAGCGATTTAGTAGTTGTTGGTGGAGGTTTGGCTGGTGTTTGTGCCGCTATTACTGCCGCCCGTTCAGGAATAAAAGTAGTGTTGGTACACGACAGACCGGTGCTGGGTGGCAATTCTTCAAGCGAAGTTAGGTTATGGATATTAGGCGCTACTTCTCACATGGGCAATAATAATCGTTGGGCACGTGAAGGCGGCGTGATTGATGAAATTCTTGTTGAGAATACTTACAGAAATCCGGAAGGGAATGCTATCATATTTGATACTGTGGTGTTGGATAAAGTGATTAGTGAACCGAACATTACGCTGCTGTTAAACACTGCAGTTTATGCTGTTGAAAAAACCAATAATGAAACAATTAAATCAGTCAAAGCTTTTTGCAGCCAGAGTCAAAATGAATACGAATTAATTGCCCCTTTGTTTTGCGATGCTTCAGGGGATGGTATTGTTGTTTTTTTAGCGGGTGCAGCTT
>JBPCQG010000197.1:0-6883 GCA_050998315.1 Chitinophagaceae bacterium
ATATGATGGCAAGCACTACGGTATTGTAACCTGGGCGCAAGTGGGGTTTCCAAAAGATTACCATTTTTATAATATTACGAGTTACAAACAGGACTTTAATTTGTACTGCAAAATACAACAGAATCTAAGTGACCACTGGCAAGGGTTTGGTGACATACAGGTAAGGGATGTAAAGTATGATATCAATGGGTTTAGAAATAATCCGCAATTAATAATTAAGAAGAATTATTTATTCATTAATCCAAAGCTTGGAATTACTTATAACAAAAATAACTACCAGGCATATTTGTCTTATTCGATGGCGGGCAAAGAACCTAACCGTGATGATTTTGAAGCCGGATTAAACCAACAGCCTAAAGCTGAAATTTTGCACGATATAGAATTAGGCTTTGAGAAAAAAACTTTGAATTATTCGTATGGCGCTACTGCCTACTACATGTATTATCATAACCAATTAGTATTATCAGGAAAAATTAATGATGTGGGTGAATACACAAGAACCAATACTCCTTCCAGCTATCGTTTGGGTATTGAACTAGAGGGGAAAGCTAATTTATTACCATGGATAAATGCCTCTGCAAATATTGCGTTTAGCCGGAATAAGATTAAAAATTTTACTGAATATGTAGATGCTTATGATAATGGCGGCCAAAAAACTTTCCAATATCAAAATACCGATATTTCGTTTTCTCCAAACATTGTTGCGGCATCTACAATAAATTTTCTGCCGGTTAAAAATGCGGAATTAAGTTTGCTGTCAAAATATGTTGGACGAGAATTTTTAGATAATACATCTAAAAGTTCAAGGAGTCTTAATCCCTTTTTTGTTCAGGATGTAAGATTGCGTTATACAATTATTAATAAAATTTCCAGGGAAATAAATTTCACTTTCCAGTTAAATAATATTTTTAATACCAAGTATGAACCGAATGGATATACGTTTAGCTATTTGTATTCAGGAAATCTAACAACAGAGAATTTTTACTTTCCAATGGCAGGTACAAACTTTATGGCAGCGATCAATATAAAATTCTAAAATAAGAATAAAAAGTAACCAGTTATAAGAGAAAAGTTATGAGTTAATTAAATCATTAGAATCATTTGCATCATTAAGAAATCACCGGTTATATTTCTCCTGCCATGCCAACATTCCGCCCACAAGGTTTTTAGTATGGGTAAAACCAAGCTGATCTAATATTGCAGCGCTGATACCACTGCGGTTCCCGCTTCTGCAATAAAAGATCACTTCTTCATTTTTAAGATCTTCTATTTCCTCAATCTGCATACTTTGTATCGTTCCTATAGGGATTAATTTGCCGCCGATATTGAACTCTGCGTTTTCATGAGGTTCTCTTACGTCTATAAGATTTAGTTTTTCGCCAGCATCTAATCTTTGTTTAACTTCTTCAGGTGTAATGTTTGTCATTGAAACCCCCATGCCCCCTAAAGGGGGCTTTTAAATGTTAACAATAATTTTTTGAGTTCAATCATTTCTGAGTTTTTTAAGTCCCTTTAGGGATTTAGGGTTTTTGATTTTTTATTTTTACACTATCATCGTCAAGTCGGGTGGGTGAAAGCCACACATCCATGGTTTGTCCCGGGCGAATATAAAGAGGGGTTTTATCAATATCAAATCTTTCTGGATTTTGTTTATACACAAACGCTGCAGCCGTATCTCTTACAGTAGTTAAAGGCAATACTGATGCCAGTGTAATACCTTTTGTTTCCAATAGAGCTTTTACTTCTGCGAAAGTTAATCCTACAAGATCAGGAACTAACATTTGTTGTACCTCTAACCCGCCGCCGATGATCAAAGTTACCCTGGCTCCCCATGGAACTTTTGCTCCCACCGTAATTCTTGAGCCATTATATTGTTGCTCTAAAACTGATCCCTTCATAAAATCGGGGCGATAAATAGTATCACCTAACCTAAGATGATTTCTTCGAAGCAGATCGTATGCAAAACGAAAACTTAACCCTTCCAGCTTTGGCATAGTAATCGCCGGGAGAGTCGCTCTGTTTATAGTTAAAAAAACAGTGCGGTTTACTTTTACAGTTGCATCAGGCTCGGGTAACTGTTTTATTACCGTATATTTTGGGATGCTATCAAAATATACTGAATCCTGTATCACTACATCAAATCCCCTGGACTCTAATATTTTTATTGCATTATCAACATTTTGTCCTTTAACTGCGGGCACTTTTAAATACGCTCCGTGATTTGTAAACCAGCTTAAAGATTGCAGGAACAAAAAACCAACTAAAAATACCAACACTAAAGCCGCTAACAAGTTTATCCAAAAAGGTTGCCTGGTAAGATATCTAAGAAGTTTTCTCATTCCTGTTGTACAGATGGGTTAAAAAGGTGCAATTTATTTATCAATTATGTAAACACTCTTCAATTAATGCAGTATAAAAATCCTGCAAGCTCCATCCCATGGCAATTACCTGCTGTGGAACAATACTGGCTTCGCTTTGCCCGGGAACGGTATTTATTTCCAGCATATATGGTTTGCCTGTTTGTTGATTATAAATAAAATCAATTCTTACTATTCCCCTGCAATTAAACATTTGATAAGTTTTAACTGCTGCCGCTCTTATTTGTTCTGCAATAGTTTCCTCCACTTTTGCCGGGGTAACTTCTTCGCTGGCGCCTAAATATTTAGCCTCATAATCAAAAAAATCTTTTTTAGAAATTATCTCTGTTATTGGTAAAGGAATTATTTCTCCTTTTGATTTAAATACCCCGATAGTAAATTCTCTGCCGCTTATAAATTCCTCTACCAATACCTGGTCATCTTCGTTAAAAGCTTTTTCTATAGCCTTTCCTAATTCTTCTGAAGGTGAGTTTACTTTACTCATACCAATGCTGGAGCCGCCATTGTTTGGTTTTATAAAAACAGGAAAGCGAAGATTCTTTATCAGTTCATCAGGGCTATTAACATTATTTTTAAACAGCAGCACCGAACGTGAAACATTGATGCCACCGAATGCTGCAACTGCAACTGTAAAACTTTTATTAAATGTAAGCGCTGATGTAGCAGCATCGCATGAAGTATAAGGTATGTGAAGTATATCAAAATATCCCTGCAGTTTTCCATCTTCTCCCGGCGTGCCATGTATGCCAATCAATACCGCATTAAAAGTAATTCTCTCTTCATCTACGGTTATCGAAAAATCATTCTTGTCAACTTCTATTTTATTTCCTGAGGCGACTTCGTAAAACCAACCATCGATAGTAATATCAATCTTATAAAGGTTCCATCTTTCCTTATCAATATTTTTTTCAATAGTAATAGCTGATTTGTAAGATATCCCGGCTTCGCCTGAAAAGCCACCTGTGACAAAAGCAATGTTTAGTTTCATATTGTCTGAACCATGATTTATAGGATTACGGGGATTAGTGAGATTATTGTAGTTATCATGTATTTAGTTATTTCCTCTTTAGCTCTATTTATTCCTTAACTCTAACTCTATTTACTCTATTTACGCTATTTACTTTATTTACCAATTCCTTCATTTCCCGTATCCAAAATAAATTTCCATTTACCATTTTTTTGTTTTTTCCAAATGCTTACATAAGTTCCCTGTAAGGTTGTGTCCTGCAATTCTAAATTATAAATTCCATAAGAATAACCTAAATCTCCTGAGGCAGAAGCCTGGCTAGTGGAAGGCTCCCATGTTAATGTATAGGATGTATCAATTATTTCGGTTAAATATTCTATCGCATTAGCGCCAACTATAGGAGGATGGTTGGGACGAAGTAAAATGCCATCATCATCTATATATTCAATAAACGCTTTCTTCATACCATGCTTATTGCTAAATTCTGAAAATTCTTTGTCAGTTTTTAAAATTTCATTTCTCCATGCCGTTTCTTTATTTACCTGCTTAGTGCGGCAACCTGAAATACATATAATCAAAAGGGAAATAACCATTGGTTTTAAAAATATATTTACCATAATACATATTTTAAAAAAGGCGAAAGTATCGCTACTCTCGCCATTAGAGCAGGAAATATCACCTGCCTGTTGTAGGCCTTTAAGCCTAAAATTATATATGAAGCTTTTCTTTTTTAACTAATAATTCTTCCACTGTTTCCCTGTACATTTCATCCGGCACGCAACAATCAACCGGGCAAACTGCAGCACATTGCGGCTCCTCGTGAAATCCCTGGCATTCGGTCCATTTATTAGGTACAATATAATAGATATCATTTTCTACAGGTGGGTTGCGTTGTTCTGCATTCAAGAGTGTTCCATCCAATAGCGTTACCATTCCCTTTACCGTTGTTCCATCGGTAAAAGCCCACTCTACTCCGCCTTCGTAAATTGCATTATTAGGACACTCCGGCTCACAAGCCCCGCAGTTTATGCATTCATCGGTAATTTTAATGGCCATATTTTTCACTTTTAAGCTTAAACGAAGCTGCGAATTTTTTACGAATATTGTATTGTATTCTTTACAAATATAAAAAGATTATTTTTTGCAAATGACTTTAGCCGGGAGAATTGAATTAATGGTTGAGTTGGGAAAATATTTACAATCACATGATGAAGATTGGCAGATAACAAAACAAAAAGCATTTGAAAAAAACGGATGGTTTACTCCTGAATTTATAAACCTTTCAGTAAAAAATATTGTGAGCGAATTCTTACAAAAAGATAAACTGGAAAGCTGGGCCAAGTCTTATTATTTAGATGATAATATCACTCCAAAAAATGTTGGGATAGTAATGGCAGGCAATATTCCACTTGTGGGTTTTCATGATTTTTTATCAGTATTTATTGCAGGACATAAGCAAACAATAAAATTATCCTCCAAAGATGAAATCTTACTAAAGCATATAGCAGATAAGTTAATAGAATTGGAACCTTCATTAAATAATTCGATATCATTTGCTGATCTTTTAAAAGACCGCGATGCATACATAGCTACCGGCAGTAATAATACAGCCCGTTATTTTGATTATTATTTTGGAAGGTATCCAAATATAATTCGCCGCAACCGTACGTCTGTAGCCGTTATTACAGGCAGGGAAACCCCAGATGAACTTGAATTGCTTGCCAATGATGTTCATTTATATTTTGGATTGGGCTGTAGAAATGTTACTAAAGTTTATGCACCTCCTGGTTATGATTTTATAACACTGCTGAACGCTTTTAAAAAAAAATACGCTTATTTTTCTGATCATACCAAATACCGGAATAATTATGATTATAATCTTGCATTGCTCATTATGAATAACGTTTATTATATGACTAATGAAAGCATTTTACTAGTAGAAAATGAACAGATTTTTTCACCTATCAGCCAATTGAATTATAGTTTTTATACAGACCTGAAGGAACTAAAGCTGACATTGAAGAATGATAAGAATATTCAATGCATTTTGGGAGATAATGTTTCTTTTGGCAAGGCGCAACGACCTTCCCTCCATGATTATGCTGACGGAATAGATACAATGCAATTTTTACTTTCATTATAATCTGCCGAAAATATTTATTTCGCCAATTTTGTCATCCACAGCTGCCAAAATTTGTTAAGTATCTTTGTTAAAATATATGCCTGTGACGTGCTCCCCAATTTAATGTTAAAGGTAACAAGCGGTTGGGCTTTAGTTAAAACACTTCGTTTATTTGTAAATTGCATAGGCATGTGATTTGATGCTTTTACAAACAAACCTTTTTATATTTTAAAATAAGATAAATGAAAACCAAACAAATTCTGGCAACTATTATCATTAGTGCTCTTACTACTCTGGGGGTTATTTTTGGTTACAACAAAATTCACCCAAACAATAACCCGAATTTTAAACCCGAATTTAGTATTCCTGCTAATTATAAATATGCAGGTTTCTTTAAGGATGGAGCACCTGACGCCGGACCGGTAGATTTCACGCAAGCAGCAGCAGCAGCAAGCCCCACGGTAGTTCATATTAAAACAAAAACAAATCCGCGCCAGGTAAACAATAATTTACCAAATCAAAAAAGTCCTTATTCTGATCTGTTTGGTGATGATATGTTCGATCAGCTTTTTGGTAATGGTAACCGGCAAAGAATGAGGCCCCAAATGGCATCAGGCTCAGGCGTTATTGTAAGTGATGACGGTTACATTGTTACCAACAACCACGTGGTATCAGGAGCAGATGAGGTAACCGTTATATTAAGCAATAAAAAAAGCTATACTGCTAAAGTTATTGGAGCAGACCCTTCTTATGACCTTGCAGTTGTAAAAATAATCGCTGCCAATTTACCTTTTATGATTTATGGTAACTCAGACGATACAAAGATCGGGCAATGGGTATTGGCAATAGGTTATCCTCTTACTTTAGAAACTACTGTTACAGCCGGTATAATAAGTGCCAAGGGCAGGGCTTTGGGATTGAACCGAGACAAAACCGGCAGCCGGTCTCTTGCGGTAGAATCCTTTATACAAACTGATGCAGCGGTGAACATGGGAAACAGTGGTGGAGCATTAATAAATACAAATGGGCAACTGATTGGTATTAATTCAGCTATTGCTTCCCCTACCGGTGTATATGCAGGATATTCTTATGCAATACCTGTAAATATTGTAAGAAAAGTAATAAATGATCTTGTTAAATACGGCAGTGTGCAAAGAGGGTTTTTAGGCGCTCAATATACAGATGCAACCGGGCTAACTGATGAAGAGAAAAAACAATTACAACTTCCTGTAAATGCGGATGGAATTTATATAACCAATCTTTCATCGAACGGTGCTGCCAAGGCTGCCGGAATAAAAGAAGGAGATATTATCAGAAAGATTGATAACGTGAACATTATGAGCGGATCGGATATGCAGGAACAATTAAGCCTTTATAAACCCGGCGATAAAGTAAATGTAACCTATGAAAGAAATG
>JBPCQG010000235.1:0-4195 GCA_050998315.1 Chitinophagaceae bacterium
CCCTTTGCCAGCTGACTATAAATGTAACTCAGCGGGATTTTCATTTCCGGTAATTGAAACCAAAATAATAAACCTGCGGAAATAAAGATTCGATGATTGCTGAACCTTCAAGATTTGTAGTTCAACTTTCTAATAATCTGATGTTTGGTTATGCATCGGGGTTTCACGAAAAGAACTTTAATTTTAAACATAGTGCAGTGAAAAAACCCCGCTGAGACGAAAATTTTATTATTGAAAAGACTAAGGATAGCTGGGGGATTACATAAAAAATTCTTCTGAAGCTATCTTGCCATCTTTAACCTTGTACACACAAAGTTCTGTCATATCCATAGGGCCACGTTCTTTCATAACTACATTCAATCGCATTGTCAATGCAAAAGAGTTTGCAGCTACCAAAGGATCGGAAACAATAATGCTTTTCATTTCTTCTACCATAGCATTCCACTTTTCTCCCTTTTCTTTAATTGCCTGCTTGCCTTTGGTTTCTTTCTCAAAGGCAGGGCTGGCTTCCTGTTCAATGCTCATCGCATCATCAGCCAATAATTCTTCCTGTGCTTTTTTAAAGTCGCCCTGGCGGCAAAGCTCTACAAGGCGGTTTGCAATTTCCTGAGTTGTCATAATTTATAGTTTTAGCTAAGCTAATTATTTTTTAATCTAAATCTACAACTTAAAAAATATTGATGCCAGTTATAGCGCAAGAATGAGGCGATGGATTGTGCAATTGCTTCTTCTGCTTGTAAAATGTTGCATTAAAATATTGCCTTCTAATTTTTTTATACGGCACAAGAAGCCTAAACTACAAGCTATACCTCATTCTTACGCCAATGCAGGGAAACTAAGGATAGCTGGATAAAAAGCCCTCTAACTGCTATATTTGTATTAAAAAATAAATCATTTTTGTTAATAATGAAGCCAACCATTATAGTCATCGGTAGTTCCAACACCGATATGGTATTAAAAACCGAAAGGTTCCCCAAACCCGGTGAAACTATTTTGGGTGGTGATTTCTTTATGTTCCAGGGTGGCAAGGGCGCTAACCAGGCTGTAGCCGCAGCACGGCTTGGTGGCGAGGTAACTTTTATTTGTAAAGTTGGCGCAGACCTTTTCGGCGATAACGCAATCAATCATTACTCCAAAGAAAACATCAACGTCAGTCAAATTTCAAAAGCTGAAAGCACTCCTTCCGGTGTTGCATTAATAACAGTAAATGCCGAAGGCGAAAATGAAATTGTAGTAGCATCCGGCGCTAACGCATTGCTTTCACCAAAAGATATAGAAAGCGCCCAGGAGATTTTATCAACTGCTGAATATTTTTTAACGCAGTTAGAAACGCCATTGTCAACAGTTGAATATTTGGCAAACTACGCACGCTCTCATAAAAAGAAATTGATACTAAACCCTGCACCGGCAGCAGCCATACCATCATCAATATATGAAGGACTTTTTTTGATAACACCCAACGAAACTGAAGCTGAAATCCTTACAGGCATTGAAGTTACCAACGAAGAAACTGCAAAGCAGGCAGCAGAAGTTCTAAAAACAAAAGGTGTCATTAATATTATTATCACCATGGGCAGCAAAGGCGCCTACGTTTATACCGGCGGCTTTAAAGGTATAATTGAAACATGTAAAGTAAAAGCCATTGATACCACAGCAGCAGGCGATGTTTTCAATGGTGCATTGCCAGTAGCATTATCAAAAAATAAATGTTGGAAAGAAGCGGTGGAATTTGCCTGCAAAGCTGCAGCCTTTTCAGTAACACAAATGGGCGCTCAATCATCAGCGCCGTACAGTTATCAAATTGATCAATAAAAAATCAAACCATGTTCATCATTCAATCTTATTCAACTGCCATTCTCTTTTGTGTGATTACAATGTTGTGCTGGGGCTCGTGGGCAAACACGCAAAAGCTTGCTGCCAAAAGCTGGAGGTTCGAACTATTTTATTGGGATTATGTAATTGGAATTTTATTGTTCTCCATCATCTCTGCATTAACGTTAGGCAGCATGGGAGATGAGGGCAGAAGTTTTATAAGCGATCTAAAGCAGGCAAGTTCATCCAACATTGGAAGTGCATTAATAGGCGGTGTAATTTTCAATGCCGCCAACATTTTATTGTCGGCGGCTATAGCAATTGCAGGTATGGCTGTTGCCTTTCCCGTGGGTATTGGTATTGCGTTGGTGCTGGGTGTAATTGTAAATTATTCAGCCGATCAAAAAGGCAATTCTGTATTGTTATTTGCCGGTGTGGCAATGGTGGTGGTTGCCATATTATTTAACGCTGCCGCTTACCGCAAAAAAGAGGCAGGCGCTAAAACAGTTTCTTCAAAAGGTATCGTTCTTTCATTGGTTGCAGGTGTGCTCATGTCTTTGTTTTATCGCTTCATAGCAGCCTCTATGGATCTTGAAAATTTTGTTTCACCTGCCGCAGGAAAGATGACACCATACACTGCAGTGTTTATTTTTTCAGTTGGTATTTTCCTTAGCAATTTTCTTTTTAATTCCATTCTAATTAAGAAGCCTTTTGTTGGAGAGCCTACCAGTTATGCCGCATATTTCCGTGGTAATTTTCGCACACATTCCACGGGTATTTTGGGTGGCTTAATATGGGGGCTTGGCAACTCTTTTAATTTGATTGCAGCCGGTAAAGCCGGTCCTGCCATCTCTTACGGGTTGGGACAAGGAGCAACTTTGATTGCTGCTCTGTGGGGCGTATTTATCTGGAAAGAATTTAAAAATTCACCGAAGGGAACGAACGCATTAGTAACAGCAATGTTCTTCTTTTTTGTGGCGGGATTGACACTGCTGATTTTATCAGGGTTATAAATGAAACTATAATTTGTAACACATTAATTATGCAGGATTTAATTTTTCTGTACCCAACAATTAAGCCCTGATAAGGCTTTCGTTGCGGACTCTTGTACTGCCGTGCTTGCATCAGCTTTAATTATGGAGAATAAAAAAAGAAGAAACATTTATAAAACATCATATAACTTTTTGGTAAATGAAAAACTTTAAAAATATCACTTTACTCTTTTTGATCATCTTTCAATGTCAGTTCAGCCATGCCCAAAAGCTTATATTAGATGGTGAATGGAAGTTTGCGCAAGGGGATAACAAAGAATATCCCTCATACATCTTTAACGATGCAGACTGGAAAATTTTCGATGCAGGTGCATTGAAATGGGATAAGAATGCCTTGTCTAATTCTGCAAGTCATTATATATGGCTGCGTAAAAAAATAGTTATTCCTTCTTCATTAAAAAATGAACTAAATAAAACGGGTGCGCTCGCTTTGTATATAGGAAAAATTAAAGGGGAAGATGAAGCATACCTGAATGGGAAGTCGATTGGTTCAACAAGTTCAGGCGATTTAAAAAGAGCTTACCTGTTGCCTGCAAACGATATTTTATGGGACAAAGAAAACACCATTGCCATTCGCATATTGCATAGGGGCAATGGAAGCAGTGTTGGTGAAAAGCCAAACATCCGTTCAGCTACGCCCGATGTAATTTTTTTAATTTCATCCAGCCAAAAAGATGTTACCCCAAAGGAGCAGGTAACTAATAAAGCGGCTGTTTATAATTGTGTTGTTCAAAACCAATTAACCAAAGAGATTGAGGCAAATATCAGTACCAAATTTATTGATGCTAATCAGCAGGTTTTAAAAACTATTCAAAATAAAATAACTTTAAAGCCGGGAGAAAATGTTTTTAATTTTCCATATCGCTCTGCAAGTCCTTTTTTAAAAATTGAATATGCAGTTTCAATTCCTTCATTCAATTATATTGCTAAGCGCAATGCAGAATATGGTTACTCAAACATTGCTTATAAAACAACCCAACCACTCATAGCAAACAAGGTTAAAGAATATTTTACTTCTGCATCATTGGAAAACCAAACAATACAGGGTTGGTTGGGCGATAAGCTGAAAGCCAACAAAGACGAACGTTTGCATAAAGTTGATGAAGCAGCTTTGCTTGCTGGTTACATAAATAAACCCGGAGCGCATCCCTGGATTGGAGAACATGTAGGCAAGTTTTTAGAAGCCGCTTGTAACACCTATCTTAACACAAAAGATCCCGAATTAAAAATACAAATTGATCGTACAGCACAACAATTGATAGCCTCACAAAAAAGCGATGGCTACATGGGCACTTATAATGATGAAAGCCATTGGACAAGCTGGGATGTAT
>JBPCQG010000140.1:0-8492 GCA_050998315.1 Chitinophagaceae bacterium
ACGGACTAAAAAAGGGACTTCGTGGACGAGTTGGAATGTATATTCCGCCATTAATGGAAAAACTTGGACTGGTAGAAGTAACTCACGATGCAAAAGGAAATAAAATGAAAGCAAAGTAACAACGGAAAAGCAGTACTGGTAACACGGGTTTGCGTCAGGCGGGCTGACTTGCCAACTTGGAGCTTTGTGCTTCTAATAAACTTTAGTAATAAACTGAAACTTTGTGCTCCGAAACCCGCTCGAACGCAAAGCCCGAAACCGTTGTGCGTCATTAAAACGACACTCTAAATAAATGAACAGTCATGAAATTAAAGCTTTACAATATTATTCCATCACTACAATCTTATATAAAGGCGATTTGTTCTATTGAATATTCTGGTGATGATAATGCCAAATCAACATTCAGAGTTTTACCTGACACATGTGTTGAAGTATTCTTCAATTTTGCTAATGATACAATTGTCAAAATTGAATCCACTGCACCTTTTAACAGCTCAGGAAGTTTTGTAACGAGCCGAATGCGTAAATATATGGATGTTGAAATATATCCAAATTCCTGCTGGATTGCTGTATGTTTTAAACCGGGCGCTGCTTATAATTTTTTCAAACTCCCTATGAAGGAATTATCTGACTACACCATTAACCTTGCCGATTTGTGGAATACTAAAGACTATCAGTTTGAAAGGGAAATTACAAGGTGTAAAAATAATAATGAAAGAGTATTAGCTATTCAGCAATTTCTTCAGAAACTACTTCATGATAGATTTAAAAATAATGATGAATATGAATACTGCCTTTGGCAAATTAATCTGTATAAAGGGCAAATTCCTATTAAAGTTTTATCCAAGAAAACTAACATAAGCCAGCGTCAGCTTAGCAGGCAGTTTAAAGCGAATTTAGGGTTATCACCCAAGGAGTTTTCACGAATAAACAGATTTATTTATTCGTTAGAAAATTTAAAAAATAAAACTGCTAATAACCTGACACAGATAGCATACGAAAGTGGCTATTACGACCAAGCTCACTTTATACATGACTGTAAAGAATTTACCGGGTTGACCCCTAAAGAATTAATTGTGTCCAAGAAAATTGTTTATTGAATGTCCGTTTTTTCCAATTTATAGTTATTACAGCATGCCATCTTTGCTCCATAAAAATCATTTATTATGCGAAAAGTAATATTATCAGTTGCAGTTAGCTTAGATGGTCTTATTGAAGGACCCAATAGTGAGTATGATTGGTGTTTTACTGACCAAGACTATGGACTTTCCGATTTTTTTAAAAGAATTGACACAATGTTTCTTGGAAGAAAAACTTACGAAATGACTTTGGCTATGGGTGACACGGGTGGCAGCGGTTTTCCAAAATTGAAAGAGTATATTTCCTCAAATACACTTGACAAAGTAAAACACGGAGCTACATTAATAAACAGCGACATAAAAGCTAAAGTTGAAAAAATTAAAAAGGAAAAAGGGAAAGACATTTGGCTGTTTGGTGGTGCAGGACTTACGACATCATTACTGAACTTAGGATTAGTTGATGAATTATCATTAGCTGTTCATCCTATTTTACTTGGCGGTGGTAAGCCTTTATTCAGTAACATTAAAGACAGAATTAATCTTACACTTGTTGACACAAAAAAATTTTCAACAGGTCTTGTTTCTTTGACATACACTTTAGGACAGACATAAAAACGAACGCACAACAGGTTTGGCAATAGGCTGGCAGACGGAACGCTTGCCTTGATTGGATTTTACAAGAGTAAGCATAAGCACACAACTAAAGGCATTCTAAAATACGGGTAGCTCTTGGAGAATTAAAATCCATTCAATTGTTGTATTCCATTTTAAGCGACTTCATTAATCGCATTTCATCAAGGCTTACCATCTCTTCATGTAACTATTATTTTCTTAGAATAGATTACAACTACCTTGTACAAATAAAATATTTATTATGAAACGTATCATTTTTTTATTCAGCTTGCTAACGTTCCTTCTTTTTGGAATGACAGCATCTGCTCATCCTGGCTCTGGCATTGTGGTTGATAAATATGGAAATGTTTTCTTTACCGACACTGGCAAAGGTGTTTGGAAGATTGATACACAAGGTAAACTCACATATATACCCGCATCTAAATTTCATTGGATGACTATTGACCCGATTGGATACTTCGCAGAATCACAGAAAAACTTTGGGGAATATTTTGAAAGAGTGACAGCACAAAGCTCTAAACCTGCTCTTATTATGTGCCCCAAGTTTCCCCTTGTTGTTAACAAAGACGGAAATATTTACTATGCCGACTATATACATAGTTTGGCAAGTATCATAAGGAGAACACCTGAAGGAAAAGAATCGGTTCTGGCAAGTGATAAAATATTTGAGTCCACCAGTGGTATAGCTGCCGGACAGGACGGCTCTATATACATCACCGAGGCGAGCAATGCCAATGCCAACACAATCCGAAAGATTACGATGAACGGAACAGTATCTATTATTGCAACTTTCGTTGGCAAAGCTGCTAACGATTTGCCGTTGGAAACCTTGCCTTCTTATTGCAGAGGATTGGCTGTTGATGCACAGGGATTTATTTATGTGGCTGCAACTGGTAGCCGTAGTGTCCTCAAAATTTCACCTCAAGGTGTAGTCAGCACCATTTTGCAAGAACCAAGTCCATGGACAACAACTGGTGTTGCAGTGTTTAATGGCGAAGTATATGTGCTGGAATGGCATGATGTCGCTGCTTCGGATTTAGAAGTTCGCACTGCGTATATACCAAGAGTTCGGAAAATTAGCAGTGTCGGAAAAGTAACGACATTGGCTACTGTGTCGAGATAAAAATCATATATTTTTCAAAAACATTCAAATAATTATTTTGTATAAAAAAAACTTTGCCATTCTTGTTTTGGTTGTGTTGGCATTTTCTGCTCTTGGACAAGACACCTTGAAATATCCAGCAGATACTATTGACATCCGTTATGCCATATCTCAAGCAGTTATTGGATATACGTTGAAGGTAGATACAAATAATCTTTCTGGTTTTGATGTGGAAATCCATATCACCAATGCGCCTAAAACTTTTCATCTTGCCATGGCAACTCATAAAGAATATGATGATCGCTACTGGAGGTTTGTAGAAAATTTCAATGTTCAATCATCAGGAAAAATAAATTTTGTGAGAAAAGACAGCGCTCTATGGCGGATAACCGGAGATTCAAAAGATGTAACTATAAAATACAGAATTCATCTTCCTTCTTTCACCGGAACGCAACGACCAGTATGGCATCCATTTCTTTCTTCAACAGGCGGAATGGTGGGAGATATGCACTCCTTTATGTACATGGTTGAACAATTGCATATCCCATCACATATTACTTTTCTACTCCCGGAGAGTTGGGAACATTGCAACAGGACTTCAGGCAACAAATGATCCTAAAATTTTTTATGCTCCAAATGCAAAAGCTTTAATGGATTGCCCTGTATTAGTTGGCAAATTTTTAAGCTGGAACTTTTTAGTTAAAGAAGTGCCGCACAAAATTATTTACTGGCAGTTGCCCAACGCAACATTATTTGACACAGCATTACTGGTAAATAATGTAAAAAAGATCGTGAAGGAAGCAGTAAAATTATTTGATACGATCCCTTATAAAAATTATACATTTCTTTTTCAGGATGGAGCATATGGTGCATTGGAACACAGCACCTCAGTTACTATTGGTCTTCCCAGCGCAACGTATGAAAGAGATATTGCGGATATAAACAGTGAAATTGCTCATGAATATTTTCACACATGGAACTTAGTGAATTTACGACCTGCCCAATATTCCGAATTGAATTTCGGTCCTCAGGAAAAAGCAGGTGGGCTTTGGTGGAGCGAAGGAATGTCAATATTTTATTCCGATCTTTTGTTAAGGCGTGCAAAATTGGCAACCTATGATTCAACAAGAATTGTTCACTTAGAAAAATTAATTGAAAGATATTTTTCAAATCCCGGCAATGCAAAAATATCTCCTGAAAGATCAAGCCTTGAATCAAATGCGCAACCCGGCGGGCTCGGCGATTATTATTTAAGTGTGCATCTTCAGGGGGAAGTGCTTGGCGCTATGCTGGATTTCATTGTAAGAGATGCAACTAATGGTAAACGTTCAATTGATGATGTTATGCGAAAAATGTTTTATCGCTTTCCTGAAGCCAAAGGCTTTTATGCAAAAGACATTGAACAAACAGTAAAAGATATTTGCGACTGTGATGTGAATTCATTTTTTCAATTGCATGTATATAATGCAAGCACACTGAGTTTTAATCAATATCTGGGATTGATAGGCAAGCAAGTAAATGTTACATGGAAACCGTCTCTTGATGAAAGTGGGAAGCCATCTCCTGATCTTGATATATTTATTTATCGCCGTACCGGGGACACTGCATTCAGTATTGGAATAACTAACCCTGAGAGTTGCTGGGGCAAGGCAGGCTTGCATACAGGAGATAAAGTTGTTTCTGTAAATAATTTGCCCGTTGCCAATCAAACTTTTAGAAATATACAACGCAACCTGCAGGTAGGCGATAAAGTAGAATTTATAATCAACCGTAATTCAGAAATAATAAAAATTATTGTAACTGTATCGGGTTATAATGTTTCCATTGCTCGTATAACTCCTCTTAAAAATATTACACCAAAGCAGCAAAAGATATTTACAGATTGGAATAACTTAAAATAGAAGTATTGAGAAATATCACAAAGAGTGAGACCCGGTGGGAATGGAGAAAGAAAGCCATTTAGTTATATTTTTGAACGATATTGAAATGGAGTTACACCAGTTATACTTTTAAAAACCTTGGTGAAATGGCTTTGATCAGAAAAGCCAAGTTCAAAAGCTATTGAAGAAATTTCTTTATTTGTCAAAGATAAAAATTCACATGCCTTTTTAATTTTTATTTGTCGTACGTACATACCAATTGTGGTATTGAATTTCTTTCTAAATTCTCTTACAAGATGCTCCGGAGACGTATTAGCAACTTCAGCAATTTGAGAAAGTGTAGGATTGATTGTGTATTCTTCATGTATATATTCTAAAACTGTTTTTAAATAAAAAGGAATAAATTTCTCCTTACTTCTGTTTAATTGAACAAATGCTTCAAGTATTAAACCTTCAATCATCAGATGAGATAAGCCATCAGAATTATTCATCTCATATAATAGTTTTAACATCGAGACTTCGGTCGCCCTTTCTTTTATTTTAAAAATAGAACCACCACTAAAGTCAGTTTGGAAAAATTTTTTGGTAAACTGTTTTTCTAATTCAATATTGAAACATAAAGAAGAGGTATGTGAAAAGCAATTACTATGTTCTGTATTAGCGGCATGAAAAAGTAAATCACCACTTTCACACATAAGTTCTTTATCTAATGACCGTTCCAGATAACCTCCTTGCAAAACATAGCAGAAATAAGGGTTTAGATGATAATGCTGAGGAATACTTTCCTTTTGCCTGTAGGCAGTTTGGGTTAGTATTATACCATTAACATTAAGAGATTTTATTTTATGCCCGTAATATTGCCCTCTCTCTAATTTCATTGCCCAAATTAAAAACAATATGTTATAGTAAACATCTGATTAATTTAATATCAATTTGTACAAGCTGGTCAACCTGGTTATACAAATTTACATTTACATTTTATACGTTTACGATCCTACTTATTAAAATTCAAACTATGGTCGCATCTAAGATAAAACTGTTATTTTTTTTCTGTTTGGCTGCGCAAACTTTATATTCTCAAAAGACTAAACTACTCGATCCACAATACGAATTAACAATAAAATTATTACCAAACGATTATAAGTTAATAGTATCTGGCGAAGTATTAATACCAGCAAATGACACAATTACTTCTGAATTAAGTTTAATAATGAGTGATTTAATGAAGGATATTAAAGTAGATGTAATTGAACCCAAAACTTCTAATGAAAAAGTAGAATTAATAGCAAAAAAGACTTCTAATGAAAATAGGGAATATATAATTCAATTTGAAAATCCAATTCCGGCGGGTAAAGACATTCGTATAAAATTTTCATATTGGGGAGGACAACAAGCAGCATATCAATTTTATATAGGACCAGAATGTTCATTTGCAACTGCATGGGGAACTAATTGGTACCCCCTTCTTAAAAGAAATAATGACAAAGGTGTAGGAACTCTGCATTTTCTGTCCCCGTTGGTAATAAAGTTTGTGCTACAGGTATACGAAAATCTTCTCCTCAGGAAGAAGAGCAGGGCATATTTACTTTTGAAGTAAAAAACAAATCGTATTTCGGATTTGCATCTGGAAAATACATCCAAGTGAGTAAAGCTGGAAATGTACCCGTAACAGCTTATATTTTACAAGAAAGAAAAAATATTGATGAATACTTAAAAGGACTTTCAAACACCATACAGATATTACAACAAGAATTTGGTCCATACCCTTTTAATGAACTGGCACTGGTTGAAGTGCCTTCTGAAATAGCCAATAAAGCAAAGTTTAGTGGAGCTGCTCTAGAAGGATTTTTTCTTGCTAGTAGTGGGGTCTTTAATGCTCCTGAGTTTAGGCTTACCATACCCTATATAGCACATGAACTGGGGCATCTATGGTTTCCCTTCAAAGTATCACTGACAGGGAAAAAAGGAAGATTTACAGAAGAAGCGTTAGCGCAATATGGTTCATTGCGTGTTGTGGAAAAAGTACAAGGTGAAGACTTTGCAAAGCAATATCGCAAAACGGGATTACCCAACTACACAACTGAATTTAGTGCTGAAGGGTATTTCAAAATTGCAGAAGCTGGAAAAGATCAAAGATTAGATAGTTTATTTGGAGAAAACGGACGGCGTTTAGCTTATACAAAAGGTTTTATTGTTTTTGATATGCTATCCCGGGAAATTGGCAGAAATCAGTTTCAAAAAATTATGTATTCCATTACAGAAAAATATGCTTTTAGAGAAATAACATGGAATGAATTTGTTACAACGATTAAGAGAAAAACTGGAAATAAGCTTTCTTGGTTTTTTGAACAGTGGTTTGAGCGGATGGGAGCACCCACATTTGAAATAAAAGAATTAAAACAAACCCGCAAGTATGTACAAGGGATTATTGAACAACCTGCACCATTTTATACTTGTCACATTGAATTGGAGCTAAAGGGAGAAAAAAAATCAATAATTAAAACCTTATTCATAAATAATCGTAGTATGCATTTTAAAGTTAGAACAAACTTCAAAGTTGAAACTGTAAATATTGATCCTGATTATAAGGTTTTAAGAACATTTAATAAGATTGTATTACCCAACGAATAAAAATATTTTAAAGGTGATATTCTTTCCTTGTAAGAATATTACAACTATGCATTCTCTACAGCAGTAGCATAAACAACACTAAATATATATATATTCTTTTATTCACCGGCTGCCTGATGGAAGCGGATACCCCGCTGAAAAGATCCCATCCGGGTTTTGTTTTAAAAAAAGTCCTATGCTACCTTGATCGATGAAATAAATTGTAAAAGTGAAATCAGGGGTTCGATTGGGCTCCCTTCAGCTCCACTTTTATTAGTTATTTTAAATTACGATGAGTAAGAATTCCTGCAAAATCAAGTGTTTGCGGGAATTTTTTTACCTCACTTTATCAATAAGTAGCTGGAGTGATTCGTGGAGTTATACTTAACCTTACCATTTACTCCTGCAACTTTACATAAGTTTTACCTATTAACATTTTATAAGAGAGCAACTATGTTTTGGCAATCAGCTTAAATGTAATTTTATAACCTTTAAATGAGATGTAATGGAAAAGAGTTTTGGGTTATTCTTTCACCTTAAAAAAGAAAATACAAATCAGGAAGGAGAACAAACGGTTTATATGCGTATAACCATCAATGGTCTGTATTGTGAAATTAATACGAAAAGGAAATGTAGTCCTGACAAATGGAATGTTAGTATGGGCAGGTTATCCGGTAAAAGCGATTTCGTAAAAACGTTAATGGTTATCTTGATGCACTACAACATACAGTTTTTGAAGCAAAAAGAAAATTAATAGAAATAGATAAACCAATCACAGCAGATAATATTAAAAACAATATTCTGGGAAAGGAGGACGCCAGTCCAAAGCACATGTTGATGCAAATATTTAAGCATCATAATGATCAAATAGGAGCCCTGGTAGACCGTGAATACTCTCCTTCTACTATAAAAAGATATGGCACTTCCTACAAGCACACGGAATCGTTTTTAAAAGAAAGGTACTCATTGACCGATATAGATATTACAAAACTTGATTTTGAATTTATCACCGAATATGAATTTTGGCTAAAAAATGTCCATAAATGCAACCACAACTCAACCATAAAATATTTAAGCAATTTTAGAAAAATCATTCACCGTTGTTTAAGAAGTGGCTAGCTTAAAAAAGATCCTTTCCTAGGTTTTAGTACGGTAAAAAAGGAAGTTGATAGAACAGCACTAACAGAG